>CAXTWU010000081.1:0-9884 GCA_964248025.1 uncultured Acidobacteriaceae bacterium | reverse complement strand
CGCAAGCGGTGCTGTTGACGCTGATCAAGCAGCGTCGCGAGTCGATCGAGCAGTTCACCAAAGGCAATCGTCCGGAGCTCGCGGAGAAAGAAGCCGGGGAAATCACGATGATCGAGGCCTACCTGCCGCAGCAGGTGGGCGCGGCGGAGCTGAAGCCGCTGATCGCCGGTGTGCTGGCCGAGCTGCAGGCCAGCGGGATGGAGCTCGGCACGAAAGCGATGGGGCCCGCGATGAAAGCTGTTAATGACCGTATTAAGGAGCTGGGCCTGCGCGCAGACGGCCGGCAGGTGAGCGAGTGGGTCAGGACGGAGCTGGCCGGGTCGTAGCTTTAGTAGCGGGCAACTGTTTCCAGTCGCTTGCCGGTGCGCCGGCGTCTTTTCATGTTCACCAGGGAGACCTGCCTGTGCCTACCACCCGCGCCCCGATATCCGTGCTCGGGTCATCGTGTGCGCAATGCCGCGCACGTGCTGTTCCCTTCCCGCGGCGCCCCTTGTCTAGCGCCCCGTGGCCGGCAGGATGCGCACAAACGTTCCTTCGGGAAGTTCGCCCTCGACCAGGTGGACCACGCCGTTCCTCACAAAGCCCGTCACCTCGCTCGGCAGACCGGGCGATGGGTGGCGTAGAAGCGATGCTTGCGGGCGCGCCCCGGCTGCCGGCAACGGAGTCACCGCCGGGGTGGCAGCCGGGCCGGATCTCGCCGCAGTCACCGCCGGGGCCGGCCGCGCTGTTAAAAGGCCGGGCACGCGTCCCATCCCCCGATCCATCGCTTCGTTCGCCAGCCGGTCGGCTTCCTTGTTTTTGCCCCGCAGCACATGCTGCATCTCAAAGCGGTCCAGCTTGGCCGCGCGGCGCTTCGCTTCTTCGTACAGCGGCTTTAAGTCGGGGCTCTTCACGCTGTACTGCCCCTTGATCTGCTTCACCATCAGCTCGGAGTCGGAGACGACCCGCAGCTCGTGGGCGCCATTCGCGAGCGCCCACTCGAGCGCGGCCAGCAGCCCGGAGTATTCGGCTACATTGTTGGTGCGGATGCCGATAAAGTCGCTGAGCTCGGCCAACGGCGCGCCGTTTTCGTCCTGGATCCAGACGCCATACCCGGCCGGCCCGGGGTTGCCGCGCGAGCCTCCATCGCAAAAGGCCGTCACCCGGCCCCCTGCGTTCTTCTCTTTGTTCATAGGCAGTAGTGTACGTGCGCGCGGTTACTCGCGTGATGGAGAACCTTCGCGCGACACCAGCTCTGGCCCGCCGCGCTTTGGGGCGGCTCCAGGCGGTTCAGGCTCAAGCAGGCGCAGCAGCTCACGAAGCTCACCCCGCACCGCCGCAAGAGCCTCCTGTGCCGGTTCGTGATCCACTCCTGTGGCCGCGGCTGGGCCGCCCTGTGGGGGTGGGGGTGCCGGCAAGGCTCGCTCCTCGGCCAGCACGCCCCGGGCCCCGGCGATGGTATAACCCTCCCCGTGCAGCAGCTGCTTGATGCGCAAGGCCATCTCTACATCGCGCCGCCGGTACAAACGTTGCCCGGTGCCGCTCTTGCCCGGCCGGAGCTGCGCAAACTCGGTCTGCCAGAAGCGCAGGACGTGCGTGGGCACACGGCAAAGCGCGGCCACCTCGCCGATGCGAAAGTAGAGCTTGTCGGGGATGGAAGGCGCGGCCGGCTGCGAGCCCCGGCCGCCCTGCGTTCGCCCTTCAAAGTCGTCGTCCTTGGACATAGGTCGAAAGCACGCTTCCGAGCGTGCGTCACGGGCAGTATAGCGGCTGGCCGGTCTTTGGGACCGATTAAGTTGCGAGGCAGGTCGCGGGTTTCTGCGGCACGGGCTCGGCGGCTCAGGGAACCAGCGAGACAGTGTCTGCGTATCCTCACAGGGCAGTGCAGGGGGAGGCAGGCGATGAGAGCAGGATGGCAGGCGCTTTGGGCGGGGCTGGTGGCAGGCTCGGTGATGCTCGCTGGCTGCTCCGTACGGGTCAACAAGAAAACGCAGGGCGGCGAAAACAAGGATGTCCAGATCAGCACCCCGTTCGGCGGCCTGCAGGTGCACAAGAATCAGGAAGACGCAGCCAACCTGGGCTTGCCGAAGTACCCTGGTGCCATGCCGGCTCCTGCCCATCCGGAGGGATCGGCAGGGGACAGCCAATCGGTCGACGTGCACATGGGCTTTGGTCCTTTTCAGATGCGGGTGCAGGTGGCAAATTACATCTCAACTGACTCGCAGCCGAAGGTGCAGGAGTTTTATCGCAAAGCCCTGGCCCGCTACGGCAACGTGCTGCAATGCCGGGGCGACGAGACCATTGGGCAACCGACCCGCACCGCCGAAGGGCTGACCTGCAGGGAAGACTATGGCAACCAGCAGATGCGCAGCTTTACGGATGACCATGAGCTGCGGCTGAAAGCCGGATCGAGCCGGCGGCAGCACATCGTGCTTTTCCGGCAGGCCGAGCCCGGCGAAACACGATTTTCGCTTATTGCACTAGAGTTGCCCGCCAGCGCTGGCGCGAAAGAGGAGCGGGGCAGCGAAGAGTAGCTTTCACCTGCTTCCCTCATGTCCCGGCGAATCAAAGGATGGTCGTGTCATTTCCTGGGAGGCAAGATATTCCACGGCTGCGATGTATTTCGCGGTGGCTTGGCTGCTGTCAGCTCGGCGCGTCCTCTTTCAAGGATAGAATCGCCTTCACTCCGGCCTGCGGGTAGTCTAACAAGAACGGGCGGAAGCCAAGCCTGCCGGGGCGTTCCATCCACGTGAAAGATCTGCTCCGTGCTGTACGCCACGTTAACGCCGGTTTTTGGCAGCTTTTCGTCTGAAACTGCTCCGGCAAGCCCGGCCATGCGTGTTCCGACCACGATCGCTCGCTGCATAGCGTCGAACCCGATCGCCATTCCCTCTCCCATGCTGCCCGTCCAATGGTCTACCAGTACGGCAACTGGAGCGGTGTAGGGGAAGGGACCTCGCGGAGCCACCAGCTCAACCCAGTTGCGCTCCACACCGGCCTGCCCGTAGTCGGGAATCCTGTGTCGCTGGTACGGCAGCAGTTTCGAGACGAAACGCCCCAGGATTCCGAGCGCTATCGAGCTATCGCCTCCGCTGGGCACATCCCGCAGGTCCAGAATGAGTCCCCTGGTGGCTCGCAGTTCAAGGAGGGCCTGGTCGAACGCCTCCGCTGTTTTTTGATCTCCGAGTGAGTTGTTGAACCGGATCAGTCCAATGTTCCCGGCAAGAATCGTGGCCGTCAATGCAGCTGAAGGCCGATCGAGTCGGCGCTCCAACGGGAGCGTAATGGTGTGCGATGTTCCATTCGGACGGACGATGGTGAAAGTGCGGGCCTCGTCCGCACGCCCTGTCAGAACAGACAAGAGCGCCCATTGGCGAGCTTTCGAATTCGTTTGATCCACCGCGGGCGTGAGCCGGTCGGCGATGGCCTGCGCCATAGCAACGGAGCCTATCGTAGTGATGCTGTCGCCCACCTCTACACCGGCACGAGCCGCATCGCTGCCATCGCGCACCGCGACGACGACCGCTCGTGAGCCCTGAAACTCAGCCCAGAGATCAGCAAAGGTCGGAACCGGAAGCCAGCGGTCCGGAACGGGGGACCGGACCTCAGCATGAAAATCATGCAGTTCACTTAGGGCTGAAGCCAGCACAGTGTCGAAGGCTTCTTTTGTCTGCGCGTGCTCAATCGCGGCACCATAGCGAGAGTTCCAGGTTAGCCACGGCTTTTCGGGCTGGTCGAGATAGGCGTAGGAATGTTCAAAATCGTTTACGAATGTTTCGAAGTCGGCCTTTCGCGCGGCAGTCGAGAAATCCTGCCCCCAGCCCGTGCGCGCCGGTTCCGCGAGCACAATGCAGACCAGGCGGCGCATGCCGAAAGAACAAAACCTCTCTTCATTCGGTTAAATATCGAGGTTCTTCACATCCAGCGCATTTTCCTCGATGAATTTGCGCCGCGACTCCACATCCTCGCCCATCAGCGTGGTAAAGATCGTCTCGGTTTCGGCGATGTCCTCGAGCCGAACGGAGAGCAGGGTACGGCGCTCCGGGTCCATGGTGGTCTCCCACAGCTGCGGCGCGGTCATCTCGCCTAAGCCCTTGTAGCGCTGCACCTGGTACTCCTTGCGGCCCTGGTCGATCACGTATTCAAAAAGCTCGCCGGGAGTTTTCTTGGCGACTGGCTCGTGCGAGGTGCGCCCGGCACGTTTCGGCGCAGGGCGTCCCGCCTCGATCTCGCCGGTAGTCGTTGTGTCCGTGTCCTCGGGGTCCGGCTCCGGGGCGGCGGCAGCTTTGCCCGCGTACTCGACCGTGAACGGACCGACGAGCTGCTCGCGAATGGCCGTGTACCGGGTCATCATCTGCCGGTACTCGGGCGTCGAGGCCAGCGCGAAATCAATTTTGCGGGCGGCTCCCTGCGCATCGGTGTAGCTGACGGACCAGGTCTGGTGCTCTTCGTCGAGCGCCGGTGCCGCCACGGCCTTGAACTGATAGTTCGCGGCCATCTTTCCGAGCCCTGCATGCACAGCCTCAAGCTTTTCAGGCCGCTCGAAGTCGGCGCGCCGGGTGAGCCCCTGCTCCGCCAGCAGCGTGACGACTTCATCGTTCCGAACGCGCCGGTTCACCTTTTCGAAGAAGCCCAGGTATTCGTTGAGCTGCCCCATGAACTTCGTCAGCGCCGGGCCCTCGATCTGCCCTTTGGCCGAGCCATCCCCCCCCACGCCGTACTTCACGACCATGCCTTCGGAGGCGCGCTTGACCATCACGTCGACGAACTCGCGGTCATCCTTGATGTACTGCTCGAACTTGCCCTTCTTGATGCGGTACAACGGCGGCTGCGCGATAAACACGTGACCGCGCTTGATCAGCTCCTGCATGTGGCGGAAAAAGAAAGTGAGCAGCAGGGTGCGAATGTGCGAGCCGTCCACGTCGGCATCCGTCATCAGGATGATCTTGCCGTAGCGCAGCTTCGCGGGGTCGAAATCGTCCTTGCCGATGCCGCAGCCGAGCGCCGTGATCATGGCGCGGATCTCCTCGTGGCCCAGCATCTTGTCGTAGCGGGCTTTCTCGACGTTCAGGATCTTGCCCTTGAGCGGCAGAATTGCCTGAAACTTTCGGTCTCGCCCTTGCCGGGAGGTCCCGCCGGCCGACTCGCCCTCCACAAGGTACAGCTCGCAGCGTTCCGGGTTGCGCTCCGAGCAGTCGGAAAGCTTGCCCGGCAGGCCGCCGCCGTCGAGCGCGCCCTTGCGGCGGGTCAGGTCGCGGGCCTTGCGGGCCGCCTCCCGCGCGCGCGCGGCGTCGATCGCCTTGTTGATGATCTTTTTCGCGACCTGCGGGTTGGCCTCGAGGAACATGCCCAACTTTTCATTCACCAGCGCCTGCACCGTTCCGGCGATGTCGGAGTTGAGCTTGCCCTTGGTCTGCCCTTCAAACTGCGGCTGCGGCAGCTTGACGCTGACCACAGCCACTAGCCCTTCGCGGACGTCGTCGCCCGAAAGGTTTTCCTTCATGTCCTTGAACAGGCCAAGCGACTGTCCGGCTGCGTTCACCGTGCGCGTCAGACCTGTCCGGAAACCGGACAGGTGGCTGCCGCCATCGGCGGTATTGATGTTGTTGGCAAAGGTGAAAACGGTCTCCGAGTAACCATCGTTGTACTGGAGCGCGATCTCCATATCGACCCCGTCGCGCAGGGCCTCCATCAGGATGGGCTGCTCGTGGAGCACGGCCTTGCCCTTGTTGATGTGGCGGATAAACTCGGCGATGCCGCCGGCGTACTTGAACTCGGTGCGTTTGGCTTCGCCCGTTTTCGCGTCCAGCGTCCGCTCGTCGGTGAGCGTGATCGTCAGGCCCTTGTTCAGGAAGGCAAGCTCGCGCAGGCGCTGCGCCAGGGTGTCGTAGTTGTACTCGGTGACAGTAAAGATGCTTTTATCGGGCAGGAAATGGACCTTGGTGCCCCGCCGCTTGGATGTGCCGACCTCGCGCAGCCCGGAGATGGGTGCGCCTTTCGAGTAGTCCTGCTCATAGGTGTGGCCGTCGCGCCAGATTTCCACATCAAACGCCTCCGACAACGCGTTGACACAGGAGACGCCGACGCCGTGGAGGCCTCCCGAAACCTTGTAGGTCGAGGCGTCGAACTTGCCGCCCGCGTGCAGTTTCGTCAAAACCACCTGGACGGCCGGCATCCGTTCGCCATTGTCCAACGTTTTCAGGTCAACCGGAATGCCCCGGCCGTCGTCGACGACCGTAATGGAGTTGTCTACATGGATCACCACATCGACCGCCTTGGCATAACCTGCCAACGCTTCATCGACCGAGTTGTCAACCACCTCGTAAACCAGGTGATGCAGCCCCTGCTCGCCGGTAGAACCGATATACATGGCCGGCCGCAGACGCACGGCCTCAAGCCCTTCCAGGACTTTTATGTTGTCGCTGGTATAGCTTCCGAGAGCAGGGATGGGCAGTTCAGGCGAAAGCGAACGATCGTTCAGAGACATGCAACTCCAATGGGCGTGTCCGGCAGCAACAAAATGGACGGGAAAGCCGCTGCCGATGCATCACTTCCCGATGCTCTTATGGTACCATCCGCCGGTGGCCGTGCTGGTGACTATCCCATACCATCAGGCACTACCCCCGGTAACCTCGAGTGCGGGAATTTTTCTTACAGACCTCATTTTCTGCTTTGCACTTTCACCATGGGGACGCTACCTTGAGCGCACAGGGGAAACTGCTCCCCCACGGAGCAGCGGTCCCTTGTGCGCTGTAAATGCCCTGCCAACCTAATTCAATGGAGAACGACATGACCAAAGCAATCCGCGCCTTCGCCATGCTTGCACTCGTTATCGGCAACTTCGCTGCAAACATGAGCTCTTCTTCTTTCGTTCATTCTCTTTTCAGCGCACCCGCTCCAAAGCCGTGGCAGTACTAAACCTGAACTGGCGACCTGAGCCTTGCTTCTTTCACGCAATGTTCATGATCGCCTCCTGGAAATGAAATATACGTGAACAGGACTGACATAGTTACAATCCTTACCATTGTCGAATCGCTGATATGGATAGCGGTCCTGTTCGCGATATATACGCCTAAAACGCCGAAGCGTTTGCGGGATTCCGCGGACGCCGGGACCCAGCCGTCGAGCTCTACCCCCAAGTACTGGACCTTTGCGGCATTTGCCATCCTTCACGTTGGACAGAATGGCCTCTACCTTGCCCTGAGTGCCGCGACTTCAAAGCAGAACCTGTCCGCCCATGTCGTGAATTTCGCTTACAGCTGTGTTTACTGGCCGTTGTATGTTGCACAGGTTGGAGTGGTGTTTCTCATCATGGCAGCGCTGATCCGCACATGCCTGCGTCCCTTGCCGGGCTTGTCCGGCGCGGCGATCGCCGTGTTTCGATGGACTTCCATCGTTATCTTGACAGTGGCAGTGACAGCTCACCTTCCCTTGTTCAAAATGGCGAGTTGGCGTATCTGGCTCACCGAGATGTGCGTTTCCTTTGTTTTCTGTATCTGCTCTTTTGAACTTACTTTGCTGGCCTTGTTGCTGGTACACATGCGCAAACTGGGGCTCTTCGTCCGAAGCCGGGTCATGGGTTTTGCGCTCGGACTCGCCATCTTCGGCATGTCGGACTATGCGGTCGGCTTTACCCTGATTGTGAGGCCGGAGATGGCCCACATCATCAATATCGTCGATGAATGTTTTGCGATGCTTGCTGCCACGATCTGGCTCTACTACATCGTCATGCCGGAGCCCGAGCGCCAGCCGCACTCGCTTTCGCCTGCTTCCAACCTGATGAAGTGGAACGAGGTCGCGCTGAAACTTGGCATGGGCGGACGGCAAGCTGAGCAGGTGCCGTTTATCTCCGGCGTTGAGTCCAAGGTGGATGCCGTACTGGACCGGTTCAAAGCTCGCGCAGAGTGAACTTTTACACAACGGAAAGCCGGCCTTGTGGGCCGGCTTTTACCTTGTATCTGCCGAAGCGGCGTGACTTCAGTCTGCGGCGACTTCCGCTGGCGCGGCCGCAATCACCGGCTCAATGGCCACAAAGCGTCCGGTCCGACCGCGATCCACAAACTTGACCCGGCCGTCGATCTTGGCAAACAGGGTGTCGTCGCTGCCGATCCCGACGTTGGCTCCCGGCTTCAGGGGTGTTCCGCGCTGACGAACAATGATGGAGCCGCCGGTCACAAGTTCACCGCCGAACCGCTTGACGCCAAGTCGCTGGGCGTTGGAGTCGCGGCCATTCTTGGAGCTGCCTAAACCTTTTTTATGTGCCATCGTTCCCCCTTTATGCCCCGGCCTGAGCCGCGAAGCTTTGCCCGTTCACCTGGATCTCTTTGATCCGGACTTCCGTGAAGCTTTGCCGATGCCCTTGCAGCTTCTTGTACTGCTTCTTCCGCTTGTAATGAAAGACCAGGATTTTTTCGCCGCGGCCTTCACCGATCACTGTTGCAAGGACCCTGACGCCTTGGGCCGGCTTTGCGACAGAACCCGGATCGCTCGACACCGCCAACACGTCGCCGAACTCAATTGTGCCGTTCTCATCGGCGGAAACCTTTTCCACCTTGACCACATCGCCGGGGGCGACGCGGTACTGCTTGCCGCCAGTACGGATGACCGCGTACATAAAATCATTCCTCTCGTGCGTGGCTCCGGGAGCCGACGCCCACTTCGAAAAAGTCGCGAGCACAGCCGCCGATTCCACCACTTGTTTCGCTGACACGGTACAGGAAACGAACCCGCTCGACCGATGGGAAGCGGGATGCGAGCCGGGAAGGAGGCGCGCTCTGAAAAGCTGTTGAACTGCCATAGTGTAGACGGCACGGCTGCCAAGGTCAAGACGGGCGCCACCGCGCATGCAACTCCAGGGTGTTTGAACCATGGGGAATTGTGCTATAAGAAAGGCCTCAACGCCGCCATGGGACGAGCGAGCCGCGATATCGCCGGCACCGGACTTTGTCCTGGATTTACTCCAGGCTTTTTGATGACCCTGCAGTTTTTCGGCCCCTGGCCAAATCCTTCCCCCAGGATATGCCCATGTTTCTGTATCGCGCCCTCTCTCGCCTGAATCTTCGTTGCGCTCGCCCGGCAGTGCTGGCAGCTTCCACGCTGTTCGCTGCCCCCGCATTGGCCCAGCTTTCGCCGGCACTGGCATCCTCGGTGACCAGCCTGGGGCAAGCAGCTGCGTCCACGCCCGTAGCCGGAACAGTGTGGCTGCCCTTGCACAACAAGGCGCAGCTGGATGCACAGGTAGCGGCGATGTACACGCCGGACTCGCCCACGTTTCAACACTTCGCGACCCCCGACGCCCTGAAGCAGTTTGCCCCCACAGGGGCCGAACTGGCTGCCGTGCGCGAGGAACTGCTGACCCACGGCCTTGCCGTGACCGGCGCCAACGACTTTTCACTACGCTTCGAAGGAACAGCTGCCGCTTTTGAAGGGGCATTCCACACCGTTCTGAACCGGTACCAGACCAGGGGCGGAGCGATCCTGAGCGCCGCTGCCACCGCTCCATCCCTGCGCGGTGCCGCCTCGGGCCTTCTTGGCGCGGTGACCGGCCTTTCGGGGGCAACCATGCATCCCTTGTCTCGCCGACAAGCAGAGCCGGCAACAGGATCGCCCCTGGGCACGCTCCCTGCGGATTTGGGAGCTACAGGTTTCGGAGCGCCGGGCCTGTTCTCGCCCCACTGTCTTGGGGCACCGCAAACCGTCACCGATACCTACCAGTACGGCACCAGCGTAAGCGGGGCCGTCCGCCAAACCTGGACCGGGCTGATCTACGGCGGCACTCTTTCGGGCAGCAGTGGGGTTACGGCTGCCTGCGCCTACGCTCCGGAGGACGTGTACGGGTTCTACGGGCTGAAAACGGCTTACAGCCAGGGCTACAACGGCGCGGGTCAGACCATCGCGATCGTGGA
>CAXTWU010000080.1:6919-9926 GCA_964248025.1 uncultured Acidobacteriaceae bacterium | reverse complement strand
TCGTGGTAGCTGCCGTCAAACAGCACGGCCTTGAAGTCGACCATCTCATAGCCGGCCAGGATGCCACCGGTCAGCGCCTCGCGAATGCCCTGTTCGGTCGGCTTGATGTACTCCTTGGGAACAACGCCGCCCTTGATGGCATCGACGAACTCGAAGCCCGCCCCCGGATCACCCGGCTCCAGGCGAATCTTGACATGGCCGTAGTTGCCCGAGCCGCCGGTCTGACGAATGTACTTGCCTTCCGCCTCCGCGGTCTTGCGGATCGTCTCGCGAAACGCTACCCGCGGCTCGCCGACATTGGCCTCCACCTTGTGCTCACGCTTCATGCGGTCGACCAGGATCTCCAGGTGCAGCTCGCCCATCCCCGAGATGATGGTCTGACCCGATTCATGGTCGGTCCGTACCTTGAACGTCGGATCCTCATCCGCCAGCCGCGACAGGGCAACGCCCATCTTTTCCTGGTCGGCCTTGGTCTTGGGCTCGATCGCGACCGAGATCACAGTCTCGGGGAAATCAATCGCACCAAGCGCGATCGGGGCCTGCGGCGCCGACAGCGTATCGCCGGTCTTGATGTCCTTCAGTCCCACACAGGCGCAGATATCGCCGGATAGGATCTCCGTGATGTCTTCGCGCTTGTTGGCGTGCATCTTGACGAGCCGCCCTACGCGCTCGGTTTTGCCGGTGCGCGGGTTCAGGATCGTGTCGCCGGTCTTCAGCGAGCCCGAGTAAACGCGAATAAACGCGAGCTTGCCGAACGGGTCGTTGATCATCTTGAACGCCAGCGCCGACAGCGGCGCCGCGTCCGTGCACTCGCGTACCAGGGTGTGCGACACATCAGACGGGTCGATCCCTTCGACCGGCGGCAGGTCCACCGGGCTCGGCAGGTAGTCGACCACCGCGTCCAGCAACGTCTGCACACCCTTGTTCTTGAACGACGACCCGCACATCACCGGAAACACGTGCATGCCGATGGTGGCATTGCGGAGCCCGGCCTTGAGTTGAGCCGCGGTCGGGATCTCGCCTTCCAGAAACTGCGCCAGCATCGTGTCATCGTGTTCAGCTACAGACTCGATCAGCTGCATGCGGAACGCTTCCGCTTTTTTCTGCAGGTCGGCCGGGATCTCTTCAACCGAATACTTGGCGCCCATCGTTTCGTCGTGCCAAACAATGGCGCGCATCTCGATAAGATCAATCACCCCGGCAAACTTCGCCTCCGCGCCGATCGGGATCTGGATCGCGACCGGCTTTGCGCCGAGACGCTTGCGGATCGTATCGATCACGTACTCGAAGTCCGCGCCGGCCTTGTCCATCTTGTTCACAAAGCAGATGCGCGGCACCTTGTACTTGTCGCCCTGGCGCCACACGGTTTCTGACTGCGGCTGCACGCCCGAAACAGAGTCAAACAACGCTACCGCGCCGTCCAAAACGCGTAGCGAACGCTCCACCTCGGCCGTGAAATCCACGTGTCCCGGCGTGTCGATGATGTTGATGCGGATGTTGTTCCACATGCAGGTGGTCGCGGCCGAGGTAATGGTGATGCCGCGCTCCTGCTCCTGCTCCATGTAGTCCATCGTGGCGGTGCCTTCATGCACTTCGCCGATGCGGTGGGTAATACCGGTGTAGAACAGAATGCGCTCGGTCGTTGTGGTTTTTCCGGCGTCGATGTGCGCCATGATTCCGATGTTCCGGCAACGATTGAGCGGTACTTGGCGAGCCATAACAGTGTCTCTTTCTTGTCGCGCCTGATCTAAAAGCGGCTCAGGAGCGGTTCGGGGATGGACTACCAGCGGTAATGCGCAAAGGCCTTGTTGGCTTCCGCCATGCGGTGGATGTCTTCCTTTTTCTTCATGGCGGCGCCACGGCCATTGGCCGCGTCCAGCAACTCATTCGTCAGCTTGTCGACCATGCCTTTTTCACCGCGGGCACGTCCGTAGGTCACGAGCCAGCGAATGGCAAGGGAGGTGCGGCGTTCCGGGTTGACCTCGATCGGCACCTGGTAATTGGCGCCGCCAACGCGCCGGCTCTTGACCTCAAGCAGCGGCTTGCAGTTCTCAACGGCCTTTTTGAACAGCTTCAAGGCCTCGTCGCCGCCCTTCTGCTCCAGGTTGGTCATGGCGGTGTAGAAGATGCCTTGCGCGGTCGACTTTTTGCCGCCCCACATCATCGAGTTCACAAACTTGGTGACCAGCGTGGACTGGTACACCGGGTCCGGCGAAACTTCGCGCTTGGCGATAAAACCTTTTCTTGGCATTGCCCTAGCTCTCCGACGGCCGAAGCCATGTTCTCCGCGCACCGACCCGGCGGGCGGCGATTCTCAACCCAGTTACTTCTTTTTACCCGTCGCAGCCGCCGCGCCGCCCTTGGCGCGCTTGGCTCCATACTTCGACCGGCTTTGCTTCCGGTTTGCCACGCCCACCGAGTCCAGCGTGCCGCGCACCACGTGGTAGCGGACACCCGGCAGATCCTTGACGCGCCCTCCGCGGATCAGCACGATCGAGTGCTCCTGCAGATTGTGGCCGATGCCCGGGATATACGTCGTCACTTCGATTCCATTGGTTAAGCGAACACGCGCGACCTTGCGAAGCGCCGAGTTAGGCTTTTTCGGTGTTTGCGTATACACGCGCGTGCACACACCCCGCCGCTGAGGCGAGCCCTGCAGCGCAGGCGATGCCGTTTTATACCTGGGCGCCGTGCGCCCCTTCCGAACCAACTGACTGAATGTAGGCAAACCGCAACTCCCCTGATAAAAGCCCGGCCAAAACCGGCAAGCACAACCAAGAAGACGCATAAAGCCGCCTCTGGCCGATCCTGAAGACGAAAACACCCGCCTTCCGCAATCCATCCCCGGCATCCTGCATAAACCGTTCGATCCGGGCATATCCAAAACTTCCAAGCCGTTCGTAAGAGACTCCGACGGTGATCTGGCGTTTCCGGCGTTAAAACCAGGAAGCCTGACTCCGTTTCGCGAGTCCTGGCCCGCATAGCCGCCAAGGTGGCGGGTGGCGCG
>CAXTWU010000080.1:0-6819 GCA_964248025.1 uncultured Acidobacteriaceae bacterium | reverse complement strand
CGGCCTTCGGGCGCGCTGGCCGCCATGAAGCCCCCTTCCGGCGAGATCGGCGTTGAAGGTCTGGAGGTGCAGCGCGTCGCCCGCATCGATGCAAACACAGGCAAGCTGGACCAGATCACCCCGGCCGGGCTCCACGTATACGAGTTTTCATATGCGCCCGATGCCAAGCAGATCGCCTTTGTCGCCGCCGCTCCCCCGGGTGAGAACAACTGGTGGATCGCCAAGCTCTACACGGAGTCGCTCCGGGGCGGCGATCCCAAGGTCGTGCTGGACCCGAACACCGCGAACGGCCCTCTCCATGGCTTGCAGATCGCAGTGCCGCGCTGGTCGCCCGACGGCTCGGAGATCGCGCTGATCGGCGGCCTGATGAGCGACCAGGGCGCGACCGGGGGCGATCTTTACCTGATCCCGTCCGGCGGCACCGACACCCCCAGAGACCTGACCCCGGACGCAAAGACCACCGTGCAATGGATCCATTTCCTGCCCACAGGCAAGCTGCTGGCCACCGAAATCGATGGTGGGCAGGAGCGTATCGACGAGCTGAGCCTTTCCTTCGCGCCCGGCTCTGGAGCCTCGGCTAGTGACCAGGCGGCCGGGGGTTCCATGGACATCCCGAACCGGCTCGCGGACCGCGTGATTGCCACCCTGCCATACTCCATCGGCGACGGCCGGCTGGCGGGCTCGTTTGCTGTTTCCCGCGACGGTGCGATCGCCGCATGGTCCGCGTCGAGCTTCGCGGTCGCGCCCGAGGTGTATGCGGGCCCGCTCGGCAGCGCCCCTTTGCCGGCGCTTACGCACTTCAACGCCCAGGAAAAACCCAGCTGGGGCCCGGCCGAGTCCGTCAACTGGACCGACGGCGGCTACACGGTGCAGGGCTGGCTGCTGTACCCGGCCAACTACGACCCGGCAAAGAAGTATGGCCTGATCGTGATGGTGCACGGCGGGCCGTCATCGGCTGTGACCCAGCGGTGGCCTGGCGCCGGCTTTGGCGCAGCCCCGCTCGCGGCTTCAGGTTACTTCGTGCTTGAGCCCAACCCGCGCGGCTCCTATGGGCAGGGCGAGGCGTTTACCGCGGCCAACCGCAAGGATTTCGGCTACGGCGACCTCCGGGACATCCTGGCCGGGGTCGATGCCGTGGAAAAACGCATCCCTGCGATTGACGACAAGCGCCTGGGCTTGACGGGCTGGAGCTACGGCGGCTTTATGACCATGTTCAGCGTCACGCAAACGCACCGGTTCAAGGCCGCGGTTGCGGGCGCCGGCATCTCGGACTGGCTCTCTTATTACGGCGAAAACTCGATCGACCAGTGGATGACGCCATTTTTCGGCGCGACCGTCTACAAGGACCCGGCGGTTTACGCGAAGTCTTCCGCCATCAACTACATCGACCGCGTAACGACGCCGACGCTGGTGGTGGTGGGCGACCGGGACGGCGAGTGCCCGGCGCCGCAAAGCTTTGAGTTCTGGCATGCGCTCAAAAGCATGAACGTGCCCACGGCCCTGGTCGTGTACCCGAACGAGGGTCACGGCTTTGTCGACCCCGACCACCAGAAGGACCTTCTGGAGCGCTCGATCCGCTGGTTCAACCAGTACCTGCAGTAGCTTCACTTCGACCTCAACCGAACGGGAAGGGCCGCCCAGGTTTTTACCGCCACAGCTCGCCGCGGGATCGCCCCCAGGGGTCCCCGTGCGAGTTCCCTGTGCAAGAAGCCGCGCAGCGGGTCTCCGTCCGCCGTGCTGTAAACTTTGGTGGCAGTCACCCCTTTTCGGCGCACGATCCCACCCGAAGGCGAGTCGCAACCGTCTGTGCATCATTTCCGGCAGGCGGGGAGGTTCCATGCAGCGGTTTTTTACCCTTGTCGCATTGTTTCTGTTTGCGCTTCCCGTCGGCCTTTCCGTTACAGGCTGTGTCACCAATGTTTCGCAGTACTGCAACAACCTCGGCTACGGTGCCAAAACCGGCCAGGTGTACTCCGTCCGTTTCGCGCCGGGAGTTTCAGCAACCGGTATCTCCCTCGGCTACGGTCAATCCACCGCCGTCGGCGCCATCATGGCCGAGGACTGCCGCGGCACCAAGGTCGGCGTAGGTATCACCACCTATGGCACATCCAACCTGCAACTGGCTGACATCAGCCCCCTGGGCAGTGTTTGCGCCGGCACCTGGAACCGCCTGAGCCCCGGCGGCATCCCGGATTTCTCCATCTGCACCCCGCCCGCGACCCATGGCGTCGCAACCATTACGGCCAGCACGGCCGGGATCGTCAGCAACCCCATCACCGTGTATGTGCACCCGCCGGTCTCCGCCATCACGGTCAACAATCCCACGGGCTGCGTACCCTCTGGGCAGATCGGACCCAACCTCCTGAACGAGACCTCTGTTTTCGACCAGAACGGCAACCTGATGCCGTCGCAGGGGGCCAATAACGAGATCGGCGTGATCACCTACACGGCCAACACGCCCGGGATCGTTACGATCAACAACACCAATGTCACGGGGACCCCGGCAACCGGAGCGCTGGCAGGCACCTCGCTTGGCACCACGCAGGCCAACCAGCCCGGCGGCACTGTGATCACGGCCACCATTGCCGGCACGGGCGGCGACTCGGTCGGTACCAGCTCGGCCGCGGGCTACTTCTACACCTGCCCGCCGACCAGCATCGCACTAAGCCTGCTCAGCAGTACGGGGGGCACCAACCCCGACGGATCGATCACCGTCACCGCCGGCAACCCGCAGACCATCACGGCAGCCATCACCGACAACGCGCCCGGCCACGGCAATGTCACCATCACCCCGACCACCGGCAACAGCCCCGATTACACCTCCAGTCTGCCGCAACAGGTCGCAGTGTCTGCCACGGGCGCGGTCTCCTCGGCACTGCCCGGCCTGGCCACCGTGACCGCGATCTGCCAGCCGGGCGCGCCTACTGCGGCCACCAGCACCACTTCAAGCGCGACCAGCTCTGCAACCGGTTCCTCCTGCAACCCGACTCCGCTCAACAAGCTCGGCACCTTCGGCACCGGGCTGCCCATTGTTGCGAACCCGCTGCTGGTGCGCTCACCCGGCGTCAACAGCACCCTGCTGTGGGCTGCTTCGCCCAACTCGCGGGAGTTTACCCCCTTTGACCTGAGCCTGGGTACTGGCGGCGCGCCCATCCTGCTGCCCTATCCACCCAACTCCATGGTGCTTGACCCGAACGGCGCGACGCTGTACTTCGGCTCGTACCGTGCGCTGATGACCTATAGCGCCCTGAATAACTCGCCCGGCACGCAGGACACCACCGTACCCGGCGTGGTGCTGGCGGTTGCGCCGGCCAACAACCAGGTGGTCATCGCCGACCAGCTGCGCAAGATCATCTACCTGTACACGCCGGCGTCCGGCGGTACCGGCTCAACCTCCAGCACCACGAGCTCTTCGGTCATCAGCATCGGTGGCGTTGCGACGCATGCCGAATACTCGCCCGACGGCAAAAACGTCTACATCGTCGGCCCGGACACCTTGTACGTGCACAACCTGGTAAGCGGCTGGAGCCACTACCCGCTGACCGGGGCCAATGCCACGGCAAACTGCCCGCTCGACAACACCAACAGCAACCCGTTCTGCTCGCCCGACGTCGCGATCACGGTGCCGGCGGTCGCGGTCTTTACGAGTGGCGCTCCCGTCGCGGCGCGCTCCTTCTGCCCGGACACCACCACAACCCCGGTCACCTTCAATCCCGTCGCAGCGACCGTCAACGGCGGCAGCGCCGACCACCTGTCGGCTACGCCCGACGGCATGCACCTAGTCGGTGCCACCACGAGCGGAGTTTCCGACATCACCCACGGCGGCGGCACCGGCGGGCTGATTGCGCCCGTCGGACCCTGCCCCGGCGTGCTGCCCGGCACCGCGGGGGCGCTCGCGATCCAGACCACCCTGCGACAGATTGCGCTGACGGGCATCACACCCACTCAGATCGACCAGGTGCTCGCCTCACCGGATTCTTCCAAAGCCTTTATTACATACACGGCCAACACGGCTAGCGGCCTTCTGCCGGTTTACACGCCGACGACCGGCCAAGTGAGCAATGTGCAACTGACGGCGGGAGCGCTCGCCCCTGTCGCAGGCGCGTTCAGCCCCGATGCCGCAAGCTTTTTCGTCAGCACCACGGGCGACAACCTGATCCACGTCCTCAACAGCTCCACGCTCAAGGACACGCAGCAATTGAACCCGCAGTTGACCGACGGCAACGGTGCAGCGGTTCCGGCGCAGTTCATCGTCACCAAGGGGCGCCCGACCACCTAAACTGTGCTCGCCCGTTCAAAGCCCGCCCCCACCCGGCGGGCCTTCTTTTTTGCCCGGCAACGAGCCGGGGCCTGATGTGCATCCAAAAGGAGAAGACAAGGCGAAACAAGGAGAACTTGGACTTTATGGACGAATTGAAAAAGAATGGCATGATGGCACACCTGATCGCATCGCTGGAAGAAGGCAAGGACATCGGACACTATGGCCGTCTGACCTTCGCCATGGTGGCGCGGCATTTCCTCGATGGGGACGAACTGCTCGCCATGCTGGTCAAGGACAGCGATTTCTCGGAAGCGCAGGCAAAGCTGTTGATCCGTCAGGTGGAGGGTAAGGACTACAATCCGCCCAAGCGCGACCGGATTCTCGCCTGGCAAAAAGAGCAGGACTTTCCCATCTGCCCCGACGCCAGCGACCCGGACGCCTGCAATGTGTACAAGGACCTCCATTTTCCAGACCACGTCTACGAGCACATTCAGGGCTACGTGGAGCAAAAGGCCGAAAGCGGCTCATAAGCCGGCCTGCCCCGAGGCACAGATACACTTCGGTACCGTTTTCAAGACAAGGAGAGTGCAATAGAGTCTTCCGCAGGATGACTCTGCTGCCACATAAACTACGGGCCGGGGCATGGGAAACAAGCTTGGCGCTGCTGGACCGCTTTCCGGTTCGGCGGCGTTCCACGCTGCCGAACCACCTGCTGCTCGGCAGAGCCGGGGAAGAAGCAGCCTTCTTTTTTCTGCGGCGGGTCGGGTTCACGGTCGTGGCGCATGGCTGGCAGTCGGGCCGCGCGCCCGGCGATATCGACCTGGTGGCCTGGGAAACCGACACACTCTGCTTTGTGGAAGTGAAAACGAGGTCCAGTCGCGGGTTTGCCACCGCCGAGGCTGCCGTCGATCGCGGCAAGCGACACAGTCTCCGCCGGCTGGCGCGCCACTATCTAAGGCAGGTGTCTGACGGCACACCCACCCGGTTCGATGTACTGTCGATCTATCTGAAAGCCGGGGAACCCGCGCGCAAGGCCGAGTTTGAGCTGTTTCGGAATGCGTTCGGTTGGGAAGAGTAGGCGAAAGCGAAGATCCAGTCCTCGCAGGCAAGGTGGATGCGGGGCCGTAAGCCCCTTTGTGGTGTGACTTGTTCGCCGTGGTTTACTGGTTCGCGTCCTGCCATTCCTCATACCAGGCCATCTGGATGGCTTCCAGGCGCGACTCGTTCGACTTTGCCGGGTCGTCGGCAAAAGCTTCAAGCGCAATCACATACTTGTGCAGCTCCGTGAAACGCACCTGGAACGGGTCGAGTGCCGGGTACTTTTCCTTTAGCTGAATGCCGATTTCCTCGGCATCGGTCCATAGAAGTTGCTTGGGCATGGTCGGTCAGCTCCTACTTGCTTTCGCTCAGTGTTAAGGGCTTGCCTTCGGATACGTAGTTGCGGTTCCAGGCTGGAATCTCAACAACATAGCTGCCCGGTCGAGTGATCACCGCCTGGCAACCCAGGCGCGAGTTCAGTTGAAGCCCGGGCGCTTTTTCCATCCGGTCCAGCTCTTCTTCTGTGGCCTCGTTGAGTCCAGGCTCCCCTTGCCGGATATGCAGGTGACAGGTGGTGCAGGCGCAAACGCCGCCGCAGGCATGATCCAGAAAGATGCCGTAGTTTTCCGCCACGTCCAGAAACGACATAGGCAATCCATGGTGGTCGTAGGGCATGGTGCCGAAGACAAACTCGACCGTGCGGCCCTCCGGTTCAAAGGTCACGCGCACCATGTTCTCAGCCAACGGCTTTGTTGGGTCGATCCGCTCATTGCCGGGTTGACTCACGCTCATTTCCGTATCCTACCCGATCTCCGCCTTCGCAAAGGGGTGCGGTGCCGTCGGGCCCTCGCCCAGTTTCTCCCCGGCAGATGCCATCGTCTCTCCGCCCAGGGCGGAGGTGACGGTCTGGTTCATCATCAGCTCCGCCAGCCGGCGAGTTGCGCGGTCCAACGCTTGGATGCTTGCGCGAATCGCGACACGATCCTCGCCCCCTCTTAGAACGTGCAGCTCATCCTCGGCGAGCCCCACCTCGTTCTGTTCCTCGTAGGAGAGCTGGGACCACACCGGATGGGTTTTAGCCTTCGCAACCCGGGCCAGGATGTCATCGGCCTCCACCCGCGCCTCAATCAGCTGCCGCTGTTCAAAGTCGGCTTCAGCATGGTCGAACGAGTCGAGAATCATCGTTTCGACCTGCTCGTCGGTCAGCCCGTACGTCGGTTTCACCTCGATCTCGGCCTCGGTGCCCGAGCGCTGCTCTCGCGCGGAAACATGGAGAATGCCATTTGCGTCGATCAGGAATCTGACCTCGATTCTCGGCAGCCCGGCCGACATCGGCGGAATTCCTTTCAGATCGAAACGTGCAAGTGATCGGCAATCCTTCGCCAGCTCCCGCTCGCCCTGCACCACGTGCACAGCAACGTTGGTCTGCCCATCGACACCAGTGGTAAAGTGCTCGGTTTCGCTTGCCGGAATCGTCGAGTTGCGCTGAATGATCTTCGCGACCACGCCGCCGAGCGCCT
>CAXTWU010000079.1:0-9975 GCA_964248025.1 uncultured Acidobacteriaceae bacterium | reverse complement strand
GTGCGCATGGAGCGCGCCATCAAGGAAAAGATGAGCGTGTACCAGGAGATGTCGACGGCCATGCCGCATGATCTCATCAATGCGAAGCCGGTGATGGCGGCCATTCGTGAGTTCTTCGGCTCGTCGCAACTGTCGCAGTTCATGGACCAGACCAACCCGCTCTCCGAGATCACGCACAAGCGGCGCTTGTCGGCGCTTGGGCCGGGCGGCTTGTCGCGCGAACGCGCGGGTTTCGAGGTGCGCGACGTCCACCCGACGCACTACGGGCGTATCTGCCCGATCGAAACGCCGGAAGGCCCGAACATCGGCCTCATCTCCTCGCTCTCGTGCTTTGCGCGCATCAACGAGTACGGCTTTATCGAGAGCCCCTACCGCCGCGTGCGCAACGCGCAGCTGCTCGACTACGTGCAGGTCACGAACGCGGGCGAAAGCGGCCTCCGGGTCGGCGATCATCTTGAAAAAGGCGAAGCCGTCACGAAGAACGAAGAGCTGCGCGCCGCCGGCAAGCGTACGGTCGAGTACGAACCGTTCTCGTTCTACCTGTCGGCCTGGGAAGAAGATCGCCACACCATCGCGCAGGCCAACGTGGAGCTCGATGAAGAGCTGCGCATCACGGCCGAACTCGTCAATGCGCGCCGGCAAGGAAACTTCGTCCTGGTTTCGCGCGACGAGATCGACTACGTCGACGTCTCGCCCAAACAGCTCGTGTCTGTCGCCGCTTCGCTCGTCCCATTCCTTGAGCACGACGACGCGAACCGCGCGCTGATGGGCGCCAACATGCAGCGGCAGTCCGTGCCCCTGCTGGTGGCCGAAGCCCCGTTTGTCGGCACCGGCATGGAAGGGGTGACGGCCCGCGACTCGGGCGCGGTCATCTCGGCCCGTCGTAACGGCGTCGTCGATTCGGTCGATTCCGAGCGCATCATTATCCGTGTCGAAGGCGAGCATCACCCCACGCAGCTTTCGCGTGAGGTCGGCTCCGACATCTACCAGCTCATCAAGTTCAAGCGCTCCAACCAGAACACCTGCATCAACCAGAAGCCGATCGTCCGCAAGGGCGACCGCGTGCTGAAAGGGCAGGTGATCGCAGACGGGCCGTGCACGGAGCAGGGTGAGCTCGGCCTGGGCCGCAACGTGCTGGTCGCGTTTATGCCGTGGCGCGGCTACAACTTCGAGGACGCGATCCTGATCTCGGAAAAGCTGGTGCGCGAGGATTACTACACCTCCGTGCACATCGAGGAGTTCGAGATCGAAGCACGCGACACCAAGCTGGGGCCGGAAGAGATCACGCGCGACATCCCCAACGTCTCCGAGCACGCCCTGCGTGACCTGGACGAGTCGGGGGTGATCCGCATCGGTGCCAAGATCCGCCACAACGACATCCTGGTCGGCAAGGTGACGCCCAAGGGCGAAACCCAGCTGACGCCCGAGGAAAAGCTGCTTCGCGCCATCTTCGGCGAAAAGGCCGGCGACGTGCGCGACGCCTCGCTCACCTGCCCGCCGGGCATCGAGGGCACGGTGGTCGACGTCCGCATCTTCTCCCGCAAGGGGCAGGACAAGGACGAGCGCGCCCTGCAGATTGAGTCCGAACAGGTGGCAAAACTTGAAAAGAACCTCGCCGATGAGATCCGTATTCTCACCGACGAGCGGCTCAAGCGGCTGGAGATGATCCTGGGCGGCAAGGAGGTGCAGGCCGACCTCCATGACGAGCGCACCAACAAGCGCCTGCTGTCGAAGGGCATGATCCTCGATCGGGAAACCATCGAGCTCATCTCGACCAAGAACCTCAAGCGCATCCGCTACAACGACAAAGACCCGCGGGTGAACGAGCAGATCGACGAGATCGAGGAGATGACCTCGCGCCAGATCGATGTGCTGCGCAAGATCACCAACGACAAGATCGGCAAGCTGCAAAAGGGCGATGAGCTGTCGCCCGGCGTCATCAAGCTGGTCAAGGTCTACATCGCCATGAAGCGCAAGCTGTCGGTCGGCGACAAGATGGCCGGCCGCCACGGCAACAAGGGTGTGATCGCGCGCATTCTTCCCGAGGAAGACATGCCGTACCTGCCCGACGGCACCCCGGTCGAGATCGTTCTGAACCCGCTCGGCGTGCCGTCGCGCATGAACGTCGGTCAGATCCTGGAAACGCATCTGGGCTGGGCCGCGTTCGAGCTGGGCAAGAAGGTCGCCGCACTGGTCAAGCAACACCAGGAAGAGCACGAGGGGGCTAACCAGGTTCGCGAGGTCTTCAAGGAAGCCTTTGCCGGCACGGCAGCGCTGCGCCAACTGCTTGAGCTCGACGACGAGCAGGTGATGCGCGTCGGCCTCGGCATGAAGCGCGGCATCTGGTTCGGCACGGCGGTGTTTGACGGCGCGCGCGAAACCGAAATCAAGGCACTGCTGAAGGCGGCAGGGCTGCCGAGCTCGGGCAAAACGGCACTGTTCGACGGCATGACCGGCGACCAGTTCGAGCAGCCGGTTACGGTGGGCTACATCTACATGCTTAAGCTGTCGCACCTGGTCGACGACAAGATCCACGCTCGCTCGATCGGACCGTACTCCTTGATCACCCAGCAGCCGCTGGGCGGCAAGGCGCAGTTCGGCGGGCAGCGCTTCGGCGAGATGGAGGTATGGGCACTCGAGGCGTACGGTGCCGCCTATATCTTGCAGGAGCTTTTGACCGCGAAGTCCGACGATGTCTTCGGCCGCACCAAGATCTACGAGGCCATTGTCAAGGGCGAGGCCGCGATCGAACCCGGCGTGCCCGAGTCGTTCAACGTGCTGATTCGCGAGCTGCAGGCCCTGTGCCTCGACGTCGAGCTGATGAAGCAGGAAGACCTCGACGGCTCCAGGAACAGGCAGCCGGAGCCGATGCTGGCCGCCGCCGACTAGGGTCCTTCGGACCGTTCTCGGCCGGGGCTTCGCGTGGTGGTGCAGACTTCCGCGCGGAGCTTTGAGGCTGCCGATTCAATTTGCAGTGAAAGGGGTCGCCGTTCCGTGAGCCATGCTCCCGGGGGCGAGCGGCGACCCACACACAACCAGAGCCCCGGGACCTAAAGCGCTTTCGGAGCGCCCGAGGAGGAACACCCGTGTACCGTTCCAGCCCATTTGAACTTTCCGGCCCGATTACCGATTTCGACGCGATCCGTATCCAGCTTGCGTCTCCTGAAAAAATCCGCTCCTGGTCGCACGGCGAGGTCACCAAGCCTGAAACCATCAACTACCGCACCTTCAAGCCGGAGCGCGACGGGCTGTTCTGCGCCCGCATCTTTGGCCCCGTCACCGACTGGGAGTGCCTGTGCGGCAAGTACAAGCGCATGAAGCACCGCGGCGTCATCTGCGACAAGTGCGGCGTCGAAGTCACCTTGTCCAAGGTTCGCCGCGAGCGTCTCGGCCACATCGAGCTCGCCAGCCCCTGCTCGCACGTCTGGTTCTTCAAGGGCCTGCCTTCGCGCATCGGCCACCTGCTGGACATCTCGCTGCGCGACCTTGAAGCGGTGCTTTACTTCGAAAGCTACGTCGTGGTCGACGCAGGCGACGCGCCCGTCAAAGAGCGCGAGATCATCAAGGACGAGACCAAGTTCCGCGAGCTCGACCAGCAGTACCGCCCCTCGGGCTTCAAGGGC
Organism: uncultured Acidobacteriaceae bacterium; assembly: GCA_964248025.1. Lineage (GTDB taxonomy): Bacteria > Acidobacteriota > Terriglobia > Terriglobales > Acidobacteriaceae > EB88. The sequence goes on along the minus strand of CAXTWU010000079.1, from coordinate 6,352 downwards.
ATGATGGGTGCGGAAGCGATCAAGGAGCTGCTCAAGCGCGTCGAGATCGCGGAGCTGTCCATCGAGCTTCGGGAAAGAATGAAGACCGAAACCTCGCTCCAGAAGCGCCTCAAGTACTCCAAGCGCCTCAAGGTCGTCGAGGCCTTCCGCAGGTCGGGCAACAAGCCCCAGTGGATGATCCTCGACGTGATCCCGGTCATTCCGCCCGAGCTGCGCCCGCTGGTTCCGCTTGACGGCGGACGCTTTGCCACGTCCGACCTGAACGATCTATACCGCCGCGTGATCAACCGCAACAACCGCCTAAAGAAGCTCATGGACCTCCATGCGCCCGAGGTGATTGTGCGCAACGAAAAGCGCATGCTGCAGGAGGCCGTCGACGCGCTGTTCGACAATGGCCGCCGCGGCCGCGTGCTGCGCGGCGCCAACAACCGTCCGCTCAAGTCGCTCTCCGACACGCTCAAGGGCAAGCAGGGCCGCTTTCGCCAAAACCTGCTGGGCAAGCGCGTCGACTACTCCGGACGCTCGGTCATCGTCGTCGGCCCCGAGCTCAAGCTGCACCAGTGCGGCCTGCCCAAGAAGATGGCACTTGAGCTTTTCAAGCCGTTTATCTATCACCGGCTCGAGCAGACCGGCCACTGCACCACCATCAAGCAGGCCAAGGAGATGGTCGAGCTCCAGGAACCCGTCGTCTGGGACATCCTCGAAGAGGTCATCAAAGATCACCCGGTCCTGCTGAATCGCGCCCCTACGCTGCACCGTCTCGGTATCCAGGCGTTTGAGCCTGTGCTGGTGGAAGGCAAGGCCATCAAGATCCACCCGCTCGTCTGCACCGCCTTCAACGCGGATTTCGACGGCGACCAGATGGCCGTGCACATCCCGCTCTCGCCCGAAGCCCAGGTGGAAGCGAGCGTGCTGATGCTGGCGTCGCACAACATCTTGTCTCCGGCCTCCGGTCAGCCGATCACCGTGCCGACGCAGGATCTTGTCCTAGGTTTGTACTACCTGACCAAGGCCAAAAAGGGTGCCAAGGGTGAAGGCCGCGTGTTCGCCGGAACCGACGAAGTGCTGATGGCGCTCGAAGCGAAGGAAGTGGAGACGCTGACGCCGATCCGCCTGCGCTACACGGGCCCCGTGCTCGACATGACGACGGCCTACGACGACCAGGACCTGACCCACACCGAGCCCGTGCAGTACGACCGCCAGTTCATCCAGACCACGGTCGGCCGCGCGATCCTCAACGACGCGCTCGCCGAGGGCATGCCGTACATCAACGGCCTGCTCAAGAAAAAGGGCATCGGCCAGCTGGTCAACTACTGCTACCTCAACCTGGGGCTTGAGACCACGGTCAAGATGCTCGACCGCATCAAGGACCTGGGCTTCCAGTACGCGACCCGCTCCGGCCTGTCGGTCGGCCTCGACGACATGGTCATCCCCGAGTCGAAGTACACCGTCGTCCGCGAAGCCGAGCAGTCGGTCGTCGCGGTCACGCAGCAGTACCTGGACGGCGCGATCACCAACGGCGAGCGCAACAACAAGGTCATCCAGATGTGGTCCTCGGTCACCGAAAAGGTCGCCGATGAGATGTTCAACAACATGAAGAACGCGGACAAGGAAGGAGCCATGAACCCGATCTACATCATGGCCGACTCCGGCGCCCGCGGTTCCAAGCAGCAGATTCGCCAGCTTTCCGGCATGCGCGGACTGATGGCGAAGCCGTCGGGTGAAATCATCGAAACGCCCATCACGGCCAATTTCCGTGAAGGCCTGACGGTGTTGCAGTACTTCATCTCGACCCACGGCGCGCGCAAGGGCCTGGCCGATACGGCGCTCAAAACCGCCGACTCGGGCTACCTGACCCGCCGCCTGGTCGACGTGGCGCAGGACGTCATCGTCTCCGAGTTCGACTGCGGCACCTCCGACGGTATCTACGTCATGCCCATCGTCGAGTCCGGCGAGATCATCGAGCCCTTGCGCGACCGCATCATCGGCCGCGTCTCCTTGGAACGCATCAAGGACTTCGAAGGCAATGCGATCGTCGACATCAACCAGGAGATCACCGAGGATCTCGCGTCCGCGATCCAGGCCGCCGGCATCGAGCGCGTCAAAATTCGCTCGGTGCTCACCTGCGAGTCGAAGCGCGGCGTCTGCATCCTCTGCTACGGGCGCAACCTCGCCTCCGGCCGCCTTGTCGAGCTGGGCGAGGCGGTCGGCGTCATCGCCGCGCAGTCCATCGGCGAGCCCGGCACGCAGCTTACCATGCGCACCTTCCACATCGGCGGCACGGCTTCGCGCGTCAACGAGCAGTCCAAACTCGACGCGAAAAATGTTGGTACGGTCCGCTTCATCAACGTCGTCTCCGTCAAGTCGAAGTCCGGCGACACGGTCGCGATGAACCGGTCGGGCTCGGTCGCGATCATCGACGATCGCGGCCGCGAGAAGGAGCGCTACCAGATCGTCTACGGCGCCAAGCTCAAGGTTGAGGAAGGCCAGCAGGTCGCGCTCGGGCAATCGCTTGCCGAGTGGGACCCGTATACCTTCGCGATCCTGACGGAGGTCGGCGGCACAGTCCAGTTCAAGGACCTGCAGGAAGGCATCACGCTCAACGACGAAGTGGATGAGGTGACGGGGCTTTCACGGCTGGTCGTCTCGGACGCACCGGATGAGAAGCGCCAGCCCACCATCCTGATCAAGGCCGACGGCAAAAAGGACAAGCGCTACCTGATGCCGAGCCGCGCTCACCTGATGGTGCAGGACGGCGAGGAGGTCTTCCCGGGCGACATCCTGGCGAAGATCCCGCGCGAAACCACCCGCACCAAGGACATCACCGGCGGTCTGCCGCGTGTGGTCGAGTTGTTCGAGGCCCGCAAGCCGCGCGAAACGGCCATTATCTCGGAGATCGAGGGCGTGGTCCGGTTCGGCGAAGTGGCCAAGGGGCAGCGCAAGATCTATGTCACGGCGGAGAGCGGCGAGGAGAAAGAGTACTCCGTGCCGCGCGGTGTCCACGTCAATGTGCAGGAAGGCGAAAAGCTGCGCGCCGGCGATCCCCTGATGGACGGACCGCTGAACCCGCACGACATCCTGGCGGTTCTAGGCCAGAACGCGCTCCAGGCGTTTCTGGTCAATGAGATTCAGGAGGTCTACCGTCTCCAGGGCGTGACGATCTCGGACAAGCACATTGAGACGATCGTCCGGCAGATGCTGCGCTGGGTCAAGATCGACGAGGTCGGCGACTCCAACTTCCTGCTCGAGCAGCAGGTGGACCGGTTCCGCTTCCGCGCCGAAAACGACCGCATCGCCATCGAGGGCGGCCGCCCCTGCACCGGCAAACCGCTGCTGCTGGGCATCACCAAGGCGTCGCTCTCGACCGACAGCTTTATCTCGGCCGCGAGCTTCCAGGAGACCACGCGTGTGCTGACCGAGGCGTCGATCAACGGCGCCATCGACAATCTGCGCGGGCTCAAGGAAAACGTCATCGTCGGACGGCTCATCCCCGCCGGCACGGGCATGGAGTACTACCGCAACATCCAGCTCTCACCGGAGCTCGAAGAAGCGGCGGAGCGCGTGCAGCAGGAGGTCGCGGCTCAGCACGAGGCCGAAGAGCGCGAGCTCGAGATCATGCGGCAGGAAGGCGAGGCCGAGGAACTGGCCGCGTCCGAGTAAGCCGCTTTCTCTCCCCAAACCGACAAAGGCCCGGCGCTAGCCGGGCCTTTGTCGCATTTCAGGGCATGTTTTGGGCTGAGTCTTTCCTGCCGTCTGTAGTAGTCTAGGCACGCTTCTCAAGCTGAAACCGGGGGACCCGTCCACGGCTGCTACGGCTCAGAGTGAGCGAGGGGCCATTCCGTCAGCCTGTTCCGCGTGACAGCAGCACATCCCTGTTTTTCAGTTCTGCACGGTGGTGGATGAAACGAAACAGCCAGATTGCCATCCTTGTTGTGCTCTTCCTGTTCGCCTTGCTAAGCGCCGTCCGCCACTTTTCCTCGCCTGGGGCCGATCTTTCCTCGTCGTACTACGGTTGCCGCCTGCTGGCCGCGCACCAGAGTGAGCACATCTACAGCCGTGATCCCGTGGACTACGACCACGTCGCCGATCCCGTGTGGGATCGCCTGGCCGCCAGCACCGGGTTTGCCGCCGTGCGCATTCTCCATCCCTATGTACAAACGCCTTTGTGGGCCTTTGCTCTCCGGCCTCTCTGCACTACGCTCGCGTTTCCCGCGTTCAACGACTTTTTTCTTTTCGTGCTGGGCTTTTCGCTCGTGGCAACACTCTGGCTGGTCGCCCGGTTCTGGGCACCGCGCGTCTTTCATCCCGGCTGGATCGCGTTTCTCTGCGCGGCTCTTTACCTGACGGAAGCTTATAAATACTCATTCATGCTCACGCAAACACACATGATTTTTGTGCTGCTGACGGTGGGGGCGCTGTTGTTGGCCGAACGGGGGGCGCCAGTATGGGCCGGTCTCCTGCTGGCTGTCGCAGCCGCCATCAAGATCACCCCTGCTTTTTTGTTTCTGTACTGGCTCATCAACCGGCAAACCCGCGCCGCGGCCGCTTTCGCTGGGTTTTCCGTTCTTCTTTTCGCGGCAAGTCTCTTCAGCACCGGGCTGCCCCTGAACCTTGCCTTTCTCCATAATCTTTCGCAGATCTCGAACATGCTGCTGGTCTCCTGGAACAACCAGTCGTTTGCGGCCTTTGTGCTTGCCGGGCGCTACCCGGTCTCCGAGCAGCAGCTCTGGCACAGCCTTCCGCTGCCACCAGCCATCAAGTGGCTTTCCACCTTTCTTTCCGTCGCGTTCACGGTGGCAGGCGGCTTGTTGGATCGCAGGTCGCAGCAGCCTGGCCGCGCGGTGCCGCCGTATGGGGCCGTCATCGCCATCCTTGGTGCCCTTGTTTTCGCCCCTTTGTCCTGGACTCACTACTACATCTTTCTTGTGGTGCCGCTCATGATGATGCTGGACGGGCTGCTTCACAAGCGTTCCATTCTCCTCCTTGCGTTGCTCGTCGCGGTCTTTGCCCTCAACTTCGATACGCAAACGCTGGGTGGCGTGCTACAGAAGTACCGGTTGTTCGCCATTGTTCGTGCGCAGTTCTATAGCGGGCTTTTGTCCATGGGGGCGTTGGCGCTTTTGTGGTGGCGCGAGCGCGATCCGGGGGCCGACCTCGAGGGTGCGCCGGTCTCCCGGGAGCAGCCTCTCCCTGCCTCGGTGTAACGCTCGGCAGCCGCTCGAGTTCGACCATCGCCACCCGCTGTCCCAGCCAGGCCACGTCCAAAAGGAGCCAGATGCACCGGAACTCCCACACCCTGCCCTCCCGCTTGTCCGCCCTGTGCTTTGTTGCAATCCTGGGGGCGTTGTGCGTCTGGGTGCTTTCCCTTCCTGTTTTTCCGACCCAGGATGGGCCCATGCACCGCTACTACGTGCATGTTCTCGACTCCCTGCTCAGCCATCGCGCGACCTACAACGTGTACCGCATCCGTCATCCTTTCCCGCCCTACGCCACGCAATATGTCAGCCTCCTGGGCCTTTACCATCTTTTCCCCTACGATCTGGCGGAAAAGCTGTACACCTGCCTGGTGCTTGTCTGCCTGGCGGCCGGGCTGCGCTTCGCGGCCGAGGGAGTGGGGCCGTCCGGCCGGTGGGTTTCGCTCCTGTTTGCCCCGGTCGTCTTCAGCTGGCCCCTGCTGATGGGTTTTTACAACTACACCCTGGGCATCGGACTGTTTCTGCTTTGCATGGGTTTTTGGCAGCGGCTGCCTCGGCCGCAAGGCCCGTGGCACCTTGCCGGCTTTGTGCTCCTGCTGCTGTTGCTGGCCGTCACCCACCCCATTCCCATGCTTCTGCTGATCGCCTTTTGCGGCTTGGACCTCCTTGTGTCCGCGGTGCTGCGCCCGCGCTCTGTTTCCGTCCCGCAATGGTTGGCTCAGCGACGGCTGCAGCCCCTTGCACTTGGGCTGACCATTCTGGCCGTTTGCTACCCGTTGCTCGCTGTGGACAGCAGCCGCACGCAACACACACTATCCCTGATCCGGTTCAACCGCCAGTTCTTTACCACCTCCTTGCTGCTCACCGGTATCTCCCCCTATAACAGCCGCTCGCTCGATCTTTGGATCGATGGATACCGGCTCTGCTTGTACCTGATTTTTATCGGAGCCATGATTGTGGGAGGCCGCTCGGCATGGCAGGCGCTGCGCCAGCGGCGGCCCACTCTCGGTACCACCGCCTTTTTGGCGACGGTTCTTCTGGCCGCGAGCGTTTCCATTCTGCCGAACGAGGTGAACGGTTCCTGGGACTTCAGCACCCGCCTGATTTTTGTTCTATGGACGGGGGCGCTGCTTGCGGCCTCCTCCGCCCCGCTCCCC
>CAXTWU010000078.1:0-9994 GCA_964248025.1 uncultured Acidobacteriaceae bacterium | reverse complement strand
CTCGTGGGGCGCGACGCCGGGAAGGTGCAGGCCTGCGCGGCGGTGATCCGCGCGGCCGTGCCCGGCGCGGCGGTGGATGCGCATGTCGCCGACCTGTCGGCCCAGGGGGAGATCCGGCGGCTCGCGGGGGGCCGGCGCGCCCCCCCCCGCCGGCTCCCCTGCGCCCCCGCGCCCCGCGCGGGGGCGCCCCGCCCGGCGGCGCCGCCGCCATCCCGTGCTCCGGGCATTGCTGGTCATCGTTGTTCTGCTGGCTCTGCTGGTCGCCGGCCTCAGCTGGTACGCTTCCACCCCAGGATTTGCCAACAAGGTGCGCGCAGAGGTGATCAAAACGCTGGGGGACGCAACCGGCGGCCGCGTTGAGCTGGGCGCCTTTCGCTGGCGGCTGCTGCACCTGCAGATCGAAGCCGACAACCTGACGATCCACGGCCTGGAGGGTCCGGGCGAGGTGCCGTACCTCCACGTGGATCGCCTGCTGATCCGGGCCAAGATCATCTCGCTGTTTCGCGCCAGGATCGGGCTCCGCTATCTCGGCATCGACAAGCCGGTTGTCCACCTGATCGTGTACAAGGACGGCTCCACCAACCAGCCTGTGCCGAAAAAGAAAAGCGCGCCCGCCAATCTGAACAAGACCATCAACGAGGTCCTCGACCTCCAGGCCGACCGGGCCGAGATCAACGACGGCACAGCGCTGCTGAACCAGCGAGCAGTGCCGTTCTCGCTCGCCGCCAACGATGTGGAGGTCGGCGTCAACTACCTCCTGCCGTCCGATCAGTACAAGGCCACGGTTTCCATCGCCGACATCACCGCACGCCGTTCGCTCGCGGCCCCCTTGCACTCCAGGCTCACGCTGGAGGCCTTTCTGGGCCGAAACCATCTCAGTGTGCCCGATCTCCACTTTTCATCCGGCGCTTCCAGCCTCACTGCGCAAGCCTCGCTCAGCAACTACAACCATCCTTTCTGGCAGGTGACCGCCAAAGGGAGCATCGACCTCCGTGAAGCGCAGGCCCTTGCCGCGGTGCCCGGCATTGAGGGCGGCACGGTCGCGCTGAACCTCCACGGCCAGGGCACCGGGTCGCTTTTCAGCGTCGACGGCACGGCCAAAGTCGCAGGCGCGGCCTATCGCGCCTCCGGCATCAATCTCCGGGGGCTGGATGCATCGACCGCCGTGCACCTGACGCAGGAAACCCTTGCGCTCCAAGACCTGCGCGCAAGGCTTGCGAGCGGCGGCACACTGGCCGGCGACGCACATATCGACAACTGGCTCGCGCCGGGCGCCCCGACAGCCGAGGCAGCCGCAAAGTCCGCGAACCGGCCGAACACCCGTGCCAATCCAGGAACAAATAGCGGTCCGGCGGCCGGGGCAAACGTCTCACGCGGGGTTGTCAACGCGCGCCTGGCAGGCTTTACCCTGCCGTCCGTCCTGTCCATCCTTGCGCCGCCCAAGTTCCAACACCTGGGCTTTTTCACCACCGCAAACGGCACGGTCCGGCTCACCTGGACCGGCAACGCGTCCGATCTCGCTGCGGACGCCCGCCTCCAGCTCACGGCTCCCGCCACACCTCCAAACGGCGAAGTTCCGGTCAACGGCATCCTCGACGCGACCTATGCCGGCCGGTCGAGCAGCGTAACAGTGCGCCAGTTCAACGCGCACACCCCCGGCACACAGCTCAACGTCACAGGGGGCATCGGCCTGGCAGCGGGCGCGCGCTCGTCGCTTCAAACGCAGCTCACAGTCTCCAATCTTGGCGAATTCAACCAGGCCCTGGCGGCTTTCGGCGTCGGCGGCAAGCTGCCGGTCGCCCTGCATGGGCAGGCCTCTTTCAACGGGGTGGTGACCGGTTCGCTCGCTGCGCCCGACGTGACGGGCCATCTCACGGCCAACAACTTCGACGTGCTGCTCAACAACGCCCCGGCAACCCCGTCTGTGGCAACGGCTCCCCTGCCTACCAACCCGGCCGGGCAGCCGGTTCCGGTGCCGGTCGCTGCCACCCCCCAGCCCGGCGTGCCGGCTCCCAACACCTTCCACATCGATTCGCTCACGGCCGACGCCGAATACTCCCCGGCGCTGATCTCCGTCCAAAGCGCACTGATCACGCACGGTGCCACGCAGGTGCATGCGTCGGGGCAGCTGCATGCCCACAAAACCCGGCGCAAGGGCTACGCCTTCGACGACGATGCGACCATCCATGCCAATGCAAGCATCAACAACGCGGCTGTGGGGGACCTCCTCGCTCTGGCCGGGCAGTCCGCGCTGCCGGTCACGGGCACGCTTAACCTTTCCACCAACGTGGGCGGCACACTCGGCAACCTGACCGGCGGCGGCCACCTTGCCGTCACCGGCGGCCAGATCTACGGCGAGCCATACCAGAGCCTCAATGCCGATCTCACGTTTGCCGGGCAGGAGGTGGGCGCGTCTCAGTTCACGCTGCTTGTCGGCGGCGGGCAGATCGCCGGCAACGGCGGCTACAACCTGGCCAGCAAACACTTCCACGCCCTGGCCCAAACGCCGGGGCTCAACCTCGACAACTTCCAGCTGGTCAAACAAGCGCCGCTGGTCGTCCACGGCCAGATTGCCTTTAACGTGCAGGCCTCGGGCACGGTGCGGCAGCCCATCGTGCAGGCCACCGTTCATCTTAGCCCCTTCAGCCTCAGCAACCCTGCCGGCGGGCCCGCTTCGGCCGGCTCCGTCGACCTGACGGCGCACATGCAGGGCGGTGACCTGCTGACGGACCTCAACGCGCGCCTCAATGGTGCCACCGCAACCCTGCACGCCCGGACCACCCTGGCCGGCGACTACAACACGCAGGCCCAGGTAGCCCTCGCCAACCTTGACCTCAACCCGCTCTTTCAGCTTTTCAACGTCAATGGCATCAAGGGCGAAAGCACGGTCAGCGGCGACATACACGTCAACGGTCCCATCGGGAAGCCACGGCAGCTCGACGGTGACGCATCCTTGTCCCGCATCGCAATCAGCGCGCAGGGTATCACCCTGGGCACCGAGGGCGGCCTCCGGGCCTCCCTTCGCGACGGCATCGTGGCGGTCGAGCCTGTTCACATCACGGGCGGCGGCACCGACCTCCGGGCCAGCGGCCACGCCGCCCTGTTCGGCACCAACCGGCTGCTCAGCGGCAAGGCCGACGGCACGGTCGACCTCCAGGTCGCGCATACTCTGGACCCGGATATCAGCAGCAGCGGACAGATCGCCGTTCACTTCACCGTCGGCAACACCATCGAAAGACCCGACTTTGAAGGCTCTGCCGACTTCCACGATGTCAACCTCGCGTACGGCGACCTTCCCAACGGCATCAATCACCTGAACGGCTCGCTGGTCTTCAACCAGGGCCGCCTCACCGCAAAGGACCTCAAGGCGACCAGCGGCGGCGGCGACCTTACCTTTGGTGGCTTTGTCACCTACCAGGCCGGTGTCTATGCCGATCTTTCCATCCAGGCCAACCAGGTCCGCGTTCGCTACCCGGGCGGCGTTTCCACCACCTTCAACAGCAAGCTGCGCATCCAGGGCACGCTTCAAAACATCCTGGTCAGCGGCGGTCTCCAGGTCACACGCTTCGCCATCAGCCCCGGCTTCGATGCTTCTGCCTTTTCGTCCAACGGCATTTCACCGCCGCCCGACCCCAACGCCTTTGGCAATCATGTTCGGCTCGACGTGCATGTCACCTCCTCGCCGCAGCTCGACATCAACAACACCTATGCCAAGCTGTCCGGCGACGCCGACCTGTTTGTCCGCGGCACCGCGGCCAGCCCTTCCGTGCTCGGCCATATCTCCATCACCGAGGGTTCGGCCACCTTTGCCGGGACGCACTACACCCTGCAACACGGAGACATCTACTTCACCAATCCAGTCAAGATCGATCCCACCATCGATCTGGAAGCCAGCGCGCATGTGGAGGACTACGACATTGTCATCGGCCTCCATGGCACCACGGCCAAGCTCACGCCCACCTTCCGCTCCGAACCGCCGCTTTCCGAGCAGGACATCTTTTCACTGCTTTCAGTTGGGCGAACCCAGGAAGAAGCCGCCATCTACTCCGAGCAGCAGTCGGAGGCCGGCGTCAACTCCACTGCCGACGCCATTCTCGGCGGTGCGCTCAACGCCACCTTGTCCAGCCGCATCAACAAGCTCTTCGGCGGCGGCAGCGTCAAGATCGACCCCACCTTTGTGTCCGGCAGCGGCAATGCCACGGCTCGCATCACCGTGCAGCAGCAGGTCTCGACCAAAGGCACCGTCACCTACGCCACCAACGTCAACTCCACCGCCCAGCAGTTGATCCAGGGCCAGTACAACATCACTCCCAACCTGTCCGTGCTGGCCGTGCGCGATGAGTCGGGTGTGTTCTCGCTCGAGATCAAGCTGCACCAGCGCTACCGCTAGCCGTGTATCTTTAGCCGCGCACCGTTCCGTGCTGAATCCGTTCCCCGCCGGACGGAATCATTAGGAAGCAGGAGGGGAACCATGCCATCCCGGAAGATCTCTACAGCGTTGCTGGGCCTGCTTCTTTCCACGACTGCTCTGCATGCTGTGCAGGGCAGCGACAGCGCCCCCCTGCAGGCCGCGCTGACCAAGGCGCTCAGCAAAAAGCAGTTCAACGGTGTGCACGCCACGGTGCAGGGCAACGTCGCGGTTTTAAGCGGCACCGTGGACGTCTTCGACGACAAGGAAGAAGCCGGCAAGCGCGCGCGGCGGGTCAAAGGCGTCGGCGCGGTCGATAACGAGATCGAGGTGGCCGGGCCATCCGTTCCCGACGCGCAGCTTCAACAGAAGCTGGTCAAAGCTATCGAGTACGACCGGGTCGGCTACGGAACCACGGCCTTCAATGCCATCTCGGTGCAGGTGCAAGATGGCGTCGTGACCCTCGGCGGCCATGCCTACGGGCCGGTCGATGCCGACTCGGCCGTTGCTGTCGCCAGCAACACCAAGGGGGTGCGCGACGTCATCAACGACATCCAGGTCGACCCGCTTTCCCCCAACGACGACCGCATTCGCAGGGACGCGTTCCGCTCCATCTATGGCTATCCGTCGCTCAACAAATACGCGATGGATCCGGCGAAACCGATCCGGATCTCGGTCGTGAACGGCAACCTGACGTTGTATGGTGTGGTGGACAGCCAGGCCGACAAGGAAACCGCCGGCATCCGCGCCAACTCTGTCCCCGGCGTGTTCAAGGTCGTCAACAACCTCCAGGTCGCAAACGGCGGCGAGCGGGGCGGCAGGTAAGCGTTACCGGTCCATCGGCGGTCGTGCCGTTTCGCGCAGGTACAAAAGCATTGGAAGCCCTGCCGAAACGCCGACCGCCACTGTGATCACGACCGGCAGCCACCACAACCGGACCGTGCCGCGCGACCGCAGCGCCAGGCCAATGACGACGATGGCGGACAGCAGCAGATCCAAGGCAAAAAACGTACTCACCCGGTTGCCCAACAGCTCACTCACAAAAAGGCGCGCATCGAGCCCATGCGCCCCGACCCAGGGCACGAGTATTGCTATCGGGATGGCAACGCCGGCCACCAGCATCAACAGGTAAAAGAAACGCATGCACGCATGTTAGGACATCTTCCCAGAAGCCTCAGCAGGGGCCCGGAGTGCGAGCGGCTTCCCGGGAACAGGGAAGTGGAGCACCTCTTCGCACGGCGATGTGCGCACGGCACAGTACCAGCAGAGGGTTTGAGGCGCTCTTCTTGGCGAGACAAGCAAGCACCCCCGGTAAACTAACCGCATGGCTTTTCTACGCTCGGTCGGCACCACGCTCGAGATGATCAAGTGGGAGCACTCGATCTTCGCGCTCCCCTTCGCGCTGACGGCGGCGGTACTCGCCGCCGGGGGCTGGCCGCGCCCTATGCAACTTGTCTGGATCGTCGTCTGCATGGTGTCTGCGCGCTCGGCTGCCATGGCGTTTAATCGCTGGGCCGACGCTACGCTCGATGCCGCAAACCCCCGGACGGCGGCGCGCGCCATTCCGGCAGGTGCGCTCACACCCGGCTTTGTAGGAGGCTTTACGCTGGTCTCCGCGCTGCTCTTTATCCTGGCCGCCGCGCAGCTCAATCGTCTTACGCTCTGGCTGTCCCCGGTCGCCCTCGCCGTGATCCTGCTCTACTCCTACACCAAGCGTTTTACGCGCTGGTCGCACCTGTTTTTAGGTGTGGCGCTTGGCATCGCACCCGCGGCAGCCTGGATCGCCATACGCGGCTCGCTCAACCCGCGCATCCTGCTTCTCACCGGCGCCGTCGTTTTCTGGGTAGCAGGCTTTGATGTTTTCTACAGCTGCCAGGACGCCGAACACGACCGTGCCTGCGGCCTGTGGTCGGTGCCCGCGACGCTTGGCGTTCCCGCGGCGTTTCACATCGCCCGAATCATGCATGGATGCATGCTGGGGCTGCTCCTACTATTGGTTCACGTCTTCGCGCTGGGCCTGCTCGGCTGGCTTGCTGTCGCGCTTGTTGCGGTTTTGCTCGGCTACGAGCACCTGATCGTCTCCCCACGCGACTTTTCCCGGATGAACGCCGCTTTTTTCACGCTCAATGGCGTGATCTCTGTCGTGTTTTTCGTGTGCATCGCTGCAGCCGTATTTGCAAGGCGGAACCACGGGGTTTGAACTCTGCCCGAGTGTTTACAAAGCAGAACGGCGGCCAGTAACCAGTTGGATCAGCAAAACCACGATCGCCAGGACCAGCAGAATATGGATGTAAGCTCCAATCGCATGGAAACTCACCAGCCCCACCAGCCAAAGAACAATAAGAACCACAAAGATCGTCCACAACATAGGTGCTCCATCCAAACTCTGTATTGACCTGCTCGAACGGGTAAGTTGCAGCTCAGTTCATTTCGGTTGCGTCGAGCGCATCCCCGCACGCGGCCATGTATCCATCTTGTACAAGTAGAAAACTACCAGGAGCGAGCGGTGCGTATCGCTATTCAGGGAGAACAGGGTTCCTTCAGCCATGAGGCCGCTTTGTGCATGAGTCAAGCCTCCGCCGGGACGAGCCCGGTTGAAATCGTCTCCTGCGCCCTGTCGCCGGAGGTTTTCCGGTCCCTTGCAGCCGGCGAAGTGGACGCCGCTGTGATCCCCATCGAGAACTCGCTTGCCGGCTCCGTACTGGAGCATTACGACCTCCTGCTTTCCCACCCGGTGCATATTGAGGCGGAATCGCTGCTGCGCATCCGGCACCACCTGGTCGCGGCACCCGGGGTGCAGCTCCAGCAGGTCCGGGACGTCTACTCGCACCCGGTTGCACTGGCTCAGTGCCGGGGCTTCTTTGCCGCCCATCCGTCCCTTCGCGCACTGCCCTTCTATGACACGGCCGGTTCCGCCGCGCATGCCGTGGCGGCCGGCGCGCCATGCGCCGGCATCAGCAGCGAACACGCAGCCCGCTTGTATGGCGGGGCGGTCCTGATGGCGGGCATCGAAGAACATTCCGCCAACTTCACTCGCTTTCTTCTGCTCCGGCCCGGCGACGCGCCGGGTCTCATCCCCCGTTTCATCCCTGGTCTCGTCCCCAAGCTCGCCCCTGAAAAGGCCGCCAAGGTTTCCCTCGCCTTCGCTGTGCCCCATCGCCCGGGCTCGCTCGTTGAAGCACTGCAGGTCTTTGCCCGCCAGGGCCTCAATCTCACCCGTCTCGAATCGCGTCCAGTCCCCGGCTCCCCTTGGGAGTATGTCTTCTATGCCGACTACCAGCTTCCCGCAGGGAGCGAAGCCGCCCTGGCGCTGGCCGAACTTTCAAGCCTGTGCCTTTTCAGCAAGCAACTCGGCTGCTATCCCGAGGCTTTGCCGCTTACCGCCTGATACAGCCGTAGCCACCCCCATGCCGCAATGCCCGGACATGAAGCCACGGTACCTTGGTGCCTAAACTACTTCCTTCCGCTCTCAACCTTCCGCTCCGGTGGCCGATAAGGGAATCAAATATGAGAGCAGCCGACCCAGGCTTCCGGCAAACCCATCATCTCTGGCAGGCTTGTTCCCCTGGAACGGCCTGCTGCCTCTTTTGCCCTGCATCCTTCCGAAGGTTGAGGCGTCCAATAGTAGTAACTTGATAAGGGTGCACTCATGTCTAGTGACTTCCTCAGTATCATACGTCCGAGCGGCTCCACCTCCCAGCGCAACGAGCGCAGCTCCACGCGCACCTACCCGGTCCTGCCACTGCGCGACACCGTGCTGTTCCCCCACGCAGTCCTCCCTCTCACGGTAGGTCGCGAGGGCTCCATCCAGCTCATTCAATCCCTGGGCGAGGAGAAAACTATCGTGGTGGTCGCCCAACGCGACCCTCGACTCGATGCTCCACAGCCGGCGGATCTCTACACCTACGGCACCCTTGCGACCGTTCACAAGGTCGTCAAAATGCCGAACCAGAGTCTTTTTGTCTTTACAGAGGGTGGCGAGCGCGTCAAGCTGGATGACTTCGAGCAGATCGAGCCGTTTATGACCGCCTCCGTCGAGACGATTGCTGAGCTCGCGCCGGCCGCCGGCCCTGAGCTCGAAGCACTTCAGCGCAACATCGTCTCTGATTTCCAGCAGATCGTAGCGGCTTCGCCGACCTTGTCCGACGAGCTACAGGCCATTGCCGCGCAGATCGATGATGGCGCCCGCCTGGCGGACTTCGTCGCCTCCTCGCTACCGTTTCTCTCCACCAGCGACAAGCAGGAGCTGCTGGAAACCGCCGACGTGCAGAAACGTCTCGAACGGATCAACAAGCACCTGGCCAAGGAGGTCGAGGTCCAGCAGCTTCGCACCAAGATCCAGTCCGAGGTGCAGGATCAGGTGCAGCAGTCGCAGCGCGACTATTACCTGCGCGAGCAGATGAAAGCCATCCAGAAGGAGCTGGGCGACGGCGACGAAGGGCAGCGCGATATCGAAGAGCTGCGCGAGAAGATCGAAGCTGCCGGCATGCCCGAGGACACCAAGAAAGAGGCACTCAAGGAGTTGAACCGGCTGGCCCGCATGTCCCCCATGGCCGCCGACTATTCGCTGACCCGCAACTACATAGAATGGTTGGCCGTGCTGCCCTGGGCCAAAAGCACCGGCGGCACCATCGACCTGACTGTCGCCAAGGACGTCCTCGACGAGGACCACTACGAACTGAGCAAGGTCAAAGACCGCATCCTGGATTACCTGGCCGTGCGTCGCCTCAAGCCCGACATGAAAGGACCGATCCTGTGCTTCGTCGGACCTCCCGGTGTTGGCAAAACCTCGCTCGGGCGCTCCATCGCCCGCTCGCTCGGCCGCAAGTTTCAGCGGCTCTCACTCGGCGGCATGCACGACGAGGCCGAAATCCGCGGCCATCGCCGGACCTATATCGGTGCCCTGCCCGGTCAGATCATCCAGAACATCCGCCGCGCAGGCGCGAACGATCCCGTGTTGCTGCTCGACGAGATCGACAAGCTAGGCCGGGACTTCCGCGGCGACCCCTCGGCGGCCCTGCTCGAAACTCTCGATCCGGAACAGAACGCGACCTTCCGCGACAACTATCTCGATCAGCCGTTCGACCTGTCCAAGGTCTTGTTTATCTGCACCGCGAACCAGCTCGACACCATCCCCGAGCCGCTTCGCGATCGCATGGAAATCATTGAGCTGTCCGGCTACTCCGAGGAGGAAAAGCGCAACATCGCGATGCGCTACATCGTTCCTCGCCAAATCAAGGAGAACGGGCTTCAGCCCGATCAGCTGGAAATCCCGGAAGACTCGATCGGCTTCATTGTTCGGCACTACACCCGCGAAGCCGGGGTGCGCCGGCTCGAGCAGCTGATCGGCACCGTCTGCCGCAAGCAGGCGCGCCGCATCGCCGAGGGCAGGGGAGACAAGCTTGTCGTCACCCGCGAGACCGTGCAGGAGTTCCTGGGCGGCATCAAGGTCCGAGTCGATACGGAACTGGCAGAGCGCACCGAGCGGCCAGGCGTCGCCGTCGGACTCGCCTGGACCCCGGCCGGGGGCGACGTGCTCTTTATCGAGGCCAACAAGATGAAGGGCAAGGGAGGCTTCACCATGAC
>CAXTWU010000077.1:0-10200 GCA_964248025.1 uncultured Acidobacteriaceae bacterium | reverse complement strand
GCGAGCTGGCGCCCATCCCGTCGACGATACCGCACCGGCCACTTTCCATGCGCTTGTGGCTGCACGTCGCCAATTTTCTGGGATTGGTTACGTTTCCACTTTCCACCTGGCGCATACTGGCGCTTGCGGTGGTTGCCCTGACGGTGGATCTCGCTCGCCGGCGCGAAAACAGGCTCGGCTGGGTGGCGCTGGCACCGTGGGGCCTGATGGTGCTCGCCTTTACCAAACTTTACATGGCGCCGCGTCATGCCGGCATGCTGTTTACCACCTTTCTGATTTCACTTTGGCTCCTATGGCCAGAGCGGCGGGGCGATGCGCCCGTGCGCTCGCCGCAGGTCTCGCTCACGGTGTTGTTGCTGCTTGTTGCCTGCGAACAGATCGGCTGGACCGTCCACGCGATCGAAACCGACAAGCGCGACCCATACTCCGGCGACTGGATGACCTCGCATTTTCTGAAGGAAACAGGCACCCCGAGGATTGCTGCTTTCTACTATCATGCAACTGGAGCTCTCGCGTTTTTGCCGGGGTTTAAATACATGAACCAGCCGCACAGCTACTGGGTGTGGAGCACCAAGGTACGTACCGACCAGCAGGCACCCGAGGTGCTGCAGCAGCACCCCGCGTACGTGGTTGTCGGCGGCTTTACGTGGGGCGACCAGGGCAGCGTCACGGTGGACTGGGCAGACCCGGTGGGCGATCTGCCGTTTATGCCAAACGCAGACTCGTACCGGATCACCCAGTATTTTGAAAAACATGGCTATATTGAGTCGCACCGCATGTGCGGACGGTTGCTGATGCGCGAAGGCTACTCGGAAGAGGTGTGCAATGTCGTGCTGGAACCTTATGTGCCTGAGGATTGAGGCTCGGGGTTCTTTGCCCTTGCCGGAAGGACTCTTATGAAAACTGTAGGGCAGGTCGCGAGCTTGTGGCGCTATCCGGTCAAGAGCATGGGCGGCGAGCGCGTTTCAAGCGTTTATGCGGCCCGGCGAGGGTTGCGCGGCGACCGCCGCCTTGCTTTTTCAAGTGCGAGCGCGCCCGTGGGCAAGCCGATGCTTGCCGGCGAGGAGCGCACGGTCATGCTCCGCTGCGCCGCCCGTTTTGTTGTGCCGCCGGCGACCGACGACCCGGTCGACCCGAAGACTGTGGAAGTTTCGCTGCCCGATGGAACCCTGTGGCGCGCCGACGATGCGGCACTGATCCCTGGCCTGCAGAGCGGTTTAGCCCGGCAGAATCCCATGTGGCTGACGCAGGACAATGCTCCCTTCATGGACTGCCGTCCCATCGCGCTGATGTCGCTTGCCACACTCGAGCAACTGAGCCGAGAGATGGGCAGCACCCTCGCACCGCGCAGGTTTCGCGAAAACATCCTGCTCGACCTCGAAGCAGCGGGCGGCTTCAGCGAGGACGCGTTTGTGGGGCACACCTTGCGCATCGGCGACCATGTTGAAATTGCGATCACCGAGCGCGACCCCCGCTGCCGGGTCATCACGGTCGATCCGGAAACGGGAGAAACCATGCCGGAATTGATGAAACTGGTAGCACGCGACCACCAAAGTCGGGCCGGAGTGTACGGAATCGCGACAGTGCCCGGTTTCATTTCAGCTGGCGACGCCGTGACGCTGCTTGATCGATAGGCGACCGCGGCATCCGCCGCCCACCTGTTCTCGATCAGGACAGTACACCCGAGTCCAACGAATCCTCAGTATCCGAAAACTAGCAAATGTTGCTTGCCTTGGCTGCACCTCCGTGCTAGCCCACTGCCGCACTCGATAGAGCTTCAGATGCTGCGGCGAAACAGTTGAGGGTCGCATAACGGTGCATGACGATGCATCGTTCGTACCTCGGGGCGAGCTTACATGAAACGGCTAGCTTTTATCTGTATCGCCATCTATAGCTCTCTTTTCAGACTTACCGCTGTTTCACGGAATCTTACAAATCAACGTCCGCCGAATCCGTACGAAGACCTCAATACCAAGGCACATGTCGCGAATGCGGAGCAAGCAACCTCCATGGATGACCTTACGCGTGCGGTCATGGCTTATCCACATGGTGTTCCTGTAACACCTGCTTAAAGGAAATGCTTGGAAAGCGGTTCTCAAGCAGAGATTTCCTGCCGTCGCGGTCAAGGACCAGGCATACGCGAAGGTGACCTGCTCATCTTCATGAACCAAATGTGTACAAAGCTGGGCTTGCCGAGTTATGCAGGAGTTATACCTGGCCAGCTTCGTTTCTTCAGGATGACTCTGATCCTTCACTCTCCTGACCTGATGGGAATGGGAGCCTCACGGCCGAATATGCGGATCGACGACTCGATCCCGGATACGCTTTCTCCCCTGCAAGCCCTTCACCTTTTTCAAACCACGCTCGATCAAGAGGTTTCCAGTGCAGAATACCGGGATCCTTCTCTTGATCTGCTGGCGAAAACTCGGCAATATCAAAGCAGCGGCAGCTGATTGACCGCTGGAACGGCCAGTTGCCGCAGGTGAAAAGCGGCGGGCTGCTGCCGCAGCTGCCCACACAGTAGTCGAAAAGCCGCCGCCGGGGGAACCGGCGGCTTACTCCTGCGAGTTACTGAATGCTTGACTGTGCCGCCTCCCGCGTGAGCTCCACAGTCCCATGCAACGGGGTCGCTTCGACTGAATCGCCCACGTGCACCGTGAACTTGCCGGGATCGATAGTCCACTTTTTCGCGCCCGCGTCGTAGTAGGCGAAAGCCCGTGGGTCAAGCGAGACGGTAAGGTGCTTCGTCTCACCCGGGGCCAGTTCCACACGCTCAAAGCCCTTCAGCTCGCGCGCGGGGCGCGACACCTTTGCATGGTCTTCCGAAACATACACCTGGGCGACATCGGCCCCTTTGCGGCGGCCGGTGTTGGTCAGGTCGAAGCTGACAGCGACCTTGGGGTTGGCTCCGGCCGAGGACGGGCTGACCGCGAGCTTTGTGAACTTGAAGGTGGTATAGGAGAGCCCGTAGCCGAACGGGAACAGCGGCTTGATATGGGTGTGCTCGTACCCGCGATAACCGACAAAAACGCCCTCTTTGTAGTCGATGCGGTTGGTACCCGGGGCTGGGTAATAGGTGGCAAACGCCGGGTTATCCTCGGCCTTGCGCTCAAAGGTGGCCGGCAGGTGGCCCGAAGGGTTCACGTCGCCCAGCAGGATCTCCGCCAGGGCGCGACCACCCGCCTGCCCGGCGTACCAGGTTTCCAGCAGCGCGCGTGCATCTGGCAGCCATGCTTGCGAGTCGACGTTGCCGCCTGAGGTCACGCTTACAATGAGGTTCTTGTTGATCTTTGCCAAGTCGGAGATCATGCGGTGCTGCCCATAGGGCAGCGCAAAGGTGCGATCGCCACCTTCACCTTCGCTGTCGCGGTCAAAGCCGGCCATCACCACCACTGCGTCCACCTTGGCTGCGAGCGCACCCGCGCGTTCGCTCACCAGGCCGTGTTCTTCATCCGCGATGGCGAAGCGCAGTTTGCCGCCGAGCGGGCCGTTGTGTTTGTCCTCCACAACAATCTTGTGAGGTCCGGCTGTCAGATCAAGCGTGACGTGATCCTGGTAGACCTTGGCCAGGTCCCAGTTGTCGACGATCTGCTTGCCATCGACAAAAACGCGCTGACCCGAGCCCTCACCTGAGCCCTCAACGATAAAGACGTACTTGCCTGGTAAGGGCGGGGTGTAGTAGCCGGTGAAACGACGCGACTCTGCCTTGGCCGCCGTGGCTGAGAAAGCGGCGGCCAGGGCTTCAGGGTCTGAGACCAGCGAGGCGATGTCGAGTCCCTTGCCGTTGATAGCCGGAACGACGACTGTCGTCGCGGGGCCGGCAAGTTGGTCGTTCTTGAAGCTTTCAAGCGTGACACCCGGCTGGCCGCCCGCGGCCTCCGTGGTGTATTTCGTCGACCGGACCAGCTCCGATAGCTCCGGCACGCAACGGTCGTAGTACACGGTGGCTGTACCGCGCAGGGCGTCTGACAGGCCTTCCACCGCACTTATGGTGTGGAACGGCACTACGCCCGCGCTGCCGCCGCCGACCGGCACCCCCGGGTACGCGTCGGGACCGACCACCAGGATGCTCTTGAGCTTGGATCGATCAAGCGGCAGCAGCCCGCCCTCATTCTTGAGCAGCACTGCCGACTCTCGCGCAGAATCAAGCGCCGTCGCCTGATTCTGCGCGTCCACGTAGGAGATGGAGAAGTCAGTCTGTGGGCGATCAAGCCAGCCGAACTCCATGACCGTCGTCAGGATGTGCCGGATTTTGTCGTCGATCGTTGCCTCGGTGACCGTGCCGGCCTGGATGGCGGGCATCAGGTTGGCAGCGTTCATAAAGCGGCCGGTCGGCATCTCCAGGTCAAGCCCGCCGTTGGCCGCACCCACGGCGTCGTAGGTGGCCACCCAGTCCGACATGATGGTGCCGGGAAAACCCCACTCCTTGCGCGCAATCTCCGTGTTAAGGTGGCTGTTCTGCGTGGCGTGGTCGCCGTTCAGCAGGTTGTAGGAGTCCATGATGGCACCGACATGCGCTTGCTTGACGGAGGCCTCAAACGCCGGCAGATAGATTTCGCGGAGCACGCGTTCATCAATCACAGAGTTGGAATCGTGACGGAGATATTCGGCATTGTTGCCGGCGTAGTGCTTCACGGTCGCGCTGACGCCCTGCTGCTGCATGCCCTCAATGTAGCCGACCGCGATATTTGAGGTCAGGAACGGGTCTTCGCCGAAGTACTCGAAGTTGCGCCCGTTGCGCGGCGAGCGATAGATGTTGACCCCGGGGCCGAGCATGAAGTGGACCCCACGTGCCCGCGCATCGCGACCGATGCCGCCGCCTACGCGCGAAGCCAGTGCCCGGTCCCAGCTCGCGGCCAGGCCAACGCCGGCGGCATAGGTCGTGGATGGCAAACCATAGTTGGAGCGCACACCGAACGGACCGTCCGACATTTCAAATGCCGGAAGGCCAAGTGAAGGGACGGCGCGGATCGCGAAACCGGTGCCGCCGATGTAGTCGAGCTTCTGCTCCAGCGTCATCTTGTGAACGAGGTCTTCAACCCGCTGTTGCTCTGCCGGGCTGAGCGGGTGCGGTGCCTGTGCACGGGCTGAAAAGCTGCAGAGAGCGAAACCGGAAAGGCTGAGGCAGGCGATGCGTAGGATGGAAGGAGCGGGCATGGTTGCGGAAGGGTCCTTGTCTTTGAGCGAGATTCAAGCGGGCGAATCAGAGCAGTGCGCGAGCACTCGATGTTGCCGCAGGCAGGCTCCGAGAAAGCTGCGCCGCCAGCGATACTAGACGCCCAGCAGCAGCTCTGGCAAAGGTTGGTGCCGGGATGGCTTCAACAGCAGGTCGAGTACAATAGGGCCTAAGTCGGGGCGTAGCGCAGCCTGGTAGCGCATCTGCTTTGGGAGCAGAGGGCCGGGGGTTCAAATCCCTCCGCCCCGACCACGGGCCGCCTGCAGATGCACAGAAAGTACCCTATTCGGCAGGGCCTGCGACGGGCGCACGATTCCAGGCAGCTGCCGTGGCAAGCAGGAGCGGCGCTTCAAGCAGCCAGAGCGCGTGTGCGCCAAGCCAATGAACAGCCACCCCAGCGCACAGCGCACCTACTGCGAAGCTGGGCCAGATCACACTCAAGACCGACTTCTTGGTGTGCTGGTCGGGCGACTTAGCCGAGGGCTGCCCGCCTCCTTTTTGAAGAAGAGAGATCACAAGCGAGGTTGCGTCGCCAGTGACATAGGTAGCGTGGACGGTGACGCCGTGATCCTTGCTGAAGATACCGTTTTGAAGGCCGAGCGCCAGGCAAAGACACACAAGCATGGCGAAGTCGTTGTGCGAGCCGGGCGCAAGATGAGTCAAGGGCGCGACGCCGACCAGCGCTGCCTCGATCATCAGCGCCAGGGCCAGCGTCCGGTGGGTTCCGAGACGGAGACGAGGCAGCAGGATGCCGGCTCCGGTTGCGAGCAGAAATGCAACCACGGCGGTCAGGCGGAGCGCAAAGGTCGAGAACTTGCCAGCCCCGAGCGCGATGGCGGCCAGCACGGTGTTGCCCGTGATGTGACCCGTAAAGGTTTCGAGCAGCAGATACGCAGCAGCATCGGCGTAGCCGCCCGCGAGGGCCAGTGCGACAAGAACAAACATCGCGCCGGCGCCTTGCGGTGAATTCCTGCCGTCAGTCTCTGCCGGCATGCGCCAGTTCCGGGACAGCTGCTGCCGCGCGCGCCTTGGGATACTCCGGCGTGTAGAGGTAAGAGGTCACCAGGCCCTTGATTGAGGCAGGGCGCTCGACGCGTGCCAGGCCCAGGTCAAAGATTCGCTCCGCGGACCTGGTCGCCGTGTCCACCGAGCTTGTCAGGATGTTGCCCTGAGGCGGAAACAGGATCCCTTTTTCCAGTTCAGCCGGTGTGACCTGGTCGGCCAATGCGCGCGCCGCTTCGATAAAAATTTCGTTGGGCACATGCTTGGCCTCGGTGACCACAATGGCCAGGCCGACCGCCGGGAAGATGTAGAAATTGTTCGCCTGGCTCGGCTCATAGGTTTTGCCGTCGATCGTGACCGGGTCAAACTGCACCCCGGCCGCATAGATCGCCTTGCCTCCTGAGAACTGATAAGCCTGCTGCGCCGTGCATTCGGCGTGGTCCGTAGGGTTGGAAAGCGCGAAGATGATCGGGCGCTTGTTGAGCTTGGTCATGGCCTCAATCACAGCCTGAGTGAAGGTGCCCCCGACGGTGCTGACACCGATCAGGATCGACGGCTTCAGGGTTTGGATCGCCTCCAGGAGATCCTTCGTCGGCGGGTGCGGGTGGGCGTACTTCTTTTGCTCCGCGGAAAGGTCTTTCGTTTCAGGCGTGAGCAGGCCGTCCACATCGAACAATGAGATCTGCCCATGCGCCTGCTCTTCTGGCAGGCCCTCAAGCTGCATTGCGGCAGTGATCATATTCGCAATGCCGATGCCGGCTGAGCCCGCACCCAGAAAGAGCACGCGCTGGTCCTTCAGCGCCCCTTTGCTGATCTTCAACGCATTGTAGAGCCCCGCTATGGCGACGCTGCCGGTGCCCTGAATATCGTCGTTGTAGCAGCTGATCTTGTCCACGTAGCGAGCCAGCAACCGGATGGCGTCGGTGCCTTTCCAGTCTTCAAAGTGGATGCAGCATCTGGGGTAAAGGTCCTGCACGGCATCGACAAACTCTTGCACAAAAGCATCGAGCTCGTCGCTCGATGGCCGGTGCTGCTTGAGTCCGAGATAGAGCGGGTCATCCAGCAGCTCCTGATTGTCTGTGCCGCAGTCAAGCAGGACCGGGAGCAGCACCGCGGGCGGCACGGCCGCGCAGGCGGTGTAGAGCTGGAGCTTGCCGATGGGAATGCCCATTCCGTTGGTGCCGAGATCGCCGAGGCCCAGGATACGGCCGCCGGTGCTGACACAGATCACCCTGACATCTTTGACCGGCCAGTTCGCCAGCACCTGCTTGACTTTGCCGCGCTGATCGATCGAGACATACAGGCCGTTCGGCTTGCGATAGATGTGCCCGAAGGCCAGGCAGGCTGCCCCGACGGTCGGGTCGTACACAATCTTCAGAAATCGGGCCGGATCGGTCGCGAGCACGGCATAGAAAAGCGTCTGGTTGTCATCGGCAAGCTGGGCAAGATAGATGTACTGTTCCAGATCGTTCGGCTTCTTGCTCAGCTGCAACAAGCAACGATTCACCTGTTGCTCAAGCGTTTCCTGCTGCGGCGGCAGCAGGCCGATCAGGCCCTTTTCTTCGCGCTCCTGCTGCGAAAACGCGGTGGACCGGTTGGTCTCCGGATTGCGCAGAAGTTCCACTCCGTGGTTCGTGTCGAGGCTGCTATCGAGGCTCATAGGATGCTCCTTGGGGTAAGGGTGCGCTGGGGTTTAAACCTGAGGCGCTCAGATTAGAAATCCACCTTGGAACGAAAACCAAAGACCGTCGCCGGCTTCGCAGTCCCGCTAGGATGGAGAAAACGTTGCACCACAGGCTGAAGCGTGATGGAAGGCGTTACTTCGATCAGGCTGTTGAGTTCCAGAACATTTTCTGCCCGATGCGGCAGGCCGGGCTGTCCGGCGGGAAATGCATTGCTGATACGGCTGCGCACGTACCCGAAGGAGATGGTGTTGTGCTGCCGCAACGGCAGTGGCTCGTCAAAGCGCACGCCCACCGTTGTTTGCCGGGGCACGTGGGTCCGGTGCGACGGCGTCCAGTCTGTCGCCGCGGTAAGGTCCACACCGGTTCCGGAGTGAGGGGCGGTACGCCATACTGCCTGGCTCCCCATCAGGTAAATCAGGTAGTTTCCACCGACGGTTTTTGCGGGTTCCGTCGACTGGAATTTGCCCGGGTTGTAGGCGCTGCCCAGTTGATACAGCCCGGAGTAGCCCTTGCGTTGAGCAACGGTGGCGAAAGCGCGAACCTTGGTGGCCGGCTGACCTGGCGACCAGCCGATCTCCGCAACATCCGAGGCCGCTCCGCGAAAGTCGGGTACCAGGCCGGTCTGATTGTGCCTGTACGGAAAGCGATCGGCCGCATACACCATGGATTTCACATAAAGATGTTCAAAGGGGATCACGCGCAGCTCTGCCGCGGGTGTCGATGGCGGGTCAAAGGTTTCAAACGTCGCATTCAGATTGCCGAGCGCGTAGCCCAGCGGCTCGATGATGAACGACGTCGCGAAATGCTGTGCGCCGTAGAAATCCTGTGCCGCGAACTGTCCGAGACGGAAAACAATGCGCTCGTCCTCGATGCGCTTTTCGAACCACCAGGAGTCCAGACGAAAGCAGTTGCCGCTCGCCATGCCGCTTGGCTCGGCGATCGTACCAAGGTAGACGCCAAGCTTGGCGCCTGTCTGCCACACAGCCGTGATGTGAAAGTACAGGCCGGGCGTGTGCGTCAGCTTCGTAAAGTCGATGTCGACGGTTCCGCGCACCCGGTTCCAGCTCGCCAGGCGCTCTTTCTGAACGGACCGCAGGTTCCAAAGAGAATCGGACAGGTACTCAAGATCGAAGTTCACCCCGCGCTTCAGGAGCCGTTGACGTTCGCCGCCCCATTCGCCGAAGAGATGGCCCTGCTTTTCGGGAGCATGCTCGTGCGCGTCCGGTCCGCTCAGCTCATCGCTTCCTTGCTTCGGCTGCTGCGCACGCATGGGAAGCGCCAGGAAGCAGGCCAGCAAGCACCAAAGCCGAACTGAACAACATGAAAGAAACATAAACGCTCGCAAAGGACCGCGTGGAAAGCGACAAGGGTTTTCCCTCAGGCGGCCTTGTTTGAAATCATCTTGCCCGGGTCCACAACTTCGTCAAACCTTTTGCCATCCATGTAGCCGCTCTTGATCGCGGCTTCCCGCAACGTGGTTCCATCGCGCTGTGCCGTGTGCGCGATCTCGGACGCTTTGTCGTAGCCGATGACTGGGCTGAGCGCGGTGACGAGCATAAGGGAATTCTTCACGTACTCCGCCACCTTGGCTTCATTGATTTCCGTGCCTTCGACGGAAAAGATCCGAAGTTTTTCGCAGCCGTCGGCAAGGATGCGGGCCGAATGCAGGAAGTTGTTGATGATGATCGGCCGCATGGCGTTGAGTTCGAAGTTGCCCTGCGAGCCGGCAAAGGCGACAGCCGCATCATCGCCGATGACCTGGATACAGATCATCACGATGGCTTCGCACTGCGTGGGGTTGACCTTGCCCGGCATGATGGACGAGCCGGGCTCGTTCGCGGGCAGGATCAGCTCGCTGATGCCGCAGCGCGGACCCGAGGCGAGCCAGCGCATGTCGTTGGCGATCTTCATGAGTGAGACCGCGAGGCCGCGCAGGGCGGCGTGCGCGGCGACGATGGCATCGAGCGAGCCCTGTGCCTCAAACTTGTTGGGCGCGGTGATAAAGGGCAGGTTTGTCAGGTCCGCGATCTCCTTTGCGATCTGGACGTCGAAGCCAGGAGGCGAGTTGAGCCCGGTGCCCACCGCCGTGCCCCCGGCCGCGAGCTTGTACAGCCCTTCGAGAGACTGCTCGATCCGCGCCAGTGCACTGCGCACCTGCGCGCCGTAGCCGGACCACTCCTGCCCCACGGTCAGCGGCACGGCGTCCTGGAGGTGGGTCCGTCCTATCTTGACGATGTGCTCCCACTGGTTCGACTTGTTCTCGATCGCGGTCGCCAGGGCACCGACCTTGGGCAGCAACGTTTCCCTGATCTCCTTTACGGCCGCAATGTGCATGGC
>CAXTWU010000076.1:0-10332 GCA_964248025.1 uncultured Acidobacteriaceae bacterium | reverse complement strand
GAGCCGGGCTGGACGCAGGTGTGGAGCCACATCGCATTAGGGAAGATCTTCGATGTAACAGGGCAACGGGACCGGGCGGTGAATGAATACCGGCAGGCAGTGCAGACCAACGACAATACGCAGGGTGCACTGAACGAGGCGCGGGCTTATTTGAAAGCGCCATACAAGCGGCCGGAACAAGCGGAGTGAGGATGGCTTGGGGAGCATGCTTATAAGAGCTTGTAACTAACCGTGATTGCCAATTCATTCAGTATCGATATCACAAGTAATACCTTCTTCGCGTCTTTGACATTTCCAGACGGCAAAGTTCGGGTGCGTTGTCCCACGATAGGTGACCGGGAAGGTATGAGTCCGGCCTTTTGTTCCTATCAAATAGGGCGCACAATCTAACTGGATGCCATTGTTGTAGGACTCATTGCGCGACAAGACACACTCTCACCCATAAGCCATCCACTATCCATCTGAACATCCATCAACGCATGATGCTCTACGAACCACCCATGCTCATCAAACACTTTCCAGAGACTTCCTGCGACAAAAATCATAAACAGAATTGCTATCACTGAGCTTCCTGTGACGACCAGCTCTCGCATAGCCTCGGTCGGCTTCTCACCTTGCGCGTTAAGGGTTTGATCTACCGGAAACTCTTCGCTCATGATACCCCTGCTTTGCTTCTCGACCATACGTGTGAACTCAAGGGCGAACAAGATTACTTTTGGCTACGCGGGTGTTCAGGGTAGGCGTTCCAAGTCCGGCAGAATGGCAATGGAGGCACCGAGCGTGGACAGAAAACCTGCAACGCAAGCCAGGTTTTCAGGGGAGGTGGCAGGCGGATGTGTTAGCGCAGTGTGCAACGGCTGGAACGACAGGAAGCGCAATCCAAAGCACTGCCCGGGCCTGTAAGTGCAGGAAGCAAGGTCGGCGATGCTGAGGGTTTCAGTCGGTGTGGCGAAGATCGTGTGAGGCGGGGCCATGCGGTCGAGCAGGCTCAGGATTTCAAGCTTGGATTCGAGCTCGTCGGGCACCGTGTCGATCACCAGGTCGGCGTCGCGGACCGCCTCCTCAATGCTCGTGGCGTAGCGCGGGCCAAACGCCGGATCGGCGGCCTCAATCACCAGCGCGGCACGGCGCAGATGGCTGGGCAGCACGTCTTCAAGCACCGTCTCGAAACCGGCGCGCATGGAGAGCAGGGCCAGTTCCGCTCCGGAGATGGGACCGCCGGAGCCGGCACCGATGATCGCAATGCGACGGATTGCCCGGCACTCCTGAGTGCGCATGCCGTTTGAACGCAGGGGCGATCCGACCGCTGCTTCCGTCATGGTTTGGAGCTAGGCGGCTGTGGTTTCGGTGAGCTTGGTAACCAGGGTCTGGACGCTGGGCTCGGACTTTTGCAGGTATTCACTGACGCGGGTGCGCTCCTCAGGCGTGAGGGTGGCGGAAAGCGCAAGGATACGACGGAGCGTCACGGCGACGTCGTCAACGTAGTTCATAAGGCGGATGGCTTCGCCGGAGAGTGGCATGGGGCTCCTTCGGATCGCTACTCGACCAGTATAGCCTTGCCCGGAATGGAGCGCCGGGTGCATCCAAGTAAGCGAAACCCGGTGAACCAAGACCAGCCCGCGCACCAGGTGACTCCCCCGCAGGTTTGGTCCGCGAGAACTCGCCCGGACATGGCGGCCGGCCTGGTACGCCGTTGACCGATCCGTCATGGTTACCCACCGCACGAAGGATGAAAAGATGACAACCAGTACGACAGACTGCCTCAGGAGCACTCTCAAAACCGACGCGCGCGTGCCCGGATCGACCTACCGGCTCCAGATGCATGAGAAGTTCACGTTTGCCGACGCGGAAGCGATTGTGCCCTATCTCCATCGGCTCGGCATCACAGACGCGTACGTGTCGCCGATCTTTGAGGCACGGCCGCACTCGATGCATGGCTACGACGTGGTGCGTCACGACCGTCTGAACCCGGAGTTGGGCGGGGAGTCGGGCTTTGCGCCGCTGGCAGCGTCGCTGCGCGATCGCAAGATGGGGCTGCTGCTGGACACGGTACCGAACCATATGGGCGTCGGCAATTCGTCCGTTTGGTGGCAGGATGTGCTCGAAAACGGGCGCGCCTCGGAGTATTCGGGCTACTTCGACATCGATTGGACGCCGCTGAAACCCGAGATGCAGAACCGCCTGCTGCTGCCGATCCTGGGGGCGCAGTATGGCGAGGTGCTGGAAGGGAAACAGCTGCAGGTGAAGTTCAAAGACGGGCGCGCGCTGGTTGCGTACTACGATCACCTGCAGCCCATTGCACCGAGGACGTTGCCGATGGTTTTTCCTCCTGGGCGCGATGCGGAGTGGGGTGTGCCGCCGGAGTTTCGCGCGCTGCTGGACGAACTGTCGACGCTGCCGCCGCATGAAAGCACGGACCCCGGGCTGGTGGAAAAACGGCAGGCCCGGCTGCGGGAACTGAAGCCGCGACTGAAGACGGCGCTTGAAGACCCGAAGCTTGCGCCGGTGCTGGAAAGAGCTAGGGAGGCGATCAACGGGCGGGAAGGCGACGCACGGTCGTTTGACGCGCTGCATGCGCTCCTGGAGGCGCAGCCGTACCGGTTGGCGTACTGGCGCACCTCGAGCGAACAGATCAACTACCGGCGATTTTTCGATGTGAACGACCTGGTGGGCTTGCGGATGGAAAACCCGGAAGTATTCGAGCGAACGCATACGTTGATTCGCAGGCTGCTGGCGGACGGCAGTGTGACGGGGCTGCGGATCGATCACTGTGACGGCATGTTCAACCCGCGTGTGTACCTGGAACGCTTGCAGCTTTTGTTTGTGGCCGCAAAGTGCTACGGCCCGCAGAAAAAGGCCGATGAAGCGACGCCGACCGGGATCGAACGGAGCGTGGTAGAGGCGGCGCGCGGGCACCGGTGGGAAGCGGAGCAGCTGCCGTTGTACTGCGTGGTAGAAAAAATCCTGGAGCCGGGCGAAACACTGCCGCGGGTGTGGGCCGTGCAGGGCACCTCCGGCTACGACTTCGTGCATTTCGCCAACCAGTTCTTTATTCAGCCAAAGAACAAGGCGCGTTTCGACGCGATCTACGCGGAGGTCATCGGCGGTCGCGTGAGCCCCACACAGATGGTGTACGAGGCCAAGCGGAATGTGATGCTGACCTCCCTTTCAAGCGAGACGCAGGTGCTGGGCAACCTGCTGTCGAGGCTGGCGAGCAGCAATCGCCGGGTGCGCGACTTTACGGATGCACTGCTGGAGACCGCGATTCGCGAGACCATCGCGTGCTTCCCGATCTATCGCACGTATATCGATGAGCGCGGAGAGTACTCGGAGGACGACAAGCGAACCATTCGCACGGCGGTGCGGCTGGCTAAACGGCGGAACCCGACGGTGGACGCTTCGGCATTTGATTATCTTGCGCGGGTGCTGCTGCTTGAAAGCCGCCCGGAGAACGACGAGGACGAGCTGTATTTTGCGCTGAAGTTTCAGCAGTTGACAGGCCCGGTAATGGCGAAGGGCGTGGAGGATACGAGCTTTTACGTGTATTTCCGGTTTTTGTCGTCGAACGAGGTGGGCTCGGCGATGGATGCCTTCGGGCTGAAGCCGGAAACCCTGCACAAGGCCAACGCGGAACGGCTCGTGCATACGCCGCATGCGATGCTGACAACCTCAACCCATGACACCAAGCGCAGCGAAGACGTGCGAAACCGGCTCAACGTGTTGTCGGAGATGCCGGACGCCTGGGCGGCGCAGGTGAAGCAGTGGACGGAGGCAAACGCCGCGCACAAGACGACGCTCGACGACGGCACGGTTGCGCCGGATGCCAACGAGGAGTACCTGATCTACCAGACGATTGTGGGCGCGTGGCCGTGGAGGGAGGCGGACCGGCCAGGATTTACGGAGCGTTTGAAGGAGTACATGGCCAAGGCGCTGAGTGAGGGCAAGGTTAACCTGAGCTGGGTGAATCCGCGGCCCGAGTACACGGAGGCGGTGCAGGCGTTTGTGGACCGGCTGCTGGGCTCGGGCGGATTTGTGGATGGGCTGAACGCGCTGCTGGAGCCCGTGCGAGTGCACGGCGCGGTCAACTCGCTAGCCCAGGTGGTGCTGAAGGCGACCTCGCCGGGGGTGCCGGACTTTTACCAGGGAACGGACCTGTGGGACCTGAGCCTGGTGGACCCGGACAATCGCCGCCCGGTGGACTATGAGTATCGCGAGCGCGCGCTGGACGCGCTGGGAGCGGTGCCGGCCGCAGAAGCGATCCGCGAAGCACTTGGAACACTGGAGGACGGGCGCGTGAAACTGCTTGTCATGCAAAAAACGCTGGAGGTGCGCAATACGCATCGCGCCGCGTTTGACGAAGGGGCGTACACGCCGGTGGAGGTGAGCGACACGGACCATGCATTCGCGTTTTTGCGCGGGGAAGATGTCATGGTGGTCATTCCCCGGTTCACGTATACGCTTACGGGCGGCAAGGCCGCGGTGCCGCTGGGGGCGGATTGGGGTGACCTGCGTGTGAGCGCGCCGGCAGGTACCTGGCGCAATGCATTCAGCGACCGTAGCCTCGAGGCTACTTCCGATGGACTGCGGCTGGCGGAGGTGTTTGCGGAGTTGCCGGTGGCCGTGCTTCTGCGGGCGTGAGACGTATCTGAACCGTGGCTCAGGCTTGGAAAAAGTGGAGGGTCGCTGAACGGCCCTCCGTTCTACTTGTTGAGTTGCTTCGCATCCTTCGCGTCTTTCTTCTTCGCCTCGGCGATTTCGCGTTCGGCCTCGAGTGTGCGGTCTGTGCTATCGGCGATGGCGTGAAGCTTCTTGGCAGTCTCGGCGGTCAGCGCCGTCTTTTCGTAGCGCCAGCTCCAGTTGCCGGTGGCGGCGGAAGGAACGTTCATGCGGCCTTCGGTGCCGATGCCGAGAATGTCCTGCACGGGAAAGATACAAAGGTCGGCGACGGAGGTGGCGGCCGCGCGGATGAGCGACCAGGCGGGGCCGTCCGGGGCGAGCGCGAGGTAGCTTTCGACAGCCTGCTTTTCGTCCGGTGTCGCGCCATTCTGCCACCAGCCTGTGGTGGTGTCGTTGTCGTGGGTGCCGGTATAGACAACGGTGTTGGTCACGAAGCGGTGCGGCAGATAAGCGTGCGCGCCACGGTTGCCGAAGCCGAACTGCAGAATGCGCATGCCGGGAAACCCGAATCCATCGCGCAGGCTTTCGACCTCGGGCGTGATGACGCCGAGATCTTCGGCCACAAACGGCAGGTTGCCGAGTTGCTCCTGCAGTTTGGCGAAAAGCGCGTGGCCGGGAGCTTTGACCCACTTGCCATGCACCGCGTTTTCGTCCTCGGCCGGAATGGCCCAGAAAGCCTCAAAGCCGCGGAAGTGGTCGAGGCGGATAAGGTCGTACAGTTCGCCGGCGCGGCGCATGCGCTCGACCCACCAGCCGAAGCCCTGCTCAGCCAGGGTGTCCCACTTGTAGAGCGGATTGCCCCAGCGCTGGCCGGTTTCGGAAAAGTAGTCGGGAGGCACACCGGCGACGCGGATCGGCATGCTCTTTTCGTCGAGCTCGAACAGTTCGGGGTGGGTCCACACATCTGCCGAATCGAATGAAACGAAAATGGCGACATCGCCCATGATCTTGATGCCCCGCGCGCCGCAGTAGGTATGGAGGTGCGACCACTGTTCGTCAAAGGCAAACTGGATGGCTTTTTCAATGGCAAGCGCCTGCGCGTTCTCCTTGCGAAAATGCGCAAGGGCCTCGGGCTCGCGATGCGCAAGCGCGGTGGGCCACTCGGTCCATAGCTTCTGATCGTTCGCTTGTCGCAGGACCACAAAGGCGGCGTAGTCATCGAGCCAGGAGCCCTTGTCGCGGCAGAACTGCTCGAAGCGGGCCCACTGCTTGTCGGTGTGATGGGCAAGAAAATGGGTCGCGGCTTGGCGAAGCAACGGCAGTTTGGTGGCGACCACGGCATCGAAGTCGACCGGACCGGTCTTGCCCGCGTTGAGGACGCGCTCGGACGGAAGCCAGCCCCAATCGCTCAGGACATCGAGGCTGACCAGCAGGGGGTTACCGGCCATGGCGGATAAGGCGGCATAGGGCGAGTTGCCGTAGCCGACGGGACTGAGCGGAAGCACCTGCCAGATGCGCTGGCCGGCAGCATGGAGGAAGTTGGCAAAGTCGTAAGCTGCGGGACCGAGGTCGCCGATGCCGCCCGCCGACGGCAGGGACGTGATGTGGAGCAGAAGGCCGGAAGAACGATCGAAAGGCATGGGTATCCTGTGGGGGAGAAAAAAGGCCCGCGTTCAAGGGGATTCCCTTTCCCGCGGGCCTGTTGCCTGCTCCCTGTGTTGAGGGCCGGTGCCGGTTGTTGGAGGGGTGTCTAGCTGCCGGCCTGGCCGGGGAGCTGCGGCATGGCCTGCGCCTGCTTGCTGACGGCAACGCGACCGCTCTTCTGGTACTGCTCGGTCAGGTGGCTGACAAAAACCGCGAAGCTCTCTTCCCTGCTCTGGTCCAGCAAGGCTTCCTTTGCCTGTGGCAGGTGCTGGGCTACGTCCGCCGCGGGGGGCTCCTGCTTCTCATCGAGCTGGGCGACGATGCCCGTCGTGGCGCCGCGGATGGGGCCGCTGATCTGTCCGGGGTTAAGGGTGAAAAGCTGCGGGGCGGCGGTCGCGAGCGCGCCGATGTCTGGCACCTGGCCGTCATGCCCGACCAGGTCGCTGGTTTTCACGGCGGCGCCCATCTCGGCGGCGGCTTTCGCCAGGTCGTGCTCGGCATGGGCCTTGTCGGCCAGCTGCGTGGTCTTTTGTTGCAGCAGGATGGGAGTTTGCTGGGTGCGGTAGTCCGACAAGATGTGATCGCGGTAGCTTGCAAATCCGGGCGCGTGCGCGGCGCGAATATCGCTGACCTGGAACACGGCATAGCCGTCACCGGTGCTGGCGATCTGCGGGGCGGCTCCCTTGGTCGCGGCAAAGGCGGCCGGCAGCAGCTTGGAGGCGTCTGCCACGCCGGGGATGGCCGTGTCCTGCCCTACGTAGTCAGTGGTTTGCAGGGTCAGATGGTGCGCTGCGGCGGTCGCCTGCATCCCGTTCTTTTTCGCCTCCGACGCGAGCTGGCTGGCGAAGTTTTGTTGCGCGGCCTGCTCTTTTTGCTGCGTCAGCGCGGCCAGGATCTGTCCCTGGACCTCGGCGAAAGGCCGGGTGTGCGCGGTCTGCTTTTCCTCGGTCTGGATGATGTGGTAGCCGAACTGCGTTTTGACCAGGTCGGAGATCTGGCCCGGCTGCTGGGCAAAGGCAACCTGCTCGAACGCGGGCACGGTGACGCCTTTTTTGATGAATCCGAGCTCGCCTCCGGCGATCTTGGAGCCAGGGTCATCAGAGTTCTTGCGGGCCAGGTCGGCGAAGTCGGCGCCGTTGTTCTTGCGCAATTGGTCGAGAATGCCTTGGGCCTTTGCTTTGGCCGCGGCGTCGTCGGCAGCGCCGGCGGACTTGATCAGGATGTGGCGGACCTTGACTTGGTCGTCAACCTTGTAATCGGCGGCGTGCGCGTTGTAGTACGCCTGCTGCTCAGCTTCCGTCACCTGCGGCGTGCCGCCGGGCAGGTTGTCGTTGCTGAAGACGAAGTACTGCAGCTTGCGGGTCTCTGGGATGGCGTTGGCATAAAGAGCGCTGTGGTCCTTGAAAAACTTCTGGAGCTCCGCATCGGTCGGATTGATCGTTTTGCCGATCGCGTCCGCGCTCAGCACCGCGTAGGTGAACTTGATCTTGGTCGCGCTCTGGATGTAGTTGGAGCGCACCTCGGCGTCGGAAACGGTGACGCCACCCGTGATCAGGTCGCGCAGGCGTGCTTCTTCCATTTCCTTTTTGATTTCGGCCTCGAATCGCTCGGTGGAAAGGCCGAAGTTTTCCTGGATCAGCTCGGCGTAACGGACCTGGCCGATGTACTGGCCGTTAGGGAACAGGGCCGCGCCGATAGGGCCGGAGTGGAGAAATTTGCGCACGGCTTCGTCATCGACCTGGAGGCCGAGGCGGTTGGCCTCATTGATCATGACGGCCTGCTGGATCAGGCCCTGGCCGGCACGCTGCATCACAAAAGGCAGTGCCGCCTGCGGCCAGCCCTGGCGCTGGATCATGCGCTGCGCGGCCTGCTGCACGTCCTGCGTCGAAATGGGTGTGGTCGCGCCGAAGATCCGCGTGAACACATTGCCGCCGCGAACCGTGGCATAGGTGTTTCCGTCGCCCGCGGCAGACTGGAAGATGCCGGGCACCAGAGTGATCACCATGGTGATGCATGCGACGGCGATGATGACGATAAAGATCGCCTTGATAAAGCGGTTGTCTTTTTGCAGGAAACGGATCATGAGGTCGGTGGGGCCTTTGAGTCCCGCGTGGGCGCCGGGTGACGGGCGGGCGCAGGGAGGTTGCTTTAGCTATTAGTATAGCGGTTGCTCAGGCGGGCACCAGGGTCAGTTCCGTAATCTCGGACGGGCAGCGAAAGCGGAACGGCAGGCCGACTGCCCCGATACCGCGATTGACATAGAGCTGGGTGCGGCCCATTTGGAAGTGGCCCTCCACAAATCGCTGGCCTAGCGGAGGCAGCATCAATGGGGGCATAAACGGCAGGCGCACCTGGCCGCCGTGCGTGTGGCCGGAAAGCATCAGATCAAATGCGTCGTAGCGGGCCACGGCGGGCAGAATGTCGGGCTCGTGGGCCAGCAGGATGACGGGTTCACGGTCAGCACGGGCGGTTTTGGGAACAGCGGCTCCCACGTCCGACTCCCAACTGAGCGCGTCCATGATGCCGGCGATCCACAAGCGCGCCCCATCGCGCTCAAACGGCAGGCTGGCGTTGTGGAGGATGGGGATATCGACCGAGGCCATGGAAGCGACGACCAGGTCGCCGTTGACCATCCAGTCGTGATTGCCCAGCACGCCGTAGCGGTGCGGGCACTCGATTTTGCCGACCAGCTCGGCGCACAGTGGGGCGTACTTTTCGGCGCTGCGTTTTTGGACCGGGCCCATGCAGATGAAGTCGCCGGTGAGCATAACAACATCGGGTTTGAGACGATTGACCTCGCGGACAGCCTGCGCCACAAACCACGGCTCGGTGTATTCGGCCAGGTGAATATCGGAGATTTGCACGATGCGGAAGCCGTGAAAGGCGTCGGGCAGGCGACGGATGGCAATGGTGCGGCGCTCGATTTCGAGCTGGTGGCGTCCGATCTCCCCGGCGTACAGCGCGGTGCCGGCGACCGCGGCCCCGGCTACGCCAAGAAATGCGCGCCGGGAAAGATGCGAGCGCGGCGGAGCCGTGGGAGGAGCGGGAACCGGTGTCATAGTTTCACTATAAGAGAGCAGACGGCTTCGCCTGCGGCAAAGCCGTCCTGCTTAGTAGCGGGAATAGTAGTAAGGGTAAGGCCGGGCCATGTACGGGTAGGGGGAAATATAGACCGGGCGAAGCGGCCGCTGCTGCAATACGGGCGGTTGCGGCGCCGCAGCGGCCAGGCGGGCGGCTTCGTCGTACGAAACGGGCTGCAGGGTCAGCGGCTGCTCGATATGGAACTGGAGCAGGGCCTCGGGCGGCAGGTCGAGCCGCGGGCCGTGCGTCGCCCCGGAAACCGCAACCCCGGCGGCACCGCCGGCGATGGCGCCGACCCCGGCTCCCACGCCGCCGCCGGCCGCCGCGCCGATCAGCGCCCCAAGAGCCGCGCCCCCGACCGTGTTGGTTGCAGTGTAGCCGGTTTTGCTGGGGCCCTGGTTGGACCAGGTGTCCGTAACGACGGGGTAAGCGAGGCCGCCGAGTTGAAGCGTCAACAAGCGTAGCTCCAGACGGGGACTGCCGCCCAGAGGACCGGCGTTTTTCGCCGCGACCACCTGCCCGGTCAGCACGGCGCCCCGCGGAATCGCGACGACTCCGCCTACGTAAAGGCTTTGCGCGGCGGTGACCTGGAAGTACTCGCCACCCGCAAGATTGCCGGTTGACAGCGGCCCGGCGGTACGCACGGACAGCAGTGTACCGGCCGGCAGTATCACGGGGCCGCTTGCATTCTGCTGTTGGGGCGGAACAGCTAGCGCGCCGGTTGCCAAGGGCGGTTGCGCGTTGCCGCGCGGGCCGTAGCCGCCGTAAGCACCATAGCCGTCACCCTGCTGCGGGTAGCCCTGCGCCTCCGCCGGGTAGTTCTGGCCAGGGTAGTTCCCGTTTGGGTAGCTTTGGCCGGCATCGCCGTAGGCAGACGGTGGTGGAGCCTGCTGTGGGTAGCCCTGGGCTTGTCCCGGGTACTTCCCGTTGGGCGTCCCGCCATAGGCCGGCGACTGCGGGGAAAGTTGCGGGTGGGTTTGCGGGGAGGCC
>CAXTWU010000075.1:0-10411 GCA_964248025.1 uncultured Acidobacteriaceae bacterium | reverse complement strand
GGCGAAGCCGGCGGCATCACGCAGCATATCGGTGCCTACAAGGTGCGGATCAACAAGCCTGATTCGCCTGCATTCGGGCGCGAAATTGTCTTTTTGGACACGCCGGGCCACGAAGCCTTTACGCGCATGCGGGCCCGTGGTGCCAAGGTTACGGACATCGTCGTGATCGTGGTGGCGGCGGATGACGGCGTGATGCCGCAGACGCTCGAAGCCGTGGACCATGCAAAGGCCGCGGGTGTGCCGATCATTGTCGCGGTCAACAAGATCGACAAGCCGGAGGCCAACGGGGACCGGGTGAAGCAGCAGTTGGGCGATCGCGGCGTGGTGCCGGAGGCCTGGGGCGGCGATACTGTCTTCGTCGATGTATCGGCGAAGAAGCGGCTGAACCTGGACCTGCTGCTCGAAAACATCACCCTTACAGCGGACGTAGCCAGCCTGAAGGCGACGCCGGGCCGCTCGGCTGTCGGTACGGTGGTTGAGGCGAAGCTGGACCGCGGACGCGGTGCAGTGGCTTCGATCCTGGTGCAGAACGGAACGTTGCGGGCGCAGGACTCGTTCATTGTCGGCAACACGTTTGGCAAGATCCGGGCGATGTTTGACGACCGTGGACGGCCGATCGAGATCGCCGGGCCTTCGACGCCGGTCGAGATTTTGGGTCTCGAAGCGATGCCGGATGCGGGCGATACCTTTCTGGTCGTGAGCGATCGCGACAAGGCCAAGGGGATCGCGCAGTACCGCAGGATGAAGGAACGCGAGTCGACCCTTGCCAAGAGCTCGCGCGTGACGCTGGAAGGCCTGGCCGACCAGATCAAGCAGGCCGGCATGAAGGAGCTGCCGCTGATTATCAAGGGCGACGTGCAGGGTTCGGTGCAGGTGCTGGCCGACTCGCTGCAAAAGATGTCGACCGAGAAGGTGCGCATCAAGGTCATTCACTCGGGCGTGGGCGCGATCACGGAAAGCGACGTGCTGCTGGCATCCGCTTCCAACGCGATCATCATCGGCTTCAATGTGCGGCCTGACCGCAAGTCGGCCGACCTGGCCGAGCAGGAGTCGGTCGAGATTCGTCTGCACTCGATCATTTACGAATTGCAGGACGAAATTCGCAAGGCGATGCTGGGGCTGCTGGACCCTGTGTACCGGGAAAGCTACCTGGGCAAGGCCGAGGTGCTCGAGGTGTTTCGGATTCCGAAGATCGGCACCATTGCCGGTTGCCGGGTCACGGACGGTTCGATGCGGCGCGACTCCGAGGTGCGCGTGATGCGCGGCGGCGAACCGGTGCACAAGGGCCGTTTGCAGTCGCTCAAGCGCTTCAAGGACGATGTGCGCGAGGTCACGAACGGCATGGAGTGCGGCGTGGGCGTTGCGGGCTTTTCGGACCTGCAACAGGGCGACACGATCGAAGCGTTCACGACCGAGCGGGTGGCGGCGGAGCTGACCTCGGTGAAACCGGCTGCGGCCGGCGCGGTGGCGACAGCATAACCTGGACCAGCTACAGAACCCAAGGGCCGCGATCTAGAAATCGCGGCCCTTTTTGCATCGATGAGAAAAGCTGACTGAGGAGAAAGGCCGGAGACATGGCAGCTCTCCGGCTTGTGTTCCCGGTGAGGGTGGCGTCAGAACAGGTACTTGATGGCGAACTGGAGGTTGCGCTCGCCTTGTGCGTTGCTGATCCGGCCGAAGGTGGCGAGGTTGCCAACGTTGCCGTTGGGCGCGGACAGGATGGGGTGGTTGAGGACGTTGATGGCTTCAGCGCGGAACTGTATGCTGTCGCTTTCAAGAACGGCGAAGCTCTTGAAAAGGCTCAGATCAAAGGTTTGCAGGCCCGGCCCGGTGAAGCTGCCGACCTGGCAGTTGCCAAAGGTGTGGAGGGCGGGCTCCGACACGGTGGAGTTATCGAGCCAGATGTAGCCCTGCTGGCCCGGAACCTTATGGTAGCCGAGGGAGCGGGGCTGCCCGGCACAGTCGGCGCGTTCAAAGCCGGAGGTGGTCCCGGACTCGTCGGTCGAGGCCTCGGCCGTGATGGGGAAGCCAGAGTGGAGGGTGGTGATGGCGTTTGCTTGCCAGCCGCCGACCGCTGCGTCGAGGGCCCGGTTCATGTTGCCGCCGAACATGCGTCCGCGTCCGACGGGCAGATCATAGGTGACGAAACCGTTGCCGGAGCTGGCGACGTTCTGGTCGCAGCGGCCGTAGTCGGCGTGCGGGTCATAGGTATTTTGAAAGAAGAAGTGGTTGTTGCCGGCCTGCGAGGCCCCCGGGTTTCCGTCGCCGTACTCGGCAAAGAAGCCGGAGGTGTTGCCCATGCACTTGGACCAGGTGAAGTTGGCCTGGAACTGGAGCCCATGGGTGAGGCGCTGCTGGAAGCTGGCCTGCAGCGAGTGGTAGTTGGAAAAGCCTGTGGACGAGGTTAACCGGGCCTGCCCGACCAGGCTTTGCAGGGTGGGGTTGAGGTATGGGCTGGGCGTGATGACACCGCCGGGGTGCAGGACCTTTTGGTTGATCAGTGCGATGGATGCCAGGTGATCCACCTTTTGTCCCACATAGCCGAGCTGGAAAGTGGAGGAGTTGTTGAGCTGGAACTGGGTGGTCAGGTTCCACTGCTGTGAGACCGCGGGGCGGAAGCCGTTGGGGGCAAACGCATGGATGCTGGTGCCCGTAAAGCACAAGGGCGATTGCGCCTGCGCCGCGGCGACCGTGCAGCCCGAGGAGGGAAACGAGGAGAAGCCCTGGTCGAGGGTGCTGCCCGGCAAGGCCTGTGACACGCCGGCATAGGTGACGTTGAGGGGAATGGCAAAGGGCGGGTTCTGGAACAGGAGGTTGCCTGTGCCGGTGCTTTCGGTGAAGTTGGAGATGCCGTAAGCGCCGCGAACCACGGTTCTGCCCTCAGCGCCGTTCGGCTGCCAGGCAAAGCCGACCCTGGGCTGCACGTTGGTGGCCCCGTCGTACTGGTTGTAGAGTGCCTTGGAGTTGCCGTTCTGTCCCGCGATCTCAACCGCGCCGGTTTGCAGGTTGTAGTTGGTGGCAAGGTTGTGAGCCTCGGCGCGCGGCGTGGTGATCTCGTAGCGCAGGCCCAGGTTGAGGGTCAGGTTGGGTGCGGCGCGCCAATCGTCCTGCGCGTAGCCGGCGTACAGGCTGTTGCGCAGGCTGCGGCCGCCGCCCGCGCCCAGCGCCACGTTTTCCGGCAGGCCGAGCAGGAAGTCGGCTTCGGCCCAGCCGGTGGAACTTTCCGGCTTGCCGGTTGTGGGATCGACCCCGCTGACCGAGGGGTTGCTGGTGAAAGAGCCGTCATAGCCGAAGGTCCCGGCGAGACCGGCGTTGGAATAGAACACGTTGGTCTTGTAGTAGAAGTATTCAAAGCCAAGGCTGAGGCTGTGCTTGCCGCGGATCAGCGTGACATGGTCCTGCGGTTCGAGCACGGTGTCGTGGAACTCCGAGACAAGGTCGTCGTTGCCGAAGCCGGGTCCGTAGGTGGCCCCTGAGAAATTCTGCGCCGGCAAAAAGGTCTGCCCGGGAGCGGTGCCTGCGATGCCGAAGACCTGCGGCAGGTTCTGCCCGGTAGGGTTGGTCGGGCCTTCGGTGACGGGGAAGTAGCTGCCGCCGACGCGAAAGGTGTTGAGAAAGGTAGAGCTGATGGTGCGGTCGTAGTCAATCACGCCGTTGTACAGGGGGAACTGGTTGACCGAGTTGCCCTGCAGGAGCTGGCTGTTGGTGGTGGGGTTGGTGATGTTCTGCTGCGAGTAGCGCGCATAGAACTTGCTTTTTTCGTTGATCGCCCAGTCGATACGCGCGTCGCCCTGGTCGCTGTTGGTGTAGGACTGCGTCCTGTTGGTGGAGTTGTTTTGTGTGGCTCCACCCCCGACCGTGGGTTCGGGATAAAGGGGCGAGTTGAGGATTTTGGTCGCTGCCGCGCTGAACGGCACGTTGATCCGGTTGTTGAGAAACGGCTGCCGGGTGGCGGGGGTGTTGCCGGAAAACGGATTGTAAAGCTGCTGCGCGAGGTTGTTACAGAGCCCTGCGCCGGTGAAGCCGGCCGTACACACAGCCGAAAAATCGCCCTGGCGCTCGGCCGCGGTGATCACGGTGTACTGGTTGGTCGTCCCGGGCTGGTCGAAGCGCGAGCCCTGGTAATCGACGAAGAAGAACACCTTGTCTTTCACGATGGGGCCGCCGAGTGTACCGCCGAACTCGTTCCAGCGCAGCTTGGGGGTCGGCAGCACACCGGTGGAGGTGCCGGCTCCGAGGCCATTGGCCCAGGTGTTGGCGTTGAAGGCATCGTTGCGAATGAACTCAAACACATCGCCGTGGAACTTGTTAGTGCCGGATTTGATGGTGACGCTGATGACGCCGCCCAGGTAGTTGCCGTAGGAGGCGGGCGCGTTTTGCGAGATGAGGTTGAACTCCTGGATCGCGTCCACGCTGGGTGAAAACGCCACGTCGTTGTTGTCGATCTGGTTGTTGTCGGTGCCGTCGAGCAGGTAGTTGTTGGTTTGCTCGCGGTTGCCGTTGATGTAGGGGCGGCCCACCTGGAAGGAGGCCTGCGGGCCGGTGAACGAACCCGGATTGGTTGAAACCGCGCCGGGCGAGAGCAGGGTCAGCTGGTTGTAGTTGCGCGTGGCCAGCGGCAGGGTCACGTTGGCATGCGCGTCCAGCACGGTGCCCAGGTAGCTTTGGTCGGTTTCAAGCAGCGGCGGCGCGCTGGAAACGGTGACGGTCTGCGACTCCTGCCCGACTGGCATAGCGATGTCGATGCGGGCGGTCTGGTCGAGCACCAGCGTAAACGGTGGGTGCTGCACGGTGGTGAAGCCCGGTGCCTGCACGGTGAGCTGGTAGTTGCCGGGGCCGAGCGGGCCGATGTAGTACGAGCCGGAAGCGTTGGTGGTCCCGGTTGTGTCCACGCCGCGCGAAACTTCGCGGACCGTGACGGTTGCGTTTGCAACCACGGCACCCGAAGGATCAGTGACGGTTCCGGTCACTTTGGCGCTGATGTCCTGTGCGTGCGCGGCAGCGCTTAGAACGGGGAGCAGAAGAGTGGCAAGGGCGGCGCGTGTTCTCATTCGGGGGCCTCCAGCGGTGTGTTGTGGCTGAGCGCTGTGTGCTTGCATGTTGAACCGAAGTTGAGCAGGAGCCTACGGGAATTGGGGAAGGGCTGCCGGCTCGGAGTCGTTGGCTGAAAGTGAATCAACGAGAGGGCAAATGTTCATTTGGGACGGACTTGAACAGTTCTTGTATGGAAATGAACCCCAATGTAACGCGGACGTGCATACGCCGCAAGAGGAAAATGGAAGCGTTTCTGCGTGGGGGATCGCAGGCGGGGGAACAATGCCCCCAAGCCGGTGGGAGGATGGTGCGCGGGGATGGAACGGGTGAGGACCGGCAGCCGGCGCTGGAAGCGGATGCGCGCGGCTGCCCGTTGCAAAGCGGGGGAGGTTTACAGCACGAGCGAGGGCGGCAACTGGTCGGCTGCGGCGGCGAATTGGAGATTCGGCTCCGGGCCCATGAACAGCACGAGCCGTCCGCCGTTTGCGATCTCCGCATGGTTGAACCAAGCGCGCGTTTGCCCCTTGCCGTTGAGCGTCCAGCTTTGCACGTAGGGGTGCGCGGGGTCGGTGCGCTTGACCTCGATCGCGAGCGTTTTCCCGGCGCCGAGGCGCACGGTAGCGCGCTCCACCAGCGGCGAACCCAGGATGTAGTTGCCGCTGACCGGGTCGACCGGGTAGAAGCCGAGCGAGGACAGCAGGAACCAGGCAGACATCTGGCCCACGTCCTCGTTGCCGGCCATGCCGTCGGGCTCGGCGTGGTACATGGTGTCGAGCAGCATGCGGATGCGCGCCTGTGTTTTGTAGGGCGCGCCCGCGTACACGTACAGGTAGGCAATGTGGTGCGAGGGTTCGTTGCCGTGCGCGTACTGGCCCACCATGCCGGCGATGTCGGGCGGTGCGTCGGGCGGCAGGGTGGAGGGCATGTTGAAGAGCGTGTCGAGCCGCGCAACAAAGGGCTGATTTCCGCCGTACAAGGCGATTAGCCCGGCGGGGTCGTGCTGGATGCCGAAGGAGGTTTGCCAGGCGTTCGACTCGGTGTAATCGCGCCAGCGCCTGGAATGGCCCATGTCGATCGGATCGAAGGGCACGGCCCATGCGCCGTCGAGCAGTTTGGGCTGCATAAAGTTATTGGCCGGGTTGAAGAAGTGCCGGTAGTTGGTGGAGCGGGTGCGCAGCATGGCCGCGTCCTGCCCTTTGCCCAGCTTTTGCGCGACGTGTGCGATGGCCCAGTCGTCGTAGCAGTACTCAAAGGTCTTCGAGACCGACTCGCCTTCCTTGTC
Source organism: uncultured Acidobacteriaceae bacterium (assembly GCA_964248025.1). Taxonomy (GTDB): domain Bacteria; phylum Acidobacteriota; class Terriglobia; order Terriglobales; family Acidobacteriaceae; genus EB88. Next base: position 4,095 of record CAXTWU010000075.1, on the reverse strand, counting down.
GGCCGGGATATAGCCGAGCTGCCGGTAGTAGGGCAGGCCCTCGAAGTTGTCGACCATGGCACGTTGCATCATGACTTTGTAGGCAGCCTCGGCGTCGATGCCGGGGAAGTTCTTGTGGATCGCCTCGGCCATCACGGCGGCGGAGTGATAGCCGGTCATGGTGCCCGTTTCCGTGCCTTGCAGCGGCCACACGGGCATGCCTTCCGGGCTTTGCTGGGCCATGCGGATCAGCGTGTTGACAAAGGCCGGTACACGGTCCGGCTGCATGAGCGTGTAGGCCGGGTGCGCGGCGCGAAAGGTATCCCACAGTGAAAAAGTGGAGTAGTTGTGCTCGCCCGCGGGCAGCCGGTGCACCTCGGCGTCCATGCCGCGATACTGGCCGTCCACGTCGTCGAAGAGCGTGGGGCCGAGCGACAGGTGGTAGAGCGCGGTGTAGAAGATGTGCTTTTGCGCGGGGTTCGCGATCTCGACGGAAACGCGCGAAAGCTGGTCTCGCCACTTTTGCTGCGCCGCGGCTTTGGTCGCTTGGAAGTCCCAGCCCGCCTGCTCGGCGCGCAGGTTGCGCTCGGCCCCTTCGGCGCTGACCCCCGAGATACCGGTGCGGACGAGGATGGCTTCATTCGCCGCCGTGGAAAAGTGCAGCACGGCTTTCAGGTTTTTGCCGGTGAGCGGGTTGGGCTGGTTTGTGCTTTGGGCGACGGGCTGGTCGTCGGAGTACAGCACCACCTTGGTGGGCTGCTTGGAAACCTCCAGCGTGAAAAAGCTCTGCCGGTTGGGTCCCCAGGCACGCTCGACGTGGCCGCCGGCGAGACGGTCGGGCGCCGGGGCGCTCAGCTCCGCCGAGGTGACGGAGGACTGGCCGTTGTTGAGATAGCTGTGGTTGAGGTCCACGATGAGCCAGGCGTCACTGCTGGCCGGGAACGTGTAGCGATGAAGCCCGGTGCGCTCGGTCGCGGTCAGCTCGACGTGTACCTGCGGGTCCTGCAGCAGCACGGAGTAGTAGCCGGGCTCGGCGTGCTCGTCGGCATGGCTGAAGCGCGAACGGTAGCCTTCGCCCGGGTTTTCGCGTGAGCCGGGTGTGAGACGAACGGGACCGGTGCCGGCCATGACGAGGAAGTCGAGCAGGTCGCCGCAGCCGGTGCCGCTCAGGTGCGTGTGGCTGAAGCCCATGATGGACGCGTCGGAGACGTGGTAGCCCGAGCACCAGTCCCAGCCGTCGTTGTAGGTGTCCGGGCTGAGCTGCACGGCGCCGAACGGCAGCGCCGCGCCGGGGAAGCAGTGCCCATGGCCGCCGGTGCCGATGCGCGGGTCGACCCAGCGTGCGGGATTGCCGGCGTCGTCGCCGGTGGGCGCTGCAAAGGCAGGAAGGCTGCGGGTGGCGGCTGCGGCGCACACCGCGCTGGCCGTAGTTTGAAGAAAAGCTCTGCGAGACAGCATATGTATGTGTAACCCCCGGCGCGATGTTTCGGCGCTTGGTATCCTTTCCAGTGTGGACCGACAGAGTGCAAATGGGCAACTTGGTGGAAACGGCATGACACGGCGCGTTGCGCTTCAAACGGCAGGGCTGGCAACGGCGGGGCTGCTGCTGCCGCGAACCGGTCGTTCCCTGTTTCAGGCTTCCGCCTCTTTGACGTTTCCCGACCGGCGACCGGCACCGGCGGACCGGCGCTTTCGCTCGGAGGCTGTTGAGCGCTACCTCCTGGAAACCCGCGCGCGCATCGCGGACCCGGAGCTGGCCGCGATGTTTGTGAACTGCTTCCCCAACACGCTCGATACCACGGTTGAGCCCGGCACGTTTGAAGGCAAGCCCGACACGGCGGTGATCACGGGCGATATCCCGGCAATGTGGCTGCGCGATTCGTCGGCGCAGGTATGGCCGTACCTGCCTTTTGCGCGGGAGGATGCGAGGCTGCGCGCGCTGCTCGAAGGGGTCGTGCGGCGGCAGGTGCGGTGCCTTTTGATCGACCCTTACGCCAATGCATTTATGGCAGACTTGAACGCGCCGCCGCTCGCCTGGAGCCGAACGGACCAGACCGAGATGCGGCCCGGCGTGGGCGAGCGCAAGTACGAGCTGGACTCGCTGTGCTACCCGGTTCGCCTGGCGCACGGCTACTGGAAGGCGACCGGCGGCACGGAGCCGTTTGACGCGCGGTGGCACGATGCGATGCGGCTCCTGGTGGCGACCATGCGCGTGCAGCAGCGCAAGCAGGGGCTGGGGCCGTATCACTTTCAGCGTGTCTCACCCTCCCCGACCGAAACCCTGGGCGAGAAGGGTTACGGCAACCCGGTGAAACCGGTTGGGCTGATCTTCTCGGGCTTTCGGCCGTCGGATGATGCGTGTGTGTTGCCGTTCCTGGTGCCGTCGAACCTGTTTGCCGTGCGCTCGCTGCGGCAGCTGGCCGAGATGGCGAATGCGGTGCTGCACGATGCCGCCTTGGCAAACGATGCCGAAACGCTGGCCGGTGAGGTGGAAGCGGCGCTGCGCGAGCACGCGATCGCCACAACACCGGCGGGAACCATCTGGGCATACGAGGTGGACGGCTTCGGCGGGCAGATGCTGATGGACGACGCGAATGTGCCGAGCCTGCTGGGGCTGCCGTATCTCGACGCCTCGCCCGACGCCGGGCTGTATGCGCGTACTCGGGCATTTGTCTGGAGCCCGCGCAATCCGTGGTTTTTCCGCGGCACGGCAGGCGAGGGTATCGGGGGCCCGCACGAGGGCGCGGGGATGATCTGGCCCATGTCGCAGACGGTTTACGCCCTGACCAGCACGTCCGACGCGGAGATCCGCAGCGCGGTGCTGATGCTGCGAACCGCGTCGGCGGGCAGCGGCTTTGTGCACGAGAGCTACAACCGGAACGACGCGGGGCAGTTTACGCGGGCGTGGTTTGCCTGGGCCAATACGCTCTTTGGTGAGCTGATCGGCGAGCTGGCCGCACGGCAGCCGGACTTGCTGCGACCGTAGGCGAGGCCGGTCTACTCGGATACAACGGCCTTGACCAGGTTGCGCGGGTGGTCCACATCGATGCCGCGGGCCACCGCCGTGTAGTAAGCGAACAGCTGGAGCGGGATGACCTCGCAAATGGCCAGCAGCAGCTCGCTCGCGGGCTCGACGGTGATGACGGCGGTTGCCAGATCGGCGGCTTCCCCGTCGCCTTTGTTTGCGATAGCAACGATCGTCGCGCCCTGCGCGCGCATGTCGCGCATCAGCTGGATGACCTTGGCGTGGCGCAGGGCTGATTGCGGGTTCCCGGGCTCAAACGTCGCGAGCATGACCAGCGGAATGCCCTCGCTGACCAGCGCGTTGGGACCGTGTTTCAGCTCGCCGCTGGGGTAGGCTTCGGCGTGCACGTAGGCGCTTTCCTTGAGTTTCAAAGCGCCCTCGCGCGCGATGGGGTAGTGGACGCCGCGACCCAGAAACAGGAAGCTGTTGCGATCGCTGAACTGCCGTGCGATGGGCTCGACGGCGGCCTGCCAGCCTGCGAGCTGCGAGGCCATCAGCTCGGGCAGAGTTTGCAACTGGACGAGGGCCGCCGCGAGCGCATCGTCCGGCAGATCCCCATGCGAACGGGCGGCCAGCAGCGTCAGCAGTTCCAGCACCAGCAACTGCGCGGTAAAGCTTTTGGTCGCTGGGATGGCGAGCTCGCGGCCGGCCTCGGTCGGCATCGAGACCCCGGCCTCGCGCGCCATGGTAGAGTTCGCGACATTGGTGATGGCCAGCGTGTCGCAGCCGTCTTCCGCGCCTTTTCGCAGTGCGGCCAGGGTGTCGGCGGTTTCGCCCGACTGCGAGATCACCACCATGCCCGCCCGGCTGCGCGCTTTCGGCTCGCGGTACGGGTACTCGCTCGCATATTCCACGTCCACCGGCAGGGTGCTGATCTCTTCCATCAGTACCTCGGCCACCAGCCCGGCGTGGCGGCTTGATCCGCTGGCGGCGAGGAGCAACTGCCGTTGCCGCGCGATCCAGTCCCGCGCGGGCGCGATGGCTTCGTCGCGAAAGGCGCGGCCCTCGACATAGCGCGCCAGGGTCCGGGCCAGCGTTTGCGGCTGCTCGTGAATCTCGGCCAGCATCCAGTGTTTGAATGGGGCGGGCGG
>CAXTWU010000074.1:0-10456 GCA_964248025.1 uncultured Acidobacteriaceae bacterium | reverse complement strand
GCATCCCCTGGGTGCAGGCCAACCTGATCCGCACCGCGCATGACAATGCGGCCGAGGTGCAAGCCTGGCAGGATGAACTCAAAGCGAAAGGTGTCTGGGTCTCTGAGCCCGTGCCCATGTTTCCGTTCCCCGGCTCACCGCTCTACTTGCAAACCTTTGGCGCGGCACCTGACGACGACGCCTGGGAGCGTGCGCACCGCTACTACCTCGGCTTGTTTGCCGATGGAGGCTGGAGCGACATCCAGGAGGAACACCCGGTAGCACTGGAGGAGCTGGAATGCATGTCCTTCTGACGACCGATTCGGTCGGCGGCGTATGGACCTATACCGAAGAGCTGAGCGCGGGCCTCGTCCGCGGTGGCCATCGCGTCACGCTTGTCAGCTTCGGCTTTCCGCTGGACGCTGGGCAGCGCGCATGGGTCGCGAGCATGCATTCGCAGCGCTTCGAGTGTATTGAAACCGAGTACCGCCTGGAGTGGATGGAGAACGCCGGCGAGGATCTCCAGCGATCCTCTGAGCTGCTGCGTGCGCTCGTCGCGCGCCTGCAACCCGACCTCCTGCACTCCAACCAGTTCGCCTTCGGGGACCTGTCCAATCTGCTGCCCGTCCTTGTCACTGGGCACAGCGATGTACTCAGCTGGTGGTCCGCCGTGCATCGAGAGCCTGCCCCTGACAACGGCCGTCTGCGCGCCTACACCGCAGTCGTGCGCGGGGGCCTGCTGGCTGCGACACGCCTGGCCGCGCCCACTGCCTGGATGGCACGCGAGCTGCGGGAGCAGTACGGCATCGACCGGCCTATCGAAGTCGTCGCAAACGGCCGCTCCCCGGAGCTGTTCCTCCCAAACCGGCCCAAAACCCTGCAGGCCATCACCGTGGGCCGTGCCTGGGATCCAGGCAAGAACGTTGCCTTGCTGGAAGACGTCCACGTACCGTTGCCCCTCTACATCGCGGGTGAACCCGCTCCGCCGCACGCCCCGGCGCATACTGCGAATGCCGCCCCGGCGCTCGGCAGCGACAGGCTTACCTACCTCGGCAAACGGAGCGCCAGCGAGCTGCGCGAGTGGTACAGCCGCACTGCCATCTACATTGCAACCTCCCGCTACGAGCCCTTTGGCCTGGCCCCGCTCGAGGCCGCGCTCTCGGGCGCGGCGCTGGTGCTCAGCGATCTGCCGACGCTGCGTGAAATCTGGGACGAAGCCGCCCTGTTCTATCCAGCAGGCGACCCGCAGGCGCTCGAGCGCACCCTGCGCGGCCTTGCGGAGCAGCCCGAAAGCATCGAGCTGCAGGCGAAACTCGCGCATGAGCGCGCGCGCAGCCGCTACACCGCCTCGGCCATGGTCGCCCGGCACGAGTCGCTGTATGGCTCGCTCGCACGGGTTCACGCCGCATGAGCCTGCGCCGCATCGTCTACTGCGCGCACTCCCTCCGCTCCGATTGGAACAACGGCAACGCTCACTTTCTGCGCGGCCTGCTGCGCGGCCTCCTTACACTCGGCCACAGCGTCGTTGCGCTTGAGCCCGCCGACAGCTGGTCCTACACCAACCTCCTGTGCGAAGGCGAGCGCGGGCGGCGGTCGCTCGCGCATTTCGCCGCGACCTACCCAGAGCTCGACCTTCGCACCTACACAACCTGCACCGATCCTCTCTTTGACACCGCTATGCGCGAAGCTGACATCGTGGTCGTGCATGAGTGGAGCGAGCCCGCTTTGATTGATCGCGTGCTCACGTTGCGCGCGCGGCATGGCTTCCGCGTCCTGTTTCACGACACGCACCATCGCGCATCCTCCAGCCCTGAAGCAATCGCGCGCCTGCGCATCGCCGAGTTCGACGGCGTGCTGGCCTTCGGCGAAGCTCTGCGCCGCATCTACCGCGAACGCCTGGGTGCTGCGCGCGTGTGGACCCTGCACGAGGCCGCCGACATCTCCGTCTTTCAACCGCAGCCTGACACCAAGCCCGACCGCGACCTCGTCTGGATCGGCAACTGGGGCGACAACGAACGCACCGACGAGCTCGCGCGCTTTCTGCTGCAGCCGGCTCGCTCACTCCCCGCGCGCCGCGCCCTGGTGCACGGCGTGCGCTACCCCGCAAGCGGCCTCGCCGCCCTCGCAGACGCCGGAATCGAGTACGGCGGCTACGTGGCGAATCTTGACGCGCCCCCTGTTTTCGCAACGGCTGCCTGCACCGTCCATGTGCCGCGTCGCCAGTACGCCGACCAGCTTCCCGGCATCCCGACCATCCGTGTCTTCGAGGCGCTTGCCTGCGGCATCCCGCTCGTCTCCGCCCCGTGGCACGATGCCGAATCGCTCTTCGGCCCGCACGACTTCCGCTGGGCTCGCACGGCAAGCGAGATGACCGAAGCTCTCCGCGAGTTGTTGCACGACCCCGCCATGCGCGCGCAGCAGGCCGCGCAGGGCCTTGCGACTGTACGCGCCCGGCACACCACGCTCCATCGTGCCGAGCAGCTTTCCGGCATCTTCGACGAGGTGCTGGCTTGAACATCCTCGCTTTCGGCTCGTCACTTCTGTCTTCCTACTGGAATGGGGCGGCCACCTACTATCGCGGCATCTACTGCTATCTCCATGCGCTCGGGTACACCATCACATACGCCGAACCAGATGCGTTCAATCGTCAGCAAAATCGCGACTACGACTCCCTCCCTTATGCGCGCTCCGTTGTCTACCAGCCCGGCGATTGGGAAGCCGTGCTGCGCGAGCACGCGCCCTCGGCCGACCTGCTCGTCAAGCACTCAGGCATCGGCGTCGACGACACCGCTCTAGAAGCAGCCGTGCCCGGATATCGCAGACCCGGCGCGCTTGCCTGCATCTGGGACGTCGACGCACCCGCGACCGTCGCCCGCACCGAAGCCAATCCGGCGGACCCGTTTCGCGCTGCGCTCCCGCTCTACGACGCCGCGCTGCTGTACGGCGGCGGCCCGCAAACAATGGCCCGTTACAAGGCCCTGGGCGCGCCCGTGTGCGAGCAGATCCATAACGGCCTTGACCCCCAAACGCACTACCCTGTGCCGCCCGACCCACGCTACGCGGCCGACCTGGTCTTCCTCGGCAATCGCCTGCCCGACCGCGAAAAGCGCGTCGAAGACCTGTTTCTCCGTGCCGCTGAGCTCGCGCCTGAGTTCAGCTTTTTACTCGGCGGCGAAGGCTGGGGCGGCAAGCCGATGCCCCCAAACGTACGCTGGCTGGGCCACGTGCCCACGGGCGAACACAACGCCGTGAACGGCTCCGCGCGCATGGTGCTCAACATCAATCGCGACTCCATGGCGGAGGTCGGCTTTTCGCCGCCCACGCGCGTTTTCGAAGTAGCAGGCAGCGGCGCATGCCTGCTGTGCGATGCTTGGCCCGGCGTTGAAACCTTCTTTAAGCCGGATGAAGAGATTCTGGTTGTCAGGGACGCCGGCGACATCGTCACCGCGCTCCGCACCCATTCGCCCGAGTCCGCGAAACGCATCGGCGCAGGCCTGCGCGCCCGCGCGCTCGCCGAGCACACCTACGCGCAACGCGCACAGCAGGCGCATACCCTTCTGCAGCAGTTCTGGGCTGCCAAACGCGGCACAGGGGTCCGCGCGTGAGGATCAGCATCCTCGGCCTGACGATCACCTCCGCCTGGGGCAACGGCCACGCCACCACCTATCGCTCCCTCTGCCAGGCGCTTCACGCGCGCGGCCACAGCCTTCGCTTCCTTGAGTACGACGCCCCCTGGTACCGCGGGTATCGCGATCTGTCCGTGCCCACGTTCTGCCAGGTCACGCTCTACCGCGAGTGGTTCGAGGCACAACCCTGGCTCGCCGAGGCCGCTCGCTCGAGTGATCTGATCATCGTGGGGTCCTACTTTCCCGACGGCGTCGCCGCGGCAGACTTCCTGTTCAAGCACGCTCAATGCCCCGTGTTTTTCTACGACATCGACACACCTGTCACAATCGAGCGGCTGCGCCATGACGGCGCGACCGAGGCGCTGCGGGCCGACCAGGTCCCGCGATACGATGCCTATCTCAGCTTCACCGGCGGCCCCATTCTCCAGGAGCTTCAAGTCCGCTTTGGCGCGCAACGCGCCCTGCCGCTGTACTGCTCCGTCGACCCCGACGCGCATCGGCCGCAAGCTGTCGACGAGCGTTTCCAGTGCGCTCTGTCCTATCTCGGCACCTACTCTTCCGATCGCCAGCCGAAGCTCGATTCGCTCTTCGTCGAGCCCGCGCTCGCAACGCCCAAAGCTCGCTTCGTCCTTGCCGGCGCGCAGTATCCCGAGTCCATTGGCTGGCCTGACAACGTGTGGCGCTTCGAGCACGTGCCTCCATCCGAGCACCCCTCGTTCTACTGCTCCTCGCGCTTTACGCTCAACCTCACGCGCGACAGCATGGTCGCTGCCGGCTGGGCTCCCTCCGTGCGCTTGTTTGAGGCCGCGGCCTGCGGTGCCGCGATCATCTCCGACACGTGGCCCGGCCTCGATCAACTGCTCACTCCCGGCAAAGAGATCCTGCTCGCCTCGACGACCGGAGACGTCCTGCGCATTCTGCGTGAAACCACCGAGAACGAACGCGAAGCCCTGGGTCGCGCGGCCCGTGCTCGCGTACTGGCCGAGCACACCAGCGCGCAACGCGCGGTGGAGCTCGAAGCGATCGCAGGCACCACCGCCGCGAACCTGCGCCGCTGAACATGGCAGCCCTGGCCTATGCACAAGCCCTGCTTGGGACCCGCTCCATTCCCCAGGCGCTGGCCGCTTTTGACACCGCCGAGCAAGCCAGTGCCGACCCCGGCAGCTGCCACGCCGGCCGCTGGGAGTGCTGCATGCTCCTGGGCGACTACGAATCGGCTTGGAAGATCAGCGATGCCATCGACCGCCGTGCGCGAAACGCGACGAACCCGCAGCGCTTCTGGACCGGCGAGTCCCTGCGCGGCAAACAGGTCATGCTGCGTTGCCTTCACGGCTTCGGCGACGCCCTTCAGTTCATCCGTTTCGCGCCGCGAATCCGCGAAGAAGCTGCTTCTTTCTGTGTTGAAGCTCACCCCGAGATCATTCCCCTCCTGCGCGCCTGCCGCGGTGTCGAGAAAGTCATCTCCTGGGGTCCGCTCGCCCCCGCGCAGCCGCCCGCCTGGAACGCACAGATCGAGATTATGGAGCTGCCACGCATTGTCCGCGCCACCATGGCCAGCCTGCCCGCGCCGCCTTACCTCGATGTGCCGCGCCTGGTAGCGAAGGACTATATAATATGGCGTCCGCCGAAACAACGCAGCGGCCTGCGGATCGGTTTTTCCTGGCGCTCCAGCAACTGGAACCCGCTCCGCTCCATCCCGCTTCCGCTGCTCGCGCGGAGCCTCGCCGCTGCAAAACACTGCGAGTGGTACAGCCTGCAACAAGACGGCGAACCCGATCTCCAGGTCTTCCCGCTGGCGCAAAACATTGAAACCGATCTAACGAATCTGGCCCTCCGCATTGCGGAGCTCGACGCCGTGCTGACCGTCGACGGCGTGCTCGCCCACCTCGCCGGGGCCCTCGGCATCCCCGTGCTGCTGCTGCTGCCCTATGCCGCCGACTGGCGCTGGGGCCTCGGCGATACCACGCCGTGGTACTCCGGTATGCGTCTGTTTCGTCAGCAAACACCCGGCGACTGGACCCACCCGATTGCCGCCGCCGTCCGGCATCTCACCACGCATGCTTTCGAACGAATATGAACTGATCGTACTCGGCGCAGGTATCGCCGGCCTGGCTGCCACTCGCGTTCTAAGCGAAGCAGGGAAGCGCGTGCTGCTGCTGGAGGCCAACCCGCACGTCGGCGGCCGCATGCTCACCCACCACGAGCCCGGTCTCGCGCAGCCGGTCGAGCTCGGGGCCGAGTTCATCCACGGCCGCCCGCCCGAGCTGCTGGCCCTGCTCGCGGAAGCCGGCCTTGAAACCTACGAAGCGGAGGGTGACCAGTGCTGCTTCTTGGACGACAAACTGCAATCGTGCCCGGAAGACGGGGGCGCATGGCAGCTGCTCGACGGCACCGCCGCGTTTGCCGATGAACATGGAGACATGAGCTTCGACGATTACCTCGCGCGCTCCTCCTCGAGTGCCGAAGACAAAGCTCGCGCCCGCAACTACGTTGAAGGTTTCAACGCCGCCGACGCGAGCGTGATCGGCATCCTCGGCCTCGCGCGGCAGGAGCAAGCGGAGGACGAGATCGAAGGCGACCGCGTCGCACGGGTGGCGCGTGGCTACTCCGCCCTTGCGGAGTATGTGCGCGACCGTGCTGTTGCCGGCGGGGCTGCGTTACAACTCGACACGCCCGTCGAACACATCGAGTGGCAGCCTGGCCGGTGCACCGTCCAGGCGAGCGACGGCCGCCAATGGAGCGCCGGCAGGCTCGTGTGCGCGCTCCCGCTCGGCGTTCTCCAATCCGGCTCGGTCGCGTTTCACCCGGAGCCGCCGGACTTGATGCAGGCGATTGCAAGTCTCCGCGCCGGCCACGTCCAGCGTCTTGTTCTTCAATGGACAGACCGCTTCTGGGCACCCGAACAGGATGGGATGCACTTCCTGTTCGCGCGGGGGCTGCACCCGCCCACCTACTGGACCACCTCGCCCCGCCAAAGCCCGCTGCTCACCTGCTGGGCCGGCGGCCCGGCGGCACTCGCAACGCCGGACCTCCAAACATTCCGGCAGTCCGCGATCCACTCGCTTGGCCGCGTTTTCGGTTGCTCCCTCAGCAACATGGAGGTGAAAGCGCATGGGCACGACTGGCAAGCCGACCCGTACGCGCGCGGTGCCTACAGCTACGTTCCCGCGGGTGCGGTAGGCGCTTCCGCCACGCTCGCCGAACCGGTCGAGCACACCCTGTTCTTCGCGGGCGAACACACCGACATCACCGGCCACCCGGGCACGGTGCACGGCGCGCTCCGCTCCGGCTTGCGCGCGGCACAACAAGCACTTTGGACCCCTAGCTCGCCCCCCGCATCCTAGGAAACAGAACCACAGGCCTGGCCTGTCTTGAAAACTCACACAAGGAAACGGATCGCATGATGCAAGCCGACGTACAAAGCCATCTGGACGCGCACACGCGAGAAAGTGTCGCCGCCTACTCCACCGAAGGCCCGGGCAAGCTGCTTGCCGGCAAAGGCCCCCTGTTTTACGCCGCCGCGCTCACCTCGGCCTACCTGCTGCGCCGCGTCTTATTTAATCGGGTCACGCTGCTGGCCGCCGGCGGCTACCTGGCCTACTCCAGGATCAAAGGAAAGCCGGTTTCGCAGGCCCTGCCGCTCAAGGGCCTCGTCCAGGAGCAGGCTACGTTCACCATCAATCGCTCGCCCGATGAGCTTTACGACCTGTGGCACAACATCGAGACCTCACCCCTGTGGATGGAGTCGGTCCGCAGCGTGACCGACCTCGGCAACGGCGTTTCGCACTGGGTCATGGACCTGCCCGGCAGCGCCCTGCACGGCGGGCAAACGCTGGAGTGGGACGCCCAGTGGACTGCCGAAGAGCCCGGCAAGCGCCTGGCCTGGCGTTCCATGAAGGACACCCCCGTGCCCTCCGCCGGTCAAATCCTCTTTGAGCCGGCGGCCAGCGGCCGCGGCACCGTCGTTCGCGTCAACCAGGAGTTTCTGCTGCCGGGCGGCAAGCTCGCCGCAGCCCTTGGCGGCGTGTTTTCGCGCACCCCCGGCGGCTTTGTGCGTGAAAACCTGCGCCACTTCAAGCAGCTGGCCGAGGCCGGCGAAGTGCCCACCACGCGCGGTCAGGCCCACGGCACCCGCGGCTTCGCGACCCCGCTCAAGCAGGCCGCTACCGGCGATCAGCAGCAGCAGCCCACATCGCCCGCGACCGGCGGTATCGCGCACCCGACACCCGAACAGGCAGCACAACAGGAGGTGGCATGAAAGCTCTTTGCTGGATGGGAAAAGAAAAGCTCGAAGTCCAGAACGTCAACGACCCCAAAGTCCTGAATCCGCAGGATGCAATCATCAAGATCACCCGCACCGCGATCTGCGGCTCCGACCTTCATCTTTATGACGGCTACATCCCCACCATGGAGCCCGGCGATATTGTCGGCCATGAGTTCATGGGCATCGTCGAAGAGGTCGGCCCTGCGGTCAAGAAGCTCAAGCGCGGCGATCGTGTTGTCATCCCGTTCACCATTGCCTGCGGCAGCTGTTTCTTCTGCAACACTACGCAGTACAGCCTGTGCGACAACACCAACCCCAATGCCGCGCTCGCCGAGAAGATGTACGGCTACTCCGGGGCCTCGCTCTACGGCTACTCGCACATCTACGGCGGCTATGCCGGTGGGCAGGCGCAGTACGCGCGTGTTCCGTTTGCCGATGTAGGCCCGCTCAAAATTGAGAACGATCTGCCCGACGAGAAGCTGCTTTTTCTCACCGACATCTTCCCCACCGGCTACATGGCGGCTGAAAACGCTCAGATCCGGCCCGGCGATACCGTCGCTATCTGGGGCGCAGGCCCGGTCGGCATCTTTGCGGTCGCCAGTGCGTTCATGTTTGGTGCCGCCCGCGTCATTTCGATCGACCGCTTTCCCGAGCGGCTTGCGCTCGCGGCGCAGGCCGGCGCTGAAACGCTCGATTACTCAAAATTCGATGTGCTCTCCAGCCTGCGGGAGTTGACCGGCGGCAACGGTCCTGACGCAGCCATCGACGCGGTCGGCCTTGAAGCCCATGGCACCGGCCCGGGCGGCCTCTATGACCGCACCAAGCAAGCGCTACGTCTGTCCTTCGACCGGCCCACCGTGCTGCGCCAGGCCATCATGGCCGTACGCAAGGGCGGCACCGTCTCGTTCCCCGGCGTCTACGGCGGCCTGCTCGACAAGGTTCCGTTCGGCGCGGCGTTCGGCAAGGGCATCACGATGAAGATGGGGCAAACGCATATGCAGCGCTACCTTCAGCCGCTGCTTGGGCGTATTGAGAAAGGCGAGCTCGACCCCAGCTTCATCATTTCGCACCGCATCGGCATCGAGGAAATTCCCGAAGCCTTTCGTGTTTTTCGCGACAAGGAGTACGGCTGCACCAAGGTCGTCATCGACCCCTGGGTCGACCGCACCGGCGCAATCGTACCCAAATCGCAAAATGCAACCCAGCCTGCGCAAGCCGCATAATGGAAAAGGCCTCCCAATCCGGGAGGCCTTTTTCTTGCAAGCCAAACAGCTACTCGTTCCAGCGACGCTCCGCTTCCCGTCCAAGACCTGTCAGTGGGTCGATATTCTTCCCCTGCGCCAAAGCCCCGGGCAACGGCTCACGCGCGTTCAGGTCGGCTTTGGGCAGCCCCCGGTTCACCAGCGAAAGCACAGCCGCCGTCAGCGCCGGAGCCACCGACCCCAGACGAGCCGCCAGCGCCGCCTGCGGAGTGATACTCAGCTCCGTTTCACCAGTCTCGGTCGCGCGCAGCACCCGGTCCGCCGCCGCATACGCGTCGCGCGAAACCCCCGGCAGTGAATCGCCCAGGTTGAACCACCGGAACTCCTCCTTGCGTACCCCGACAATCTCCGCGTGCACGGGCGAGCCCGTCCGCAGCAGCCCCGGCGTCACCGTCGTCACGCGCACACCCTTGGCGCGTACCTCGGCATGCAGTCCTTCGGAAAACCCGACCGCCGCGAACTTGCTCCCCACATACGGAAGCAGGTGCGGAAACGCAAGCTTGCCACCGATGGACGTGATGTTCACAATGGCACCGTCACCGCGCCCGAGCATCGCCGGCAGCACTGCCAGCGAGCACTGCACCATGGAGAAGTAATTGGTCCGCATCGCGTCTTCAAACGCTTCCAGCGGCTGCGACTCGACCGGGCCCACCGAGATGATCCCCGCATTGTTCACCAACACATCGATCGCGCCCCAGCGGCGCTCCACCTCGGCCATCAGCCCCAGCACTTGCTCGTTCTCGCGCAGGTCGCATGGCAGCACCAGCAGGTCGTCTTCGCCGGCGGCGCCACGTCCCATCAGCAGCGAGCGCGCCTGTTCCAGTTCCTGCGGGTCGCGCGCCGTCAGCACCACCCGCGCCCCGGCCCGGGCAAACCGCTCCGCCAGCGCCAAACCCATCCCGCGCGACGAACCCGTCACCACCACCACCTTGCCGCGCACCGGGTACCGCCGCCAGCTACGCAACACCACTTCGGTCGCGGCCCATGCCCCCGCCGCTGCCAGCAGCCACGTCATCGTTCCATTCCGTCGTTTGGCCATGTTTGTCCCCGTTCTCGATACGATGCGCACTCGCAGGGGTTGCAAGCCTGGCCCCGGGCGGGTATCGTTCACTTCGCGAAACCATTCACCCCTATGAAAATCGGACCCCGAACGCCCCGCCGTCTTTTCTGCCTTGCCCTGGCTCTCGCCGCGCCCGTGCTCCACGCCCAGGCCTCCACGCCGCCCATGGGCTGGAACAGCTGGAACCACTTTGCCGGCCGCGTCACCGATGCCGACGTGCGCGCGGCCGCCGACAGCATGGTGTCGAGCGGCATGCGCGACGCCG
>CAXTWU010000073.1:0-10611 GCA_964248025.1 uncultured Acidobacteriaceae bacterium | reverse complement strand
AAGCCGCTCGTCCGTGTACCGTCTTGTAGCCAGGAAACGGTCTGGACCCGGTCTGCGGTCCGGCGAAGCCCCGGGGGCGGGTACAGGACCCCTTGTCCGGCCACGTCTGGATCGAGCCTGCATGCCTGTCCGGATCAGCACACAGCCTCATCTACAGGATGAATATAACAAAACGCCTGGGCCCAAGGTGACCCCACGGCAAGCAGGGTCGCCCGGCGGGCATGCCGGTGTTCCCGCGCCGGCAGGGCGGGCTGGTACGGCCTTGCTGCGGCTTCGCCGGTCGCACACAACAAACAGCGGGCTGCTGCGGAGTGCTCTTGTGAGCGGAACAGTGGGATAAGTAGTCGCGTCGGTTCCACCCGCCGCCGCGCAAGCAGCAGCTTTGCCGGGCGCGAAACCCAGGGCCTCGGATCCGGGCGGCGGCGGTGGCGCGCCCGGATCCGCTCGGCTTCAGCGTGTCTGCGTCACATACGGCACAGGCCCGGTCTTTCGAGTCTGGAGGTAGGCAACCAGGTAGCCCACCTGCTCCGTGCGCAGTGCGCCGCCGAACGACGGCATATTTTTGCCCCCGTTCATGATGCGGATGATCATGTCCTGTTCGGTGAGCCTGTTCGCCACGTTTGAAAGATTGGGCCCGCGCAAACCGCCAAGACCATTGATCGTGTGGCAGTACTCACAGCCCTTGTCGTGAAACAGGACCTGCCCATGGAAAGCCGCGCTGGAAGCCGTGGTCGGAAGCGAGTTGGGCAGCGGCGGCGACTGAAACCGCGGCGACCAGGGTGCGACCGCACCCTCCCGCCAAAGGCCCAGCACGCCGACGAGCACGATGATGACCCAGGCAACGGCCCACGGCCGCCGCCTGACGCTGCGCTCGCCCCGGTTAAACACGAACGGCAAGGCAAGCATCGAGCCAAACACTGCGAGCGGTGCCAGGAACATGATGTAGGACTCAAGGCTGTGCGGGCTCAAGGCCAGCACGGCGTAGTACCACAGCAGGTACCAGTCGGGCTGCGGGTCCGCGTGGATCACGCTCGGGTCGGGTGTAGGAACCAGCTTGGGCGCGCCATACATGAAGGCGAAGGTGATGCATGCCGCGACGACCAGTGAGCCGAAAAGAGCGTCGCGCCAGGCCGCATCGGGCCAGAACGGGACCCCTTCTTTCTTGACCAACTCCTTGTACTGCGCCTTGTAGGTTTTCGGGTCCACCGGCGCACCGGCCTTGGGCGGCTCGGAGATGCCGTTATAAAGCACCAGGTACAGATGAAGCCCAACCAGGGCCATCATGACACCGGGGATGACAAAGACGTGAAGATCGAAAAATCGAGTCAACGACAGTCCGCTCAGGTGGTCGCCGCCATAGATGACGTGCTGCATAAAGCCGCCGATAAACGGCACACGGGCACCCTGCTTCGCGGCAATATTGACCGACCAGACGGCATTCTGGTCCCAGCGCATAAGCTGGCCGGTAAAGCCCATAGCCAGTGTGCAGATCAGCAGGAGGACGCCGGAGGTCCAGTTCACCTCGCGCGGGTACTTGTAGGCGGCATACAAAAAGACTCGCAGCATGTGAACGCCGATGAAAATAAACATCGCCGACGCGCCGAAATAGTGCAGTCCGCGCACGACGTGACCCATGATGGCCGTCGTTTCAATGTATTCGAGGCTTTGAAACGCGCTGTTTGTCGACGGCACGTACATCGTCGCCAGCACAACACCGGTGACGATCTGGAGAATAAAGGAGAAAAGCGTCGCCGAGCCGAAGACATAGGCCCACTTGCTTTCCTTGGGAACCCGATGCTCCATGATGGGCTTGATCTTGGCGACCATCCCTGTTCGGTCCTCGACCCACGCGAAAAGGCGGAACAAGAGGCCTTCGGCAGCTTGCACGGTGGTTTCCGGCACGGCTATACCTCACTTGCCGGAGAGCTATCCGGCTTTTGCTGGGGGCACCCCTGGCAGGGGCCGCCGTTCTTCACGTAGTGCACTTGCTGGTCGATCCACTGCACCTGCACACGGTCGCCCACGACTCGCACCGGGAACTGCTGGAGCGGCTCCGGAGGAGGACCGGCAGCCACATCGCCGTCCTTGTGGTACACCCCACCGTGGCATGGGCACATAAAGAGTTCCGGACCGGGAATCCATCGCACCGGGCAGCCCAGGTGGGTGCACTTGGAGGAATACACCGTGAAGTTGGTTTCGTTGTTGCGGCGGAGCCAGCCCGCCACCCGCTGCGCCGGGCCGTCCCACGGCAGGCCGGCCGAGGTGACCAGGTCCACCTTCACCGTGTCACCCTCCGGAAACTGATGCAGCGGCCCAACATCCTGCCAAAGCCCCGGGTACTTCCGGAGCATGGGGCTGATCAGAAAGGCGACGATGGGAACGCTCGCCGCAGCAGCCACAAGGCCGCCCGATCCCACGCTGATGGCCATAAAGAAGCGCCTGCGGGTCAGGTCCACTTCTTCTTTCACTTCGGCGATTGCCTTGAAAACGCCCATGGTTACTCCTCTTGCAGCTCAGCCGTCCACCGCCACGCGGAGACTGCGAAAATAAGGGATCCAACCAGGCAGACATACCAGGTTGTGGCCAGCCCCATGGCAAACATGATGATGCCGAAAGCCATGATGGCAGGCGCAAAGGTCGGCAAGGGCAGCTTGCCGGGACGCGGCTCATTCCAGCCTTCCAGCCGCGGCGACTCGAGGTGCTGATGCGCCAGCACCTCCAGCATCATGGGGCTGTCAGACTGCCAGGAGCGAGGCTCGCGGTCAAACGGTGGAAGAGGTTCGGTTGGGCGTCCGGAAGCGGCATCAGCCGCGGCATACCGTGCGACCCGGTCGAGCGATGCGTCCCCCGGCGTGGTCAGCGACAGGCTTTCGAGCTGCCCGCCTGGCTCGGCACCGTCGTGCGCGGCACCCTTTGCGTCCCGGCCGGACGGTTCGGGTGTTTCCGACGCCTTTTCAAGCCGCTGCACCCAGGCGTTGAGCTTGCCGGCTGTTTGGGTCGCCCATGTCGGTTCCTGCCGGCTCGGCACCTTGGCGGATGACGGGTGAATCAGCCGCCACACCCACAAAAGTGCAAGGCCCGTATAGCCCATGGCAAGCGCCGCCTTGGCTGCTTTTCCATCCTGCTTTTCGTCAGGTCGTTTCATTGTGCTTCCCCGCTGCAGGCGAATGCAGGTTCCGCATCCGGCTGCCGGTACCATTGCCCCAGAACCGCCAGGATCGCCACGAAATAAATCGAGCAGCCCGGAATCCACATCAGCAGCCCACCCAGCCGTTGGTCCCCTTCGGCCGAAAGGCCCCACTCATTGCGAATCAGCGAAAGCGCGCCCAATTCGTCCTCCGGATGGAGATAGGCCGGGTAGTGACCGACCCGCATAAAAGCAATGATGATGCCGAGCGCCGAGTTCTCCGCCACCGCCGCGAACAGGTACAGGACCGATATCCCGGGAGTCATGCGGTGCTCGGGCAAAGGCCCCATCACCGGCCACCAGAACATGGTCGCCGTTACCAGAAAGCTGAGGTGCTGCAGGATGTGGACCGGCTCGTGCGCAAGCGCGAAGTTATACAAAAGCGGCAGGTGCCAAAGAGTCATGGTGCCCATCGCGGCCAGCCACGCCGTCCAGGGGGCGCCAAGCACGCGCTCCGCGGCGGCAATACGCGGCACGCGCATCCACCGCCGTGCTTCAGCCTCCGGAATGCCGAGCAGCAGCAGCGGGGGCACGATCAGGATCAGCAGGAGATGCTGTGCCATGTGCGCGCTAAACAGATAATCGTCGCCAAGGGTGTCGATCGGCGAGCACAGTGAAAGAAGCAGCACCACAACGCCCGCCGCAAACGCGATGCGGCGCGAGAGCGAAGCCGGCACTCGCCAAAGATACAGCCCGAGCAGCCCGGCGCAGCCCGCGACCACGGAAGGCTCCCAATCCCAGCCGGTGCGCATGAGTTCGGCCGTCGTCATAGGTGGGCCGACCACAGGTAAACAGTTGAAAACACAACCACCCAGACCCCGTCCACAAAATGCCAGTAGTAGGTAATGCAGGTCATGGCCTTGCGCTGCTTCGCGCCCATGTGGTTGCGCAGCGAAAAGCTGAGCGCGGTGCCGAGCAGGATCAGCCCAACAGTGACATGGAGAGCGTGGAAGCCCGTCAAGGTATAGAAGGTGCTGCCGAACAGGTCCCGGCTCACCGTGACGCTTTCATGGAGCAGCTTTCGATACTCCTGCATCTCCCCGTAAAGAAAGGTAAGACCCAGAAACATCGTCACACCCAGCCAAATGGAAACGCCACCGCGGCTGCCCTTGTGGCGCGCTCGCTCTGAAAACCAGACCGTGATGCTGCTTGACAGCAGGCAGGCCGTAAAGAAGCCGGTCTTGAGCGGGTCGAGCACCTGGTGCGCGTTCGGCCCGGTCGGCGAGGCCCCGGTATAGAACACATAGGCGGCCACAAGAAGCGCGAAAAAGATGGATTCCGAGACAATAAACAACAGGATTCCCAGGCGAGGCGCGTCCTGCATCAGGGGTTCGGCTTGGGGGGTGGTGGCGGCCATGGCTGCTCCTACTTGTCCAGCATGCGGTCCTGCTCGTGGGGGTGGTGCAGGTCCCACAAGGGACGCGGCCCATGCACCGGCGGTACCTGCGCAAAGTTGTACAGCGGAGGCGGCGAGGAGGTGGCCCATTCAAGAGTCCAGGCCTCCCATGGATTGTCGCCCGCGCGTTCGCCGTGGCGAAGGCTCCACCACATGTTTGCAAACAGAAAGAGCGTCGACCCGCCAAGAAGAAACGCACCCAGGCTCGAGACCATGTTCAGCGCCGCCCAGTGCGGAACGGCAGGGTAGGTCCAAACCCGCCGTGTCATGCCGCCGATGCCGAGAAGATGCTGCACAAAGAAGGTCAGGTTGAAGCCGATCACCGTGGTCCAGAAATGCCAGGTGCCCAGGCGTTGAGACATCATGCGGCCCGTCATCTTGGGCCACCAGTAGTACAACCCCGCAAACAGCGCAAACATCGTCCCGCCAAACAGCACGTAGTGAATGTGGGCGACGACAACATACGTATCGGTCACCTGCCAGTCCATCGGCACGACCGCAAAGATCACGCCGCTCAAGCCCCCGATGGTGAACTCGACCAGGAACGCCGTGGCGAACTTCATGGCGGTGGTGTAACGGATCTTGCCTTTCCAGAGCGTAAAGATCCAGTTAAAGACCTTGATACCGGTCGGCACAGCGATCAGCATGCTGCCGAAGGCAAAGAACACGTCCATGCTTTTGCCCATGCCGACCGCAAACATGTGGTGGCCCCACACGGCAAAGGAAAGCAGCGCGATGGCAACGGTGGAAGCAGCGACAAAGCCGTAGCCGAAGATCGGCTTGCGCGCAAACACCGGGATCACCTCGGAGATGATGCCGAAGGCGGGCAGCACCAGGATGTAAACCTCCGGGTGGCCGAAGCTCCAGAAAAAGTGCTGCCACAGGATCGGCGACCCGCCCGTGTCGGGGGTGAAGAACCGCGCATGGAGGCCCCGGTCGATGATCAGCATGGCGAGCGCAGAATTGAGCGCGGGCAGCGCCAGGATGATCAAAAACGAGTTCACCATCGCCATCCAGGCAAACAGCGGAAGGCGCCTGAGGTGCATGCCCGGCGCGCGCAGGGTAAACGCCGTAACGATGATGTTGAGCCCCGTCGCCACTGTTCCGATACCGACCGAGAAAAGGCCAAGCGCCCAGAAGTCCACACCGGGGAGCGAGGAATATGGTTTTTCGCTGAGGGGCGCGTAGGAGAACCAGCCCATGTCTGGAGCATTGCCGAACAGGATGCTTGAGTAAATGAAGATGCCACCAAACACGAGCAGCCAGTAGGCCAGGGCGTTGAGACGTGGAAATGCCATGTCGCGCGCCCCGATCATCAGCGGCAGCAGATACACGGCAAAGCCGAGCAGCGCCGGCACGGCGACAAAAAAGATCATCGTGGTGCCATGGAGGGTAAACAGCTCGTCGTAGGTTTCCGGGTGCAGCAGGTGATTGTTCGGCACAATGAGCTGGGCGCGCATGACCAGCGCTTCTACCCCTGCAACGACGAAAAACATCAGCGACGTGAGCAGGTAAAGAATGCCGACTTGCTTGTGGTCGCAGGTGGCGACCCAGGTAAGGATCGACTTGCTTTCCTCAAACGTGCCAAGCGCCTCGATTGGTTCAGGCCGCACCGCTACTTCGCTCATCGCAGTCCCTCCAGGTACGCCACCAGGTCTGTCCGCTGCTGCGTTGTCAAATGCATGTTGGGCATCTTGCACCCGGGCTTGACGATGTTCGGTTCGAGCAGCCAGTGGTCAAGTTCAGCAGGTGTGTTGTCCAATCGTCCTGCGGCGATCGTTTCGCGGCTCGCCAGATGGGTCAGGTCGGGCCCGATGCGGGCGTGGGCATTGGTTCCTCGGATGGTGTGGCAACTGGGGCAGCTCATGTGCTCGAAGTACACCTGCCCTTGCACGGCCGGTCCGCTGGTGGGCGCTGCCGGCACGGCCAGCTGCGCCTGTTCCCAGCGCCGGAAGTCCTCAGGCGATTGGGCCATCACACGGAGGCGCATCCACGCATGCTCCTGTCCGCAGTATTCAGCACAGCGGCCGTAGTAGGTCCCGGGCCGGTCCGCGGCGAACCAGGTCTGGTTTGTCATTCCGGGTACCATGTCCATCTTGCGGCCGAGCTGCGGCATCCAGAAGTCATGAATCACATCTGCGGACAACAGCCCGACCCGCTGCGGCTGACCCGCCATGATGTGAATCTCGTTCGCCGTGACAAGCCCCGTCTGCGGGTAGCGTATCTCCCACCACCACTGGTGACCCACAACGACTAAGTTGTCCGCCTGCTTGGTCGGCGGGTCCACCTTCCACATGGCCCTGACCGAGAAGACCGAGATGACGGCCAGGATCACAACAAACGCCGTGGTGTATACCATCTCAAGCTTGATGTTTCCGTAGATCGGTTTCGGATCAGGCTCGCCCTTGTGTCCGCGGAATTTCCACCCGGCGTACGTAACCAGACCGCCGACAATCAGCAGGATGCCAAGGCATACCAGCAGCACCCCGTCGCTCAGGGAGCTGATCTGGTGCGCATAGCCGGAACGCGGCGAGAACATGGGGAACGCCGGAATGTCCGCCAGCGACAAAGCCGACCATCTGTGCGAGATTGCAATCGCTCGTTGCAAGGTGAACTCGTGTGTTAGTCCGGCGTTGTGGTGTGCAGCCTTTTGGTGTGCCGCGGGAAGGAAGTACTGCCTGGGAAAACTATAAAAAGGCTCCGCCGCCAAAGCTAGCTCTGCAAAGGCAAACAGGAGTTGCAGCCGTTGCTAGCCCCTAAGTCGCATCCGAAAGTGCAATGGTTGTTACACCACACACAAGGAAAGGCGGGGCCTCTTGACATGTCCGCAAAATTCTCCTCTCCTCCCATCGTCGTAGTGACCGGATCGTCGGCCGGTCTAGGGCGCGCCATCGCGCATGCATACGCCTCAAAGGGCGCAAGGCTCGCGCTGCTCGCGCGCAACCCTGAAGCGCTCGACGCCGCCAGGCAGGAGTGCGAAGAACGCGGTGGCTCCGCCATCACCATTCCCACCGATGTTTCGGACTTCAACGCGGTGGAAGCTGCCGCGGAGCGCGTAGAGCGGGAACTCGGCCCCATCGACATCTGGATCAACGACGCGATGACAGGCGTATTCTCCCCGGTCAAGGAGATGGAAGCCAGCGACTACAAGCGCGTCACCGAGGTTCTTTACCTCGGCTTTGTGCACGGTACCATGGTCGCGCTTAAACGCATGCTCCCGCGCAACCGGGGCACGATCATTCAGATCGGCTCAGCGCTTTCCTACCGTTCGGTTCCGCTCCAGTCGGCTTACTGCGCGGCCAAGCACGCGATCAACGGCTTTACCGACGCGCTGCGGTGCGAGCTTCACCATGACAACAGCAGCGTCAAAATCACAACCATTCAAATGCCGGCGATGAATACCATCCAGTTCGACTGGGTCAAGAACCGCATGCCGCATATGACCCAGCCTGTTCCGCCGATCTTTGAGCCGGAGCTTTCCGCCAAGGTAGTTGTGGCCGCGGGCTTCGCAAAGCATCCACGCCGGGAATACTGGGTCGGCACCCCCACGGTAGAGGCGATCATTGGGCAAAGAATCATCCCCGGACTTTTGGACTGGTACCTCGGCAAGACCTGCTACAAGAACCAGCAGATTCCCACAAAACAGGACCCAAACGCGCCCAACAACCTGTACGACTATGTGCCGGGCAAGTGGAGTGCCCGGGGCAAGTTCGCCGATCGCTCGAGCCGCACCAGCGCGGAAGTATTCCTCACGCTGCACCGGCACTGGTTTGCGCTGGGTGCGCTCGGCCTTGTAGTGGCCGGTCTGCGCATTGCAAAATCCCGCAGGTAGCCGCCCTGACCGGCAGAAAGACCCCCTACCATGAGCGCTCCATCCTCGCGCACCACTGCCTTGTCCGCCACGGGCGTCGCACTCGGGACGTTGGTCCCCATTGCGTTGTTTCAGTTGCACGTCACGGAAAGTTTGCCCGATCCACCGGGTGCGTGGTTCGATTCCGGGCGCATTACCATGTCCAAAACTGCCCACCCGCTCGGTGTGCCCGACAGCCTTCTCGGGCTTGGCAGCTACGGCGTGACGCTGACGCTGCTGCTGGCATCCAGGCGAGCACCCGGGGTGCGCAAGCTGCTCATGGGAAAGCTTGTGCTGGATGGAAGCATGGCCTCGTTCAACGTGGTGCGGCAGGTCGTCTCGTTCCGCAAACTCTGCTCCTGGTGCACCGGCACCGCGCTTGCCACGGCGGTGCTGGTGCCGGCAGGACTGCGTTATGCGAAGAAACTGCAAGACGGGAACGGCTGAGGACGGGGCTTAATCGAGATCGTGAAGCCGGATGGAGGTACCGAGCTCAAGTGACAGCGCCGCCTGGAGAAGCGCGATCTGGGAAAAAGCCTGCGGGAAGTTGCTGATCAAACCATGCTTGCGGTCGTATTCCTCCGAAAGCAGCCCCAGGTCGTTCGCGCACCGCAGCAGCCTTTCAAACAGCGCTTTCGCCTCCGCCTTTCTTCCTTGCAGGACGTACACGTCGACCAGCCAAAAGCTGCACGCAAGGAAGGCTCCCTCGCCTTTCGGCAAGCCGTCCTTTACCTTTGCAGTGTTGTAGCGCAGCAGCAGGCCATCGCGCATCAGGTGCTTTTCAATGGCTTTCACCGTACCCGTGATGCGGGGATCGTGGGCGGGCAGAAATCCGACCAGCGGCAGCAACAGCAGACTTGCATCCATATGCCTGGTTCCGTACATCTGTGTGAAGCTGTTTAAGCCACGGTGAAAGCCGCGCCTGCACACCTGCGCATGAATGGCGGCGCGCGTCTTGCGCCAGCGCTCCACCGGCCCTTTCATGCCGAAACGCTCCACCATGCGGATGCCGCGATCAAAGGCGACCCAGGCCATTACCTTGGACTCAGTGAACTGGAATTGCCCGCTCCGGAATTCCCACAGGCCGGCGTCCGGTTTCGCCCACACGCTTTCGAGGTGTTCGAGCAGCGGCACCTCCAGGCTTTGCCCACTTGTGTCCTCCAGCGGATACAAGTCGTGGCAGCGGGCCCGGTACAAAGTGTCCAGCACTTCGCCGAAAGTGTCCAGCTGCAGCTGGCTCGACGCCTTGTTGCCGATGTGCACAGGCGCGGAGTTTTGGTAACCGCGAAGCCAGCCGGCTGTCCACTCGCTGTGTTCCCGCTTGCCCGAAATGCCGTAAAGAATCTTGAGCCCATCGGGGTTGCCCTGCACAGAACGGCTCAGCCACTGCAGCCATGCGTTGGCATGGTCGCGGTACCCGCACTCCAGCATGCCGAGCAGGCTGAAGGTCGAGTCGCGCAGCCAGCAGAAACGGTAATCCCAGTTCCGGATACCGCCGACCTTTTCCGGCAGCGAGGTTGTGGGCGCGGCTACCAGGCCGCCGCTCGGCTCATAGGTCAGCGCCTTCAGTGTCAGCAGCGAACGCTCCACGGCCGCCCGGTACGGACCTGTGTAGGTATGGCGCCCGCACCACTGCTCCCAATACTCCTTTGTTTCCCACAACAACGCTTCGGCATCGGCCGGCGCCGGTATCGGTTCTCCGTAGGAAACCCCATATTGCAGCACAAAGGTGAAAGTTTCCCCAGGGGCAACGACCCACTCCGCGGCAAGATCTCCATCGGCCACCCGCAGGGGCGCGTCCGTGCGTACCACCATCCGGTGCGGACCGGAGACCAGCGTCCAGCAGCCCGGTTCTTTGCACTCGACCCGCGGCTGCGCGTTGCCGTAGTCGAACCGCGGCGCAAACATGCAGCGCATGCGGGTTCGTCCTTTCACGCCGCGCACCACGCGCACGATTGTCGAATGCTTCCGCCGTAGCGGCATAAAATCCATCACCTGGAGGGAGCCGCCGAACGGCCGCGTGTAAGTCGTTTCCAACACCAGGGTGCCGGGGAGGTAGCGCCTTGTTGCCGCGCGGAAGGAGCACGGCGCGAGCGTCCAGTGACCGTTCCGCTCCGTGCCGATCAGGCTCGCAAAGCACGCTTCGGAATCGAAGTCGGGCCAGCAAAGCCAATCCAG
>CAXTWU010000072.1:7373-10704 GCA_964248025.1 uncultured Acidobacteriaceae bacterium | reverse complement strand
TGTGGTTTATCACAACCAGGCGCTGTATACGCAGCCGAATGGTGCTACCAACCAGGCGGGGCCGACGGGCAACCAGGCCGCTCCTATCTTTATTGCGAACAACGCAGTGCGCGAGTATGCGAGCCAGGCGTCCATTACAGAAACAGTGGGGCTGGCGCAGGTGGCCGGGGTACGCGCGGCGGATGCGGCAAGCGCCCGTGCCACGGCAGAACTGGAGGTAGCGCGGCGCGGCCTCGTCGCCGCGGTGGCAGGTTTGTTCTACGCGGTACTTGCGAACGAGCGCAGGCTCGGGGTGCTTCTGCATGCGCGGGACGAAGCGACGAGCTTTGAAACCCTGACGGAGCAACGTGAAGCCGCGCGCGAAGCCGCGCACGCAGATGTGGTGAAGGCTGACCTGGTGCTGCAACAGCGAGAGCGCGATCTTCTGGAAGGGAAGCTCGCTCGGGAACGCGCCCGTTTGGAGTTGGCGGTGTTGCTGTTCGCCGATCCGCTTACGCCGTACACGCTGGACGACCCACCCGCGCAGCTTCTGCCGCCGTTCAGCGAAGTCGAAACAGCTGCCAAGCGCGGCAACCCTGAGCTGGCGAGTGCACTGGCCGCCCTCCGGCAGGGCGACGCGGAGGTGCTGGGCGCAGAGGCCGCGCTGCTGCCGGAGCTCCAGCTGAACTTCACGTATGGTATCGACGCGACGACGTTTGCGACCAGGGCGCGCTTTGACGGTACACGTAATCCAAACAATCTTGGCTACTCCCTTGGCGCGACCCTCGACATTCCCGTGTGGGACTGGCTTGCAACCGAACATCGGATCCGGCAGAGCGAGGTTCGTCGCGACGCGGTACGCGTGGCGCTTTCGGCGTCGCAACGGCGGTTGCTTGCCGGCCTGCGCGAAAACTATGGGGAAGCACAAACCGCGCAGGCACAGCTGGCTTTGCTGGACACGAGCGTGCGCACCGCGGAGGAAAGCCTGCGGCTGACCCGCCTGCGCTACACGGGCGGCGAGGCGACGGTGCTGGAGGTGGTGGACGCCCAAACGGCTTTGTACGGCACCCAAACCGCGCGCGAAGATGCGCAGGTTCGCTACCAGCAGGCGCTGAGCACGTTGCAAACATTGACGGGGACCCTTTGAGCACACGCGCCCTCCTCGTTTTGAGCGCCGGGCTCTGCTTTGCCCTGCTGGGCCCGGCTTGGGGAGGCTGCGGCAAGCCCGCGGCCGAGGAGCCGCCTGCGCCGGTCGTCGCGGTGGAGGTGGCGCACCCCGGGCGCGGGGCCATTGCGGAGCATGTGCTGTCGGACGCGGTGTTGTCGCCGTTGGCGCAGGCCGCGCTCGCCCCGCGGATCTCCGCGCCGGTACGGCAGTTTTTTGTACAACGCGGATCGCGCGTAAACGCCGGACAGCTGCTGGCCACGCTTGAAAACCGCGACCTTCAGGCCGCGACCGTTGACACCCGCGGTGCCTACACGGCCGCGCAGGCCGCGTATGCCGCAACAAGCGGGGCGCAGGTACCGGAGGAAACAGAGCGCTCGCGGCTGGACGTAGCGCAGGCACAGGCCACGCGCGACCTGGATGCGAGCATCGTCGCCGCGCGCGAAAAGCTGTTTGCGCAGGGAGCGATCCCCGGGCGCGACCTGGACACCTCACGCGCCACGCTGGTGCAGGCGCAGGCTGCTTTCGATGTCGCGGCAGAACATCTCCGAGCGCTGGAGGCGGTAAGCCGCAGGAGCACCCTGGAGCAGTCGGAGGGCGCGGTGCAAAGCGCGAAGGGCAAGTACGAAGGGGCGGAAGCTCAGGCCGCGTATGCGGAGATTCGCAGCCCCATTGCCGGTGTTGTAACCGACCGGCCCTTGTTTGCCGGTGAAACCGCCGCGGCCGGTGCGCCGCTGGTGACGGTGATGGACACTTCCGCGTTGCTGGCCAAGGTGCACCTGGCGCAGAGCGCTGCGCAGGGGATCAAGGTGGGCGATGCCGCGACCATCACGCTGCCCGGCGCGGACGGCACGGTGCCGGCGCGCGTGAGCCTGGTAAGCCCGGCGCTGGACCCCGGCAGCACCACGCTTGAGGTCTGGGTGCGCGTGGCAAACCCGGACGGCCGTTACAAGGCAGGCACGCCGGTGCATGCGGACCTGACAGGCCGCTCGGTCGCGGGTGCGCTGCAGGTTCCCTCGGCGGCCTTGTTTACCGCGCAGGACGGCGGCAAGTACGTGATGTTGCTGGGTCCTGACGGTGCGGCGCACAAGCGGCCTGTGCAGGTGGGCATCCACGACGGCGCGCATACGCAGGTGCTCGGCGGCCTGGCTATGAGCGACACCGTGATTACCGCTGGAGCCTACGGGCTCGACGACGGCACCAGGGTCAAGATCGGCAATGGGGAAGACACGAAGGCCGCGCCGGACGAAAAGGCTCCATGATGCCTGCTGCGCTGCAAGCTCATGAGGGCCGGCCTGTTGAGGGCACTGAGCCGGAAGCCCTGTGGCTGGCCGGCTTTCGCGGTCCCCTGTTCTTTTTCCTCGCGATCCTCACCATCGCCGGCGTCTTCTTTGCGCTGCAATTGCCCATCGCAGTGTTTCCGGACACAAATTTTCCTCGCATCGTTATCGGCATCGACAACGGCGTGATGCCGGTTGAGCAGATGGAGGTGACAGTCACGCGGCCCCTCGAATCCGCGATGAACGCTGTGCCCGGCCTCCAAACCGTGCGCTCTACCACCAGTCGCGGCTCCGCCGAGGTAAGCCTGTTTTTTGACTGGAACAGCAACATGGAGCAGACGCTGCAGCTCGTGAATGCAGAGCTGGGCAAGGTGCGGCAGACGCTGCCGGCGACGGCCGTTATCACCACCAACCGGCTTACCTTTGCGACCTTTCCCATTCTCGGCTACAGTCTGCGCTCCAGTCGCCTGTCACAGACCGATCTTTGGGAGCTGGCGACCTACCAACTCAAGCCGCCGCTGAACCGAGTGCCCGGCGTGCGAACCGTTACGGTGCAGGGCGGGCAGATCCCCGAATACCACCTCCTGCCCAACATGGCGCGCATGCAGGGCGCGGGCGTCACCGTGCTTGACCTGGTCAACGCGATCGACCAGTCGAACCAGGTGGACTCACCCGGCCTGTACGAGTCCGATCACCAGCTTGTTTTAGGGCTGGTCGGCGCGCAGGCGCACGATGCCGCCGGGCTGGGCCAACTGGCTGTCAAGGCCACGGCGAGCGGTGTTGCGGTGCGCGTCAGCGACCTTGCGCGGGTGGAGCATGGCACCATGCCGGTTTACACCACGGTGACGGCCAATGGCTCGCCGGCGGTGCTGCTGACCGTGGCGCGGCAGCCCGCAAGCAACACGGT
>CAXTWU010000072.1:0-7273 GCA_964248025.1 uncultured Acidobacteriaceae bacterium | reverse complement strand
ATCGTTGTGATTGAAAACATTGTGTTGCACCGCGACGCCGGCGAAAGCCCGGTGCGTGCGGTGCGGCTGGCCCTGCGGGAGATCACCAAGCCGCTGATCGGTTCCACGGTGACGCCGGTGGTGGTGTTTCTGCCGCTGGTCGCGGTGTCGGGTGTGACCGGCAGCTTTCTGCGTGCGCTCGCGCTGACCATGACGGCGGCCCTGCTGTGCTCGCTCGTGCTTGCGCTTTCGTTTACGCCCGCGCTTTCGCTCGTGTTCCTCAAGCGGCGCAAAGACGCGCATGCCCCTGTGCACGAAGGCCGGCTGATGCGGCGTGTGCTCGACGCACACGGCCGGGCGCTTGCGTTCGCCCTGCGCCGCCCGTTGGTGCTGGGCCTGGGCTGCATGGCCTTGCTGGCCGGCACGTTCTTTGTTTATCGAACGCTGCCGTCGGACCTGCTGCCCGGCATGGATGAGGGCGGCTTCATCCTCGACTACATCATGCCGGCAGGCTCTTCGCTGGCGGAGACCAACCGGGTTCTCGGGCATGTAGAGAAGATCCTGCAGGCGACGCCCGAGGTGGACAGCACCTCGCGTCGCACGGGGCTGCAGATGGGCCTTGCAGCCGTCACGGAAGCCAACACCGGCGACTTCACCGTGAAGCTTCGGGCCAAACGTCGGCGCAGCATCGATGAGGTGATGGCCGGCATTCGCGAGCGGATCCAGAAGACCGAGCCGGAGCTCGATGTGGAGTTTTCGCAGGTGCTGGAAGACATGATTGGCGATCTTTCCAACGCGCCGCAGCCCATCCAGATCAAGCTGTTTTCACCCGACCCGGCCCTTCTCGGTACGGTCGGGCCGCGGGTGGCGACCGCGATCGGTACCATTCCGGGCGTGGTCGATATTCAGAACGGGATCGACAACACGGTTTCAGGCCCGGCTACGAACTTCCAGGTCGATCCGTCAGCAGCCGCGCGCCTGGGCTTTACGCCGTCAGAGGTGGCCGAGGATGCGACCTCCATGCTCGACGGAGTGACGGCGAGTGCGCCGGTGATCGCGAACGGCCGCCCTTACACGGTGCGCGTGCGGCTCGGCCCGGAAAGCCGCCGGTCGCTCGATACCCTTGAGAACACGGTCTTTAACAGCGCCACCGGCAAGCTGGCAAGCCTGGGCTCGCTGGCCACCGTGACGGCACTGCCGCCGCAGAACGAAATACTTCGCGAAAACCTGCAGCAGCTGATCACCGTGACCGCGCGGCTCGAAGGCTCGGACCTGGGCACCGCCATGGCCAGGGTGCAGCGCACGGTGCAGGGGCTCCACTTACCGGCGTCGGTGCGCGTGGAGTACGGCGGCACCTACCAGGAGCAGCAGAAATCGTTCGCCGACCTGCTGCGTGTCCTGCTGTTGTCGCTTGCGCTGGTCTTCGGCGTCCTGCTGGTCGAGTTCCGCTCGTTTTCCGCTCCCGTGGCTGTGCTTGCTTCATCCATCCTGTCGGTTGCCGGCGTGGTCGCGGCGCTGTTGCTCACCGGTCTCTCGTTCAATGTGTCGAGTTTTATGGGGCTCATCATGGTGATCGGCATCGTCGCCAAAAACGGAATCCTGTTGCTCGACGCCGATGAGCGTTTTCGCGCAGAGGGCAGAAGCCCTCGCGAGGCGATGCTGGAAGCAGCGCGTCGTCGTCTCCGTCCCATCCTGATGACGGCGTCCGCCGCGATCTGCGGCATGCTGCCGCTGGCTTTCGCGCTCGGCGCAGGGTCTGAGATGCTGCAGCCGTTGGCGGTCGCGGTCATCGGCGGATTGCTCATCTCGCTGGTGCTGAGCCTGCTGGTCACGCCTGTGGTCTACTTCCTGCTGACACGTAACCGGCACATCGCGACTATTTAGCAGATTTCGCGAAAAGGGTCTCCGCCGTGTGGCGAAGGCCCTTTTCGCGCGCGAGCTACTTTCCGACAACGATCACTTCAAACGTGCCGGGTACGGGCGTTGGCCGTCCACGCGGGTTGCTGGCACTGGGCTCCGGCTTGGGCCCGAACTGCGAGGTGACGGTGTAGGCTCGGCCGCTTTTTTCGTCAAACGCCATGGTGCGCGCGCCCGGAGCGGTCGTTACGGTTTCTAGCACCTTGGGCTGCGGGCCGCTCACGTCCACAAACGTCATGTTGCCGGACTGCCCGTTCGACGAGATGGCGATCTTCCCCCTGGCGTCGTAGCGGTCTGCATCCGGCCCCTCGCCAATGGGTGCGGTTGCTACCACGGCACCGGTATCGGCGCTGGTGATGGCCATGACCTTGCCATCGCACACCGAGAACAAGCGCCGCCCTTTGGTGTCCATCGCCAGGCCTGAGGGCGAGTCGCAGCCGGTGAGCGGGTAAGTCGCCACCAGTGTTTTCGCACGGGCGTCCAGCTTGACCAGGACGTTTTTGTCCTCGATGTTAACGAACATCATGCCCGTACCGTCAGCGGCCGGAAACTCCGGCTTGCCTGGCAGTTTGATCGTCGCAACCACCGTCCGGGTCTTTGGATCGAGCACGGACGCATCGTTGCTGCGCCCGTTAAAGGCCCACACAGTCTGGGTGACCGGCTCGTACGCGATACCGTCGGGATTGGTGCCGGCCGGCACGGTCGCTACTTTCTCAAGCGTATGCCGGTCAAAGATCACGATGGCGTTACCCCTGCCATCGCTGATGTAGCCGAACTTGCCTTCAGGATCGAGCGCGACGCCGTGCGTGCCACCCAGCCCTGAGATCGCGCCGACTTTCTTGCCTGTGTCCGTATCCACCACGTCCACTGTTACGTTGTGCGCGATGTAAAGCCGGTGCGCTGCCCCATCGACCTCGATGTAGTCCCAGCCACCCTCCCCGCCGATCGTCCACTGGTTCAAAACATGAAAAGGACCCTGCGCCAGGGCAACCGGCGCAAGGGCGCTACCGCCAAGGGCGACGCCCAACAACAAGAGGGAGGCCGTAAATGGCCGGATCGAGCGAGAAAACATGCGAACTCTCCGAGAAAACAAGCTGGACGGCGTACCGCCTGCGTCCCAAGTATCCCAGCTATCGATTAAGGAGGGCTGAAGACAGCCTCGGGGCGGACGCCCCCTTTTACGTGCCCTGCACCCTTGTGTATGCTGTTTGTCATTCAAGATTCAAACAAGTTTTTCGCTCTGTACTGACTCCCCCGCCCTGGCAGTTGTTGCGATCCACAATTCCATGCGTTGCTCGAGGAAACACATGTCCTGTCTCCATCGGCCCATCCGGATGTTCGCTGCCCCCGCTGCCCTCACCCTTGCCTGCAGCCCAGTGCTCTTTGCGCAGGGCTCTCAAAGTGCGCCGGCGCTTGTCGTTCACTCCGTCAATACAGCACAAACGCTTCGGATTGCCGGCAACGTGCACCCCGCTGCTCGCGTTGCTGCCAACGACCGCGGAGCCGTTGACTCCTTGCTGCCCATGGATCACATCCTGCTCCAGCTCAAGCGCTCGCCGGAGCGCGAAGACGCATTGGAGCAATACCTCGCCGAGCTGAACGATACCGGTTCCCCCAACTATCACCACTGGCTCACCGCGGCCGAACTGGGCGAGCGTTTCGGGCCCGCGACCGCTGACATCGACGCGGTAAAAGCCTGGCTGACGGGCGCCGGTTTCACCGTCAACAACGCAGCCGCGAACGGCATGACGATCGACTTCTCCGGCAATGCAGGGCAGGTTGAGGCTGCTTTTGGCACGCCGGTGCACGCCCTTGCGGTTGCGGGCGAGTCTCAGATTGCCAACCTCCAGGATCCCGCGATTCCTGCTGCCCTGGCCGGCGTGGTGGCCGGTGTCGCCAGCCTGAACAGCTTCCGCCCGCGCGGCTTTCACCACCCAGTTCGCGCCGTGCACTTCGACCCCCATACCGGGTCTCAGACAGGGGAGATGGCGGGTGGCGCGGGCGCGGTCACGCCGGACTACACCTTTACGACCAGCAAGGGCACGTTTCAGGCGGTAGTGCCGGGCGACCTGGCGACCATCTACAACCTGTATCCGCTGTTCTGGGAGGGCATCACGGGCCAAGGCCAAACCATTGTGGTCATCGAAGATACAGACGTATATTCCACTGCGGACTGGACCACGTTCCGCTCTGCGTTCGGCTTGTCGCAGTACACGGCTGGCTCTTTTACGCAGCAGCATCCGGGCTGCTCAGACCCCGGCCACTTTGCCCCGGATGACGGGGAAGCGATCCTGGACGCGGAGTGGGCCTCGGCCGCCGCACCTTCCGCGGCGATCGTCCTTGCTTCCTGTCCGAACACCAACACTACTTTCGGCGGGCTGATCGCGCTCAACAACCTGATCAACAGCACAAATCCACCCAAGATCGTTTCCATCTCCTACGGCGAGGCCGAAGAACTGAATGGAGCTACGGCGAACCTGGCTTACAGCAAGGCCTACCAGTCAGCCGTGGCCGAGGGTATCTCCGTGTTTGTGTCTTCCGGCGATGAGGGAGCAGCGTCCTCGGACGCCAACGCCAGCAAGGCAACGCACGGCATCACGGTATCGGGTTTCGCCAGCACTCCGTACAACGTCGCGGTCGGCGGAACTGACTTCGGCGATACCTACGCGGGCAGCACCGGCACTTACTGGTACAGCAGCAACAACAGTGTTTATACGAGTGCGAAGAGCTATATTCCGGAGATCCCGTGGAACGACTCCTGCGCTTCAACGTTGCTGGCGAGCAAGTCCGGGTACGCGACGACTTACGGCAGCTCCGGTTTTTGTAACTCAGCCACGGGCGAAAAGTATTACCTTACGACGGCCTCCGGCTCGGGCGGCCCTAGCGGCTGCGCCACCGGGTCGCCCAGTATCGCAGGAGTTGCGTCCGGTACTTGCAAAGGCTATGCCAAACCTTCTTACCAGGCCGGACTCACGGGTAATCCGGCGGACAGCGTTCGCGACCTGCCGGACGTGAGCCTGTTTGCCGCCAACGGGGTGTGGGGCCACTATTACGTCTACTGCTACACCGACGCGAGGGGCGGCGGCGTGCCTTGCACCGGTGCACCGAGCAGCTGGTCCGGAGCAGGCGGCACTTCCTTTGCGTCCCCCATCCTTGCCGCCATCCAGGCCCTGGTCAACCAGAAAACCGGTTCGGCCTGGGGCAACCCGAACCCGACCTACTATAACCTGGCAAAGGCCGAGTACGGGGCGAGCGGCAACACAGGTTGTAACTCAAGGAACGGCAATGGCGTAAGCTCCTCCTGCACTTTCTATGACATCACGCAGGGCGACATCGATGTGGACTGCACCGGTACTTACAACTGCTACCTGCCTTCGGGCACCTACGGTGTGCTGTCCACCTCGAATACGGCGTATCAGCCGGCTTACGGTACAACGACCGGTTGGGATTTTGCTACCGGCATCGGCTCGCTGAATGCCTTGAACCTGGTAAATAACTGGGGCACGGTCAGCCACTAAACCAAGAGCCGGCATCTCCTTGCAGTGACGGGCAGAGCTTTCCGAGGCTTTGCCCGTCGCTGTCGAGGGTTTCCGGAACTATGCTGACCAGGGCTCCCCTGTTTCTCGCGTTTGCACTTTCTCCTGCGCTCCCCGCGCAGATCATGGCGACCCAGGCCGCCGCGCCTGCGGGCGCACCCGGGAAGCTCCTGTTTCAGACGGATCACAGCTGGTCGCCGCGCACCAACATCAACGCCGACACGGTGATGGTGTACGGCCTGGATGACACAACTTCCGCCCGCATCCAGTCCTGGCGCGTCCACGGCTACCATGTCACCGTAATGACCGGTGTCGCGTGGGGCCGCTATGGCTCGTACCTGCGCGGCGACTTCGACGGAACCGAGCACTGGGACGAGACCCAACAGGAGAAGAGCGGCAAGCTTGTTCTTCACGGCGGTCGCGACGTCCCTTACATTGCACCCTCACTCGCTTATGGCAAGTTTCTGGCTAAAGGGGCAGAGGCTGCGATTGACGCCGGCGCGGAGGCTATCTACCTGGAGGAGCCTGAGTTCTGGGCCCGTGCCGGCTGGAGCCCCAGCTTTCAGCGCGAGTGGCAGCTCTTTTACCACCAGCCCTGGCAAGCTCCGGACTCGTCCCCTGATGCACAGTACCGCGCCTCCAAGCTCAAATACTTTCTGTACCGCCACGCGCTGGCGCAGGTTTTCGACGACGTCAAAGCATATGGCGCGCAACACGGACGCGTGATCCCGTGCTACGTTGCGACGCACTCGCTGATCAACTATGCGCAGTGGTCGATCGTCAGCCCGGAGTCCTCGCTGCTGGAGGTGGGCGCCGATGGCTATATCGCCCAGGTGTGGACCGGCACCGCTCGCGAGCCGAACTTTTATGAAGGTCGCCGTGAGCAGCGCACCTTTGCAACCGCTTTTCTCGAGTATGGAGCACTCCAGAACATCGCTCGCTCTTCGCGCAAACCTATCTGGTTCCTCAATGACCCGATTGAGGACAACCCCCGTCACTCCTGGACCGACTACCGCCTCAACTGGGAGCACCCTGGTGGCCTCGCTGCTGCAACCCTCTGTTGCCCGCTACGAGGTGCTGCCCTGGCCCGATCGCATCTTCGGCCTGGACGCCGATGCAACCCGGCCTGCCGTGGAGCCCACGGATGCTGAGCCCAACCCACCGAAAACCGCGATTCCCAAACCCTACGAGAGTGAGTTGCAGGCGGTTTTTCACGCGCTTGCCGAGATGGACCAGCCTTCCTCCGCGGTTCACTGGGAGAGCGCCGGAACCGCTGGGATGGGCGTCCTGGTCTCCGACACGCTGATGTTTCAGCGCGCAGCCCCACAGCCATCGGACCCAGGTCTGGGCAACTTCTACGGCCTGGCATTACCCTTGCTGCTGCACGGTATCCCTGTAGAGCCAGTCCAGATAGAAAGCACTTACAGCCGAGCGGCGCCGGCGGATTTTCTTCGCCCGTACAAGGTGCTTCTGCTGACTTACGAGGGGCAGAAACCTCCTTCGCCCGCGTTCCATGCGGCGTTGGCAGCATGGGTCCGGCAAGGCGGCGCACTGGTGGTCGCCGATGACGACAAAGACCCTTACAACCAGGTTTCAGACTGGTGGAACTCCGGCGGCGAGCACTTCGCCACCCCACGCGACCAGCTTTTCCACTTGCTCGGCTTGTCACCGCAGGCCACGGGTCCGCACCGGGTCGGTCGGGGCTGCGTGGTCTACCAGCCGCAAAGTCCGTCCAGCTTTGCCGCCAGCCCTTCCGGCGCATCGCAGGTCCTGCAACTGGTGCAGACAGCTGCGGATGCTGTGCACCTGCCGGTGCGGCAGGCAGGCTCCCTGGTTCTGCG
>CAXTWU010000071.1:1131-10754 GCA_964248025.1 uncultured Acidobacteriaceae bacterium | reverse complement strand
GGCCATCCTGTGGTTGCCGGCACCGAGATGGGTCCAGTCACGCGCCGTCCATCGACCGCGAGGTGGAAGACCCCGCCGCCCACCGCAATGGCCACCCGCGCATGCAGGGTATACGCCCGCGCTGTGCTGATGTTGACCGAGTAGTTGAGCCAGTCGCCGGGGTTCAGGTTGCCCACGTCGTAGCCGCCGCCTGTGTCGGAGCAGTTCTCGATGGAGACGGTTTCGCCGGGACGGACGTTCGCGCCGCCGGTGTTTGCCGCCGCACCGTTCCAGTACCCGACCGACTTGCCGCCCGCGTCGAAGTTCTCGACCTCGATCTGGCCCGGGATCGCCCAGGGTGTGCCGCCGAAGGGGCTGCTGGCTGCAAACGGCTGCACAGCAAACCAGTTGAAGTTGCCCATGCCGGCGGTCGGCCCGTTGCCGTCCAGTGTGACCTGCATGACGTGTTGCCCTGGAAGGAGATGGAAGGCCGGGGAGACCATGGTGGTGTAGAGCTGAAAGCCGTTGGTGGCCGGGGTGAACAGGGTGCCGGTCGCGTTTTGGCCGTCAAAGGAGACGTGGAAGTAGCCGCCCTGCCCGAGCGAGGCCGCGCGCGCGAGGAACTGGTAGGTCCCGGCCTGCGTCACGTTCACCGTGTAGCGCAGCCATTCGCCTTCGTCCGTGTAACCAACGTCGTAGCCGCCGCCCGTGTCGCCGGTTTGTTCCACGCCCACGGTCGCTGTGCCCCGGTAGGTGGTTTTGCCCTGGTTGGTTGTATCGAGATTGAAGTAGCCGACGCCGAGACCGCCCTCATCGAAGTTTTCCGCCTGCACCAGGCCCGGCAGGGTCCAGGGCGTTCCGCCGAAGGGCGACTCCTTGCCGCCGACCGTCAGCTGCACGGTGGAGCTGCTTTGGGTATTGCCTTGCGTGCCCGTGATGGTGACAGGGTAGGTGCCGGCAGGGGCGCTCGCGAGTATTTCCACCGGCAGCAGGTACGCGTCGGACGAGAAACCGAGCGGCACCAGCTGCCCGAACGCGCCCGAAGGCAGCCCGTTGACGGCCAGGCGCACCGGGCCGCGATCGCTGCCGTAGCGGTTCACGGTGACCGCGTAGTCGGTCGCCGTACCCGGCGCCACGATCTCCGAGGGCGGCCCCGCGGTTACGTCAAAGGTGTTGCCGGGATGCCCAGCCCATACAAAGGTGGCCACAGCGCCCGGAGGCAGGGTATAGCCGGCCGTGCTGCCCTTCCAGTTCAGGTTAAAGGTGGTGGCCGTGGCCGCGCCGTTGAACACCAGCACGGCGATGGAGCCGTCAGGGTTCTTAAAGGCGACATCCTGCAGGTTGCCGTCGCCATAGCTGTTGGACGCCACCCGGTATGCGCCGGCCTGCACAAACTTCGACAGCTGGCCCAGCACGTAATACTCCACGTTGCGCGTGACCGTCGCTGGGGTGGTGCTGGTATCGACGGTGACGACTCCCCGGCAGTTGGAGCAGCCATGCTCTACCGTGGGCCCGGCATTCTGGTCCAGGTCCAGGTTCCAGAAGGTGATCGACTTACCCCAGTTCCGCAGCACCTCGATGACCTCGTGCTGCGTGTCGTAGGCCAGGTTGTCGGCGAAAACCGGCGCGTACGAGCCGCCCGTGCACTCGGTGAAATAGATGGGGATGCTGTTGTCCAGGTCATGCACGGCATTCTGGGCGTCGGGCCCTTTGCCCTCATAGCAGTGGAACGACACCCCGGCCAGGTATCGCCGCACTGCCGGATTGGCGGCCAGCGTTTCCGGATATTTGGGGTCGGCCCAGTTGTGCTCATAGCCCAGGATGCCCGGCGTCACCTCCGTGCGGGCGGTGGCCTGCCCTACAGCGTGCTGGGGGTGGATTTTTTCAAGCGCCGGCCCAAGATACCCGGCAATGAAGCGGCCCTCGTCCGCCACATTGACAAAGGTCGTCGGGTAGCCGCCGTTTTCGTTCAGGGGCTCGTTCTGCACGGCCACGTAGTTAATGGGGATGCCGTTGGCCTCATAGGCCTGTACAAATTTGGTGAAGTACTTGGCCAGCGCCGGGAAGTTGACCGGATCGATTGTGCCTCCGTTCAGGCTGCCGCCGGTCTTCATCCACGCCGGCGGCGACCACGGCAGCGCAAACACTTTCAGGTTCGGATTGACGGCCAGCGCCGCCTGGATGGTCGGGATGATGTAAGCCTGGTCGTGAGCGATGGAGAACTGCTGCATCTCCGGGTCGGTCGCGCCGGGCGCCAGGTCGTCGTAGGTATAGCTGCTCAACGACAGGTCGGTCGCGCCCATGGGCTGGCGCAGATAGCTGAGGTGGATACCGTCGGGGCTGAACAGGTCGTTCATCAGCGTCGCCCGCTGGGCCGCGGTCAGGTTGTGGGAGACCAGGTACGCGCCGGAATCGTTGAAGGTGGCTCCCACGCCTTCCAGCCGCTGGTACTGGACCGAGTCATCGACCGTGATGGGCAGCTGGGTGCCGGTGCCGGGCAGGAACTGTACGCCGGGCTGGGGAGACAACAGTTGCGACTGGTCCGCGGTGGTTTCCACCACGCGGATCGACTGCGCGTGAGCCGCAGGGAGGCCGCTGAGCAGCGACAAGCCGGCGGAAAAAATCTGGATACGGCGCCGGGCACGAGAAGCACGGAAAGGCAGGGTCATGGCAATCCTTGTCAGGAGATTTGGGAAACGGAAGTGGATCAGTTCAACAGAAGCCCGGTCAGCGCGAGCCCTCCACTGTTAACGTACCGCCGGGAGGGATGTCAACCGGTGGGTGTGTTCTGTGTGTCAAGACAGGAGGCCCGGGCAAGAGGGGCCAACAGCAGCAGACAACAGGCTCCGCAGCCCGCGCCCTGCATCCCAGCCTTGTATGACCATCAGCAAAGACCCCATCGCCAAACTCGCAGAGCGGCAAACATGGACAGCCCCGGCGGAGATTCCGGTGCAGGAAGCGGTGCACGCCGCGTTTGCCAAGCTGGGCCCGTCCGGCCATACCGTTCGCAACCTGCTGCATGGCACCTGGCTGCACCAGCCGCTCCACGCCATCCTGGTGGAAGTGCCGGTTGGCTCATGGACCGGCACCGTTGTGTTTGACACAATCGCCGCGATCTCGGGCAGCCGGGCCATGGACACCGCGGCGGACGCGACCAATATCCTGGGGCTCGTAGGCGCGCTTGCGGCCGCGGTCACCGGCTTGAATGACTGGGCCGATACCACGGATGAAGCCCGCCGCATCGGTGCGGTGCACGGCTCGCTCAACGCGGTCGCGCTGGCGCTGTTTGGGGCTTCGTGGCTCGCGCGGCGCCGGCGGGGCTCCCGCAAGACGGCACGGGTGCTGGCCGGCTTCGGCTTTGTTACGGTGGCCCTTTCCTCGCATCTGGGCGGTAACCTGGTGTACGAGCACGGCATCGGCGTCCAGGACGACCAGCCGCTACGTTAAGGCGCCGGCGGGCATCGGGGCCCCGGCGGGGTGGATCGACAGCTGTAGGGGCAGCCTGGCCCGCACCACGGTGCCATGGCCCGGCTCGCTTTCCATCGCGATCGAGCCCCCTGCCCGGCCACAGATCGCCTTGCAGATCGCGAGACCCAGTCCCGTTCCGCCGCCCCGCCGGTCGCGCGCCGGGTCGGCTCGGTAAAAGGGCTCAAATACATGCGGCAGCGCCGCCGGATCGATGCCGTCGCCGGTGTCGCGTACCTCAAACAGGGCATCCGCCTCCCCCGCCGGCTGGACGCTGACGACGACCCACTCCCCTCCTCTGCTGTGCCGCACCGCGTTTTCGATCAGGTTGGCACAGAGAAGATCGCAGTCCGGCGCTGAAAGGCTCACCCAGACGGGCCCGGCAGCCGCTTCTTCCTGTTGGAGCCGGACGCCTCGCAGCTCCGCCATGGGCCCGAGCATGCGCAGGGCCTCGGCTACTCGGCCGTTCAGGTCACACAGCTCGGCCGGTGCAAGCTCCGGCCCGACCCGCTGCGGGGTGCTCCCCCGGTCCACAGGACGGCGCGCACGCGCCAGCTCCAGCATCTGCCGCACCGCCGCTTCCATCCGGTCACAGTCGCGGAGGCTGACCAGGAGGCCGCGCGCGTACTCTTCTGCCGAGCGCGGCCGCAGCAGCAGGAGCTGAAGCGAGGATTTGACGATGGCCACATCAGTCTTGAGCTCGTGTGCCGCATCGCCGGCAAACCGCCCCTGCTGCTCAAATGACTGCTGCAGCCGTTGCACGGAGGCAAGGATGGCGTTTGACAAGGGTGCCAGTTCGGCCGTGGCCAGGGCACTCGGGGGCGGCGAAAAGCTCCAGTTTTCGACGGAGATGCCCCCGGCGGCCTCTGCCAGCTCGTGCAGCGGGGCCAGCGCGCGACCGAGCAGGATGGCCAGCAGCGCGGTGGTCAGCAGGAGTACGGCGGCGGTTGTAAGCGCGTAGAAGCGGATCGCGGCCCAGATCTCCTCGCGCAGCTGCCGGGCGGGCGAGCCGTACAGGACGGTGACCGCATGCGGTTTGCCGCCGGCCTCCCCGGGGTCCACCACGCGGGTGCCGCGCAGTACGGCAAAGCGATACGGACGTCCGCCCCCATCGAGCGAGACATGCGTGGGCCCCCCGCTCGCAAGCGCCGCCGCTGCCGCCCGGCCCGGGGAGCCAGGCCCGTTCCAGCTGGACGACTGCCCCAGCACGCGCCCGGGCTTCGCTCCTTCGACGACCTGGTACAGGTCGCCCGCCGGGACCTCGAGCCCGCGTGTATCGAGCACCACGTTGTCGCCGGGGTCGTCCGCATCGCCGACCGCGCCCAGCAGCGCAGCGGCCCGGCCTTCAAGCCGGTCATCAAACGCCCGAAAACGGGTGTGGTGTTCGTAGGCGCCGGCGGAGGCGAGCAGCAGGGCCGCGGCCAGGCACTCGATCAGCAGCACGGCCATCAACGCGCGTCGCCGGATGGACTGCCGTTTCATCCGGCTGCCCTCCGGGCCGGCGCGTTTCTGGTCTCCGGATCCCTGGTGTCAGGGAGGACCGACAGACGGTAGCCCCGGTGCCGCAGGGTTTCGATCAGGGGAGTCGCGCCGTCGGTGTGCAGCTTGCGTCGCAGGTTTGAGATGTGTGCCTCGATCACGTTGGAGTGATGCTGCCAGTTGAAGTCGTACAGGTGCTCCAGCAGCTCCTGCTTGGAGACGACGGCGCGCGGCCGGTGCGCCAGGTAGGCCAGGATGCGGAACTCGGTCGGGGACAGGTCCACCCGTCGGCCGTCGCGGTCCACCGTTTGTTCGAGCGTGTTGATGGATACATCGCCGACCCGCAGGGTGGGATGCGCGACCCCCTTGCCTCGCCGGATCAGCGCTTTGACGCGCGCCAGCAGCTCGCCCAGGTCAAAGGGCTTGCTGAGGTAGTCGTCTGCTCCGCTGTTGAGCAGCTCAATGACTGACTCGGCC
Organism: uncultured Acidobacteriaceae bacterium; assembly: GCA_964248025.1. Taxonomy (GTDB): domain Bacteria; phylum Acidobacteriota; class Terriglobia; order Terriglobales; family Acidobacteriaceae; genus EB88. The sequence continues at coordinate 5,354 of CAXTWU010000071.1, read as the reverse complement.
CCTTCGCGCGCTGTCAGGATCAGCACCGGGGTGCGGTCGCCCCCGGCGCGCAGGCGGCGCAGCAGGGCAAGGCCGTCCTGCCCGGGGAGCATCAGATCCAGAATCAGCAGATCGTAGTTGCCGGTCGCTGCGAGCTCCTCGCCGAGCAGGCCATCCTGCGCGTGATCCACAGCCATCCCGCCACTTTCACGCAGAGCCGCGGAAAGGTTGTCGGCGAGGCGATCTTCATCTTCCACCAACAAAACGCGCATGGGTGCCTCCGCCCGGCATTTTCTATGGTAATCGGCAAGGCGGGTTCTTCGGTTTGTGATGGCGCCCCACCAAAAGGGGGGGAAGGATTTTTCGATCCGGCCCAGGGAACGCGTGTGAAGCATGTACCGGTTGGCGGCGCCGGGGTGTAACCTTGGGCTGCAAAGATGCAGTGTCGATGCCTGCTCCTGAAAATGTCTGAAATGATGAAACCTTTTTTGCCAGGTGATGCGTTCCATGAATAAGCAGCTCACGGAACAAGACTCGCCGGAAGGTATCCCGGAGACCGACGGCTCCCTGCTGCAGGGGGTGCGCTCGGGCGACGAACAAGCGATGGTGGCGCTGTTTGACCGCCATTCCCCCCTGGTGTACGCGGTGGCCCTGCGGGTGCTTGGCGATCCCGCGGCTGCCGAGGACGTGGTACAGGAGCTGTTTCTACGCATCTGGCGAAAGCCCCCGGCGACCGAAGCGCCGAACGGGAGCCTGGCCGGCTGGTTCGCGGTGCTGGCCCGGAACCGCTCGATCGACCAGATCAGGAAGCGGCGGCCTACCGAGTCTCCGGATGACGTCATTCTGCTTTCCGGGGTCGATGTGGGGGCGGATGGGGAACACAACTTATTGCTGGCTCGCGCGCGCCATTTGATGGACGCCCTGCCGGAGGAGCAACAAACGGTGTTGCATCTGGCATTCTTTGACGGTCTCAGCCATGCGGAGATCGCCCACCGGCTCGGCAGTCCGCTGGGCACGGTCAAAACCCGGCTCAGGCGCGCCGTCCTGACGCTGAGAAAGGCTGCGGGCGCGTGAACGACCATATTGAAGTAGAAGACCTGGCCATGTACGCGCTGCTGCTGCTGCCCGAAGGGGAGAGCGGGGCGGTGCGGGCTCACCTGCGAGCCTGTGCCCTGTGCCGGGAGGAGCTGCACCATGTGCGCGAAGACCTGGCCACCTATGCGCTCACGGTGGAGCCTGTGGCGTTGCCGGTTGGGGCTCGCGAGCAGTTTGTGGGATCGCTGCCGGAGACCTCGGCGGCCGGAGTTGGGGCTGTGCCGCTCGATGAACCTTCAGGGGAGACTCCCTTTTTGGACGCGAGCAATGGACCGGCGCTGGGATCAAAGCCGGGACCGAACCTGAAATCGAACCAGAAGCTGAACCAGAAACCGGAATTGAATCCGGAACTGGCGCCAAATGCGGGGCACCGGCCGGCGTTCTCACTGCTGCCTGCAGCCGGACCGAGGGCTGGGGGCGAAACCGGCTTCAAATCCCCGACTTTGGCCATCCTGGGCTGGGCCGGCTGGGCAGCGGCGGCCGCCATCGCGCTGGTTGCTTTTGGACTTCGGCAGGACCGCAACGCCTTGCAGTCGGCGCTGCAAACGGAAAACGCGCAAACAGCGCGTCTGCAAACGGAAGCCGGGAGGTCGCGACAGATCCTGTCCGCGCTGACCGGGCCGGGAGCGGTGCGAGTGAACCTGACCACGCCCAAGGCGCCCGCACTGCCCTCCGCCCGGGCCACCTACGATCCCCGCTCGGGCACCCTGCTGCTGATCGCCAGCAGCCTGCGCCCATTGCCGCCGGCCAAGGTGTACGAGCTTTGGCTGATCCCCGCTGACGGCTCCGCTCCGATCGCCGCGGGCACCTTTTCGCCGGACGGGCGCGGCAATGTCAGCCTTCTGCTGCCGCCTCTCGGGGGCGCGCGGGCGGCCAAGGCTTTTGGTATCACGCAGGAAAACGCCGGCGGCTCGCCGACGCCGACACTGCCGATCCTGCTGGCCGGGGCGGCTCCTTCATGAGGCAACGGCGGGCTTTAGCACAGATGCGCCGAATGAAATGACTCAAAAGAGTTACTTCAGGGTGATCAGGCGCGAAATATTTCTCGCCATCCCCTCGCCAAAACCGCAATCCAAACGTTAGTCTTGGAACGTTTTACAGACAATGGTGGGAACCACCTCAGCGCAGTTGAAGAGAAGGCCATGGACAATTTGAAATCGGTAATGAAAAACAAAGTATCGCGCCGGAAGTTTATCGCCGGTGTGAGTGCAGGCATGGGAGCCACAGCCGCAGTCACGTTCGCCTCCGGCTGCGACCAGCACCATTACACCGCACCCACGACGCCCACCTCGACCACCTACAGCGATAACGACATTCTCAACTTCGCTTTGAACCTCGAGTATGTGGAGTCCGAGTACTTCCTGCACGGCGTCACCGGCCAAGGCCTGGGCGCTGCCGATATCGGCGCGAAACCCGGTGCCGTTACTGGTGGCGCGAAGGTTGATTTCACCGCGGCGCTGCCGACTGTGAGCGGGACTGCGGTTCCGGCCTCGGTCATCCAGGCGTATGCCGTGGAGCTGGCGAACATTGAGCTGACGCACCTGCGAACCCTGCGTGCCGCACTGGGTTCGGCTGCCGTTGACCGTCCCGACATCGACTTCACCAACGGATTTGCGACAGCTGCTAGCGCGGCCGGTATTACGCTGGCCAGCGAACAGCCTTTCAACCCGTTCTCCGACCCGTACAGCTTCGTCCTTGGCGGCTTTATCTTCGGCGACGTGGGCGTAACGGCACTGCACGGCGCGGGTCCTCTCATCAAGGACAAGAAGGTAGCCCTGCCGCTCGCCGGCGGCCTCCAGGGTGTGGAGTCGTACCAGGCGGCTGAACTGCGGACGATCCTGGCCTACCTCGGCGACCCCTTCCTGAGTTACGCCAACTCCATCGCGGCTCTTCGCGCGAATGCCAGCGGCGTGACCGGCACGACCGGCGGAGCCGATGCACCCATCGGTACGATCTCGCCTTCGGTCAGCATCCAGATCGTTCCGACCGATTCAAACTCGATCGCCTACGACCGGAACTTCGACCAGGTGCTGCACATTCTGTACCTGGATCCGAACCCCGGCGTGGTCTCAAAGGGCGGCTTCTTCCCGACCGGCTTGAAGGGCAACATCACCGCCTCGGCGTCCTAGGCTCGGCAGGAAACGAAGGAAACGACATGGAGAATGTTATGGAAATGCAGCAACTGGAAGAGAAAAAGAGCAGCCGCCGTTCGGCGCTGCTCATGGGCGGGGCCGCTCTGGCCGGCCTGGCGCTGACCCGGAATGCGAATGCCCAGGCCGCGATCACGGACACGGACATCCTGAACTTTGCCCTCAACCTCGAGTACCTGGAGGCACAGTTTTATTCCCTGGCGGTCAATGGCACCCTCATCGATACGACGCTGACCGCCGGTCCGGATGGCAAGGGCACCGGCACCGTGACCTACAAGTCCACCAGCACCAAGGTCGACTTCAGTTCCAACCCTATCCTCGCGTCCTACGCCAAGGAAACCGCCAACGACGAGCTGAACCACGTCAAGTTCCTGACCACGGCGCTGGGCGCCAGCGCGGTTGCCATGCCCAACATCAACCTGCTCGACAGCTTCCACACACTGGGCGCGCTGGTTGGGGCTCCGAACTTCGATCCGTTCGCCGATATCAACAGCTTCCTCCTTGGCGCGTTTATCTTCGAGGATGTGGGGGTTACGGCGTACCAGGGTGCGGCGCCTGCCATCAGCAACCAAACCTATCTGGACAAGGCTCTCGGCATCCACGCGGTCGAGGCTTACCATGCGGGTTCCATCCGGACCCAGATCTACGGGGCGGCTCCTGCGGTGCAGAACACCTCCCAGCAGATCGCGGCGGTTCGCGCACAGCTGTCCGTGTCCAACCCGCCCGACGACATCGGCGTTAACACCATCACCTACACCACTGTGCCCGGCCAGGGCAGCACGGTCGTCGATGTCGACGCCACGACGGGCCTCACCTTCGCCCGTACGCCACAGCAGGTACTTAACATCGTTTACGGTAACGCCAATGCTACCCCGGGGCTGTTCTTCCCCAATGGCATGAACGGCAACATCAAGTAGTTGCCGCAGGCCCCAACCGAAAAGCGGGGGGGGCGCCGCCGCCCGCGGGTTTTTGGGGGGGGGGGTGTGGTTAGTGTGTGGG
>CAXTWU010000071.1:0-1121 GCA_964248025.1 uncultured Acidobacteriaceae bacterium | reverse complement strand
TCACCGCAAAATTCATTTTGTGCCCGCCCCCCCCACCCAAACCGCGCGGGCAACCGCCGGGCGCTTTTTTTGCGCTCGCGTGACTTAGAATGGCTCTGCGCGAGCGGAGGCGCACCGGTGGAAGCGAACGCAGTCCAGGAGTTACACGAGCAGCACGAACACGCCCATGAAGGCGCGGGCTCCGGGCTCAAGCCCGTCTCCTTCTCGATGAGCGTGCTGGCCGTGCTGGTCGCGGTCGTCACCGTGCTGGGCCACCGCAGCCACACCGAGGCTGTGCTGATGCAGGCCCGTGCCAGCGATCAGTGGAACCTGTACCAGGCCAAGAAGATTCGTCAGAACGATACGCAAGTGGCGGTCGACCTGCTCGGTACGCTTGCGACGCGGGACGCGGCCGCCACGGAGTCCACCCTTGCCACCTACAAAGCACACTTGTCGAAGTGGAACGAGGACCTGCTCGGCTCGCAGGAGGTCGCGAAAAAGTTCGAGGAGTCTGTCGAACGGGCCGAGCGCAAGGGGGGCCGGTTTGACCTGAGCGAGGCCTTGCTGGAGATCGGCCTGGTCGTCACCTCCATCACGCTGCTCACCCGCCAGCGTGTCTACTGGGCGCTGGGCATGGTCTTTGGGCTGATCGGTATCGTCATAGCCGCGCAGGGTTTACTGCTGCACACGGCGAAGATGTGACCGGCATGCGCGTCCTTCTTGCCTTGGCGCTTTTCTGCTTCACACTTTCAGGTTTGGCACAGAGCGGCGTTATTGCTGTCGACCGCGGCCCGAACGCGCTGCTGCAGGAGCGCAAGCACTACGTCGTACTGGTTTCGCTCGATGGTTTCCGCTGGGATTACGCCAGGAAGTACGGCGCGAAGAATCTGCTGGCCCTTGCCAAGGGCGGAGCCAGCGCGCCCGACGGCATGCTCCCGTCGTACCCGTCCATCACCTTCCCCAACCACTACACGCTGGTGACCGGGCTTTACCCGGAGCACCACGGCATTGTCGCGATGACGTTCCTCAACGACGACCACACAAAGCGCTACAGCTACAACGACCCGAAGTCGAGCACCGACGGCAGCTGGTACGGCGGCACCCCGCTGTGGGTGCTGGCCGAGCAGCAGGGCATGCGCGCG
>CAXTWU010000070.1:6623-10815 GCA_964248025.1 uncultured Acidobacteriaceae bacterium | reverse complement strand
TAGCCCACCAGCTTGGCCAGCCACTCGCCGTTGCCGCCGGCCCGGTTCGGCTCTGCCTCCAAACCATCATCGGTGACTGTTCCATCGGCCGAATCGGTCAGTGTGAAGTTCTGTGTCGTGGTTGAGCCCGCGCTCAGGCTCGCGAGCTGCACCGACTGCATCGCCCCGGAGGGCACCACCTGCTGTACGGAATAGGGCCCCACCGAGCTGTCGCCGTAGTAGAACGGGTTCACCGGCTCAATCGCCAGCTGAAACACGGCCGAGCTCGCGCCAGGCGGCAAAGGGACGCCGCTGAATACGAACGCCCCTTCCATGGTGGCGTCATCCGTTCCAAAACGCCCGTAAAGCTGCCCGTGCACGTCCGCCGGCCCCATGACGGCATTTCCCGTGTTGGTCTGAAAGTAAGCCCCGGTTACCGTGGCCACGCTGTAGCGCCAGTCAGGCGCACCGGTCTGCGGGTTGATCGGGGTCAGGGTCACGTTAACCCCCTGCATACCCTGCCCGTTGCGGAAGGCCACCGTTCCGCTCACCGAAATGGTCGAGGACGCCGTCACCGTCTTGCCGGGCCAGGCGCTCGCGTTGGCCGAGGTCACCGGGTAAAGCTGGTTCAGCCCGGCAATGTCATCAAGCCGCAGCGTCATCTGATTCGGCATGCAGGTGGTGTTTGAACCCAGGCAAAGCCGCTCGGACGGGTGCATCACCGGCCAGCCGGCGAGCTTGTCCGCGGTCGCATGGCTCGGCCACATTGAGTCGTTCACCTGCGACCAGTCCAGCCCCAGCACGCGCCCAAACGCCCGCACCAGCTCATACTGCAGCAGGGTGTCGGCGCTGCCCGAGCTCGCGCAACGGCCGTTCACCACGATCAGCGCATGCGCGATTGCCCCGGCGGTCGAAAAGTTGTCGACCGTTGTGTATACGCCCGTCTGCGTGCAGTGTGCCGGGTCGCTCGCTCCAACGCCGTAGATGTCGTCGATCACGCTGCCATCGGCATCGAGCACGACAGCCACAGGCTGCGCCGTCGCCGATGACTGCGCGTCGGTCGGCAGCACCGCGCCCGTGCCAGCCGGCACATTGGCCGTCACATTGCTTCCGCTCACGTCCTCGCCCAGCGAGCCGCCCTGCACGATGCTGACCGCCGCCGTCGGCACCCCGGACCACACCGCTGCTGCGCCCGCGATCAGCGACGCCGCCTGGCTGTTCGACACGGAGCTCGACAATGTCCCCTGGTCCAGGAAATAGCTCACCTTGCCGCCGGCCCACACGATCGGCGTACCCTTGGCCGCGGGATTGAAGTAGTTGACCCCGGCGACCCAGTGCGGACCGCTCGCCCATGCCGCCGTCACACCGGCGAAAGAAGCAAGAGCAGCAACAAGCAACAACCGAAACTGCGAAAGGTTCCACATGGCGAACACTCCTTCGGTCCCTCGCTGGAGTGCTCTCCGGCAGGAAGCGCAAGTTCATTTCGCCATGGTTTTGCCCCACTCAGAACATCAATCAGCAGCTTTCCGCAAGCCCCGTCCCACTCTGGGAGCCAAACAGAGTGCCGTGCCGAATCGGTACATCTCCGAAAGTTTTTCCAAACATTTGTGTCGCATGAAAATACGCTGCCCACCCATGGGGTGAACCATTGCCAGGCGACCGCGCCAATCGGCTAGATCTCCGGGAAAAAGTCGAAAAACGCGTCAATACTCTGCCGCAACTGCGCCTCAATCTGCTCCCGCGAGCCCTCCAGGATGTGCATCGTCACACGCGCCTCGTTGCCGTTCTTCAGCGCGACAGGCGCGTCGCTCACACCGGCGATCTCGTCCGCCGGCAACAGTCTCATGCCATACACAAGGGTCAGGTTTGCCATCCCCCCATGGTAAAGCCGCATGCATCGGCGCGCCCCGGGATGCATCCGTTACAAAGAACCGCGGACAGAGCGGCTAAAATGAAAACTCCTATGGCAGATTACGCAGTACGCGAAGTGGTGATTCTCGGTTCAGGCTGCGCGGGCTTGACCTCGGCTATCTACACAGGGCGCTCCAACCTACGCCCGCTGGTCATTGAAGGCCATGAGCCCGGCGGCCAACTGTCGATTACGACCCTGGTCGAAAATTTCCCCGGCTGGCCCGAGGGCATCCAGGGACCCGACCTGATTGAGAACATGAAAACCCAGGCCGGGCGCTTCGGCGCGGAGTTTCGGATGGGCCACCTGGTCTCGGCCGACCTGTCGCAGCGTCCGTTTGTGCTCAACTTCGGCAAAGAAACCGTGCTGACTCAAACGCTGATTATCGCGAGCGGGGCCACGGCGCGCTGGCTCAACCTGCCGTCGGAGCAGGCGCTGATCGGCCACGGCGTTTCGTCGTGCGCCACCTGCGACGGCTTTTTCTTCGGCGGCAAGGAGATCGCGGTGGTCGGCGGCGGCGACTCGGCCATGGAAGAAGCCCTGTTTCTGACCCGCTTCGCGTCCAAGGTCACGCTGCTGCACCGCTCCGACACCTTTCGCGCGTCAGCCATCATGCTTGAGCGCGCCCGCACCAATGAGAAGATAGAGTTCCGCACCAATGTCGCGGTGGAAGAAGTTCTGGGCGTTGAAGAGCGCGAAGTCAAAGGTGTGCGCCTGCGCAATCGCCGCACCGACGAGCTCACCGATCTGCCCATCTCCGGGCTGTTTCTCGGCATCGGCCACGAGCCCAACTCCCGGGCGTTTGCCGGGCAGATCGATCTCGACTCCGACGGGTACATCCACACGCAAGACAATGTCTTCACCCGTGTGCCCGGCGTGTTTGCCTGCGGCGATGTGCAGGATCGCCGCTATCGCCAGGCCATCACGGCCGCGGGCTCCGGCTGTATGGCCGCGCTTGAAGTGGAACGGTATCTCGAAGAGCATGGCCGGTAAGCCAGCTTGAGCGAGTCGGCTGAAGGTTCGATCGCGGCGAACCTAAGCCGGGTCCACGACGCCATCGCGGCGGCTTGCCGAAACGCAGGCCGCGCGCGCGAGGACGTCCGGCTTATGGCGGTGTCAAAAACACATCCGGTCGAACTGCTGCTGGAGGCCGCGGCAGCCGGGCATCGCTTGTTCGGCGAAAACCGTGTGCAGGAATTCGCCGCGAAAGCACAGCGGCTCGCGCAGGCCGGCTACTCCGGCGAACGCGCTCTCGACGTTCACCTGATCGGCCACCTCCAGTCCAACAAATCCGGCCTGGCCGCCGAGGTCTTCTCCGCTATTGATACCGTCGATTCGCTACGCCTGGCCGAGCGCTTGCACGAAACGGCACGCAGGCTCAACCGCGTGCTTCCCATTCTGGTCGAAATCAAGCTCAGCCCGGAGGAGGCCAAGGAAGGCCTCCTGCCGGACGCGCCGGAACTCACGCCATTACTGCAGCGTCTGCCCGACTTCCACCCCCACCTGCCCCTGCTCGGCCTGATGACCGTCGCTCCTATCTCGGACGATCCAGCCGTCGCTCGCGGCTGCTTCCGGGCCCTGCGAGACTTGCGCGAGCAACTGGCTCCGCAGCATGCCCGCCTGTGCTTCGACGAGCTTTCGATGGGCATGTCGGGCGACTTCCAGGACGCCATCGCCGAGGGCTCGACCGCCATCCGCATCGGCACGGCGATCTTCGGCCCGCGACCCCGGCCCGTCGCTCCCTAGAGCGAACAAGGGGAGAAAACCCGAGTAAAATCGGAAAATGCTTTCGCCCCTCCCCCAGGCTGCGCTCGACCAGCCACCAGCCGTCGCAGAGGCATTGCGCTGGGCGCACCCGGTCGTCGCGGAGTGGTTCACGGCGAAGTTCGGCACGCCCACCGAGCCGCAGATCGGGGGCTGGCCGCACATTCTTGCGGGTCGCACCACGCTGATCTCTGCACCCACGGGCTCCGGCAAAACACTAGCCGCGTTCCTGGTCGCCATCGATCAACTGCTGCGAAAAGCCATCGCCGGCCGGCTCGGCGAAGCGACCGAGGTCCTGTACGTCTCTCCGCTCAAGGCGCTGTCAAATGACGTGCAGAAAAACCTCGACGCGCCGCTGGCCGAGATCCAGGCGCTCGCCATCGAGCGCGGCTACCTGACCGCAGAGATCCGCACCGCGGTCCGCACCGGCGACACCCTGCCCAAAGAGCGGCAGGCCATGCTGCGCCGTCCTCCGCACATCCTCGTGACCACGCCCGAGTCGCTCTACATCCTGCTCACCGCGGAAAAAAGCCGCAACAA
>CAXTWU010000070.1:1948-6523 GCA_964248025.1 uncultured Acidobacteriaceae bacterium | reverse complement strand
GTTTTCGTCAACACCCGCACCATGGCCGAGCGACTGGCCTTCCGGCTGGGCGAGCGGCTGGGGCCGGAAAACGTCGCCACCCATCACGGGTCGCTCTCTCGCAAGCTGCGCCTCGAAGCCGAACGCAAGCTCAAGGCCGGCGAAATCCGGCTGCTGGTCGCCACCGCTTCGCTCGAGCTCGGCATCGACATCGGCGCGATCGATCTGGTCTGCCAGATTAATTCGCCGCGCGCCATCGCCCCGGCCATGCAGCGCGTGGGCCGCGCCGGCCACTGGCGCGGTGCCACCCCCAAGGGCCGCTTTTTCGTTACCACGCGCGACGACCTGCTGGAAACCGCAGCCATGGTGCAGGCCATGCGCGCGGGCGTGCTCGACCGCCTCGAAATCCCGCACGAACCGCTCGATGTGCTCATGCAGCAGATCGTCGCCATGTGCGCGTCGCAGCCGCCCGACGACCCCTGGGACGAAGACGCGCTCTACGCGACGGTTCGCCGCGCTTACCCGTACCGCGATCTGCCGCGCGCCACCTTTGAAGAACTGCTCTGCCTCCTCAGCGAGGGTATTGCCAGCAGCCGCGGCACCTGGGGCGCTTACCTGTTGCGCGACCGCGTCCACGGCGTGCTCCAGGCCCGTCGCGGCGCGCGGCTGGCCGCAGTGTCGAACGGCGGGACGATTCCGGATACGGCAATCTTCCAGGTCATCGCGCAGCCCGAAGGCATCCCCATCGCCACGCTCGACGAGCACTTCGCTGTCGACTCCTCGCCCGGCGATGTGATCCTTCTGGGCAACACCAGCTGGCGCATCACGCTGGTCGAAAGCGCGGGCCGCATCCTCGTGGAAGACGCGCAGGGCCAGCCACCCAACGTCCCATTCTGGACCGGCGAAGCCCCGCAGCGTACCGCCGAGCTTTCAGTCTTTGTTTCCACCCTGCGCGAACGCATCAGCGCCGGCACGCCCGACGTGCAGCCCGGCTACATCTCTCAGGGGCACCCGCAGGTCGCCCGCACCACGGTCTGGCTGCGCGATGAGTGCTGCATGCCCGTCGGCGCGGCCGAGCAGCTGATCGGCTACATCGTCGCAGGTCGCGCGGTGCTGGGTGCCGTGCCCACCCTCACGACGGTCATCGCCGAGCGCTTTTTCGACGAAGGCGGCGGCCAGCAGCTGATCCTCCATGCGCCGTTCGGCGGCCGCATCAACAAGGCCTGGGGGCTCGCGCTGCGCAAGCGCTTTTGCCGGGGCTTCAACTTTGAGCTGCAAGCCGCCGCCACCGACAACGGCCTCAACATCTCGCTCGCCGAGCAGCACTCGTTCCCGCTCAGCGACGTCTTCCAGTTCCTCACCGAGCAGACCGTCGCGGAGCTGCTGCAGCAGGCCTCGCTCACCTCGCCCATCTTTAAGTCGCGCTGGCGCTGGAGCGCCTGCCGCTCGCTGCAACTGCTGCGCTTCCAGAAAGGCAAAAAAGTCGCCCCGCAGGTGCTGCGAACCCGCGGCGAAGACCTGCTTGCGAACGTCTTTCCCCAGGTCGCCGCCTGCCAGGAAAACATCGAGGGCGACATCGAAGTACCCGACCACCCGCTAGTGCGCGAGGTGATGAAAGACACCCTGCAGGAGGCCATGGACCTCGAAGGCCTGACGCGTCTGCTCGGCGACATCTGTTCCGGTGCGATCCGCTGCCTCGCCGTCGACACCGCCACGCCGTCGCAGTTTTCACATGAGCTGCTGAACGCCATGCCGTACTCGTTTCTCGACGACGCGGACCTCGAAGAACGCCGCACCCGCGCCGTCGCCATGCGACGCACTGTGCCCGACTCCGTGCTGGGCGAGGCCGGGCGCTTATCGCCCGACGCGATCGCCGAGGTGCGCACGCAGCAGTGGCCCGATGTGCGCGACGAACACGAGCTGCACGACCAATTGCAGAGCCTCATCCTCGCGCCGGAAGCAGAACTACTGACGCGCGCGGGCCGGGCCGCCGACACGTGGCGACAGCTGTTTGCGCGCCTCACCGCGACCGGCCGAGCCACCGTGGCCACAACCGGCAACACACGATACTGGGTCACGACCGAGCGCCTGCCCTGGGCGCGCACCCTGCTGTCCGCACTGATACCCCAGCAGGCCGTGCCCGTGCTCCCCATCCCTGACGAGCCCGCCGACGAAGTGCTGCGCCGCACGGTGCAGGGCTGGATGTGTCTGCTTGGCCCGGCAACCGCGCACTCGCTCGCGCAACTGTTCCATGTACCCGCACAAGAGATCTGGAAGCAGCTGCTGCGGCTTGAGGTCGCCGGAACCCTGATGCGCGGCGTCTTTGAGCAGCCTTCTTCGACCGGCAACATCATCTCCGACCATGACACCGAATGGTGCGACCGGCGCCTGCTGCAGCGCATCCACAAGCGCACCCTCGGCGCGCTCCGCAAGCAGGTCGAGCCCGTCAACCCGGCCCTCTACATGCAGTGGCTGCTCGGCTGGCAGCACGTCGCACCGCGGATGCAGCTCTCGGGCGAAGCAGGCCTCCACGAAGCGCTGCGCGGCCTTGAAGGCTTTGAAGCGCCGGCCATTGAGTGGGAGCGATCGCTGCTGCCCGCGCGCGTGGCCGGCTACGACCCGCGATGGCTCGACGCCTTGTGCATGGCCGGCGTGGTGGGCTGGGGCCGCCTGTCGCCGCACCCCGCGTTCTATGCGGCGCAGACCGGTGACAAGTCCGGCGGCCCGCGTCGCGTCGTCCCGACCAGCATGGCCCCCATCACCTTTTTTCTCCGCGAAGAAGCCCTCTGGCTCGATGCCTGCCTGCTCGCCGGCCGCGTGCCCGAGGCGAACCTGCCCTGCTGCCTGTCCGAGCTCGCGCTCGCCGTCCGCGCCTGCCTCGCGCGGCGCGGCGCCATGTTTGCGGCCGACCTCCTGCGCTCCTTTCAGGCACCCCCGGCCGAGCTCGACCGCGCGTTGTGGGAGCTCGTCGCCGCGGGCCTCGTCACCGCCGACGGCTTCGACAGCCTGCGCCTGCTGATCGATCCGCGCCGCAAACAGGTGCACACGCCGCCGCCCGGGGCAAAGCGCCAGCCGCGCCACGCCGGCGGCCGCTGGAGCCTGCTGGCCGCCGAACCCGAACAGTCATGGTCCCCCGAACCATCCGCCGGCGCAGCCGCCGAACAACACGAAGCCCGGCTAGCCTCATCCTGCGCCATGTTGCTGCGCCGCTACGGCGTTCTGTTCCGCGACGTGCTCGAGCGCGAAGCCAACATCCCCAAGTGGCGCGAGCTGCTGCCCATGCTGCGCCGCATGGAAGCACGCGGCGAGGTGCGCGGCGGCCGCTTCATCTCGGGCTTCCCCGGCGAGCAGTTCGCCCTGCCCGAAGCCCTCGCGAGCCTGCGCGAGTCGCGCCGCGACGGCCTGCGGCTCGACCTCGAAGTCACGGTGGCCGCCGCCGATCCGCTCAATCTCGTCGGCATCGTTGTACCCGGTCAGCGCGTGGCCGCCATGCCCGGCAAGTCCGTCCTGTGGACGCACGCCCTGCTCAGCTCAAGCGCCGTCCGCCAACTCGAGCCGCCCATGCCCGCCAGCCCGATGCCAAGCCTGCTTGGGGCGCAGGCATGAGCGAGACCGAGCCCGATCTACGCGAAGGTGAAGACTTCTACATGGACGGCCCGTACCTGGTCTTCACCGCCGAATACCACCGCAAGCGCGGCTACTGCTGCGGCTCCGGCTGCCGCCACTGCCCTTACAAAAGCGCCGAGCCGCCCGCCCCAAAAGTCTAGCGGCCGCCCGGCACTTGCGGCGCAGCAGCAGCCTGCGGCGAAGCCGGCGTCTGTGCCGGCACCGCCGCCCCGCCGCGCACCAGCAGCGTCGTGCGCGGAAACGAGAACGCCCCGCCCGCGTCGTCGATCACATTCACCTGGCACGTGTACACACCATCCGCAAGCGCCCCCAGCGGCACTGCGTAAGCAAACGCCATCGCGTTGCGTCCCGGCACGTTGATCGCCGTACCCGTCACCAGCGGCGACGCAAACACTTTCACGTTGCCACGCAGCAGCTCGATGCCGGTCAGCACGCGCATGCCGCTCGCCTTTCCGGCAGGGGTCGTATCGCCCGCGGCAGGCTTCGGGTAGCGCCCCGGCTCGTACACCTCGTACAAAAACGAAAGCTGCTGGTCGCGCGTAAATACATGCGGCAGGTTCGGCATATACTGCTCGCCGCCGAAGATCAAGGGGTTCTCATTTCCAGACGAGTTGCGACCCGGCTTGCCCGGCGCCGGCGCGTGTTGCGAGGCCAGCACCACCGAACTCATCTTGAGCGGCGCCTTGGCCAGGTCCGGCACCCGCACATCCGTTTCAAACGACCCCAGCTTGCCCGTCTCGTTCTCCCGCACCACAAACTTCACGTGGTACACACCAGGCGGCAGCGTAAACGTCGCGCCATACTGCACGTTCTTGCGCGTGATCTGCTGGTCGGCATTCACCGCCAGCTTCACCGTGTCGCGCACCTGTTCCAGCACCCGGCCCTTCGCGTCCTTCAGGTTGCCGATCACATCCAGCGTGGCCTTGTCGCGATTGCCCCCCGCCTTGAACGGAATCTGCGAGCCCGGCA
>CAXTWU010000070.1:0-1848 GCA_964248025.1 uncultured Acidobacteriaceae bacterium | reverse complement strand
CGTTGCCCCGCAGGGAGCCGGTGCTCGCATCGCCCAGCGGCGAAATCGCCTGCAGCCCACGCGCGTCCACGCTGTAGATCGACAGATTGCTTCTCACGGCGGCGTTGATCGTCGCCCGCAGCGATGCCTGGTTTTCGATGCCGTCGCGCTGAATCCCCCCTGAAAAGTACAGCAGCGACTTTTTCTGGTTCAGCGGGCCCAGCGCTTTCGCAATCGCCGCGATCGCATACAGTTCGCGATCGGTGTTGATGTCGTTGTACTCGGTATCGTCCGCGGTAAACGCGGTCGTGTCTTCCACCTGGTTTGTGGTGCTGGTCGCGCCCGGCCCGTAGCCCTGCTGCAAGCCGCCGGAGTAGCTGCCCACCGCGCGCAGCAGCTTTTGCTTGTCGGCCGTAAAATCCTGATCGAGCCGCAACGTGCTGCCGAGCGAAACCACACTGACCAAGTCCGCATTCTCCATGCGCGTGTTGATGTAGTCGCGCGCCGCCGTCTGCACGCGGTCCAGGTCGTCCGGCTGCAGCGAGGTCGTATCGAAAAACAGGACGATCAGTCGATGATCGCGCAGCGCCCCTTCCTGCATAACGCTTGCTGCCAGCGCTGCCGCAGCCGGCGCACCCGCGCGGCCCGTCACCGTTTCAGTCGCGGGCAGCTGCAACGCCCGGTCCACATTCTGCTCATCGAAGCTCGCGGTCGCCTGCGGCTTGCCATTCTCCAGGATCGTAAAATCCTCGCGCCGCAACCCGCGCACCGGCGCGCCGGTTTTGCGGTCCCGCACCACCACGTCCGTCAACACCAGGTCCGTCTGCACCTTCAACGTAAAGCTGTTTGACGCCGGGGCGGCATCGCCCTGCGCCCACGCGCTTTGACTCGCCAGCGCGAGTCCCAGGCCCAATCCTGCTATCAAAATCCGTCGCATCCGCTTCCCTCGTTTCAGTAGCGAAACCGCGCCGTAAAGCTGAACTGCCGCATCGGCGCGGTCGCCGTCACCTGCCCATACGAGCCCGAGCCCAGCTGCGTGTCCACCGACGAGTACTGCACCGTGTTGAACACGTTGTTCGCTGTCGCCCGTACCTCCAGCGAACGCGTTTCGCCGAACGATACCGTCTTGCTCAAAGAGCCATCGACCGACACCGTGCCCGGCCCGGCAATCGAAAACCGGCTCGCGTTGCCGTACACACCCGCCGGCTGCGCGAATGCATTCGTGTTGAACCACTGGTTCACATTGCGCGCGCCTGCGGTCAGCGACACGCCCGCTAACCGGTCCGGCCGCTCCGAGCCCGCCGTACCGCGCGCCACATCCGTGACCGACGCCACATAACTCGGCGTCAGCGGCTCGCCGCTCGCGATCGAATAGGTCCCCGAGGCGGAAATCCCTTCCATCAAGTGCGCCGCACGGCCCGCCGTGAAGTAAGTCTTATCAGCCCCGAACGGCAGCTCGTACAAAAAGTTACCGCTCACCTTATTGCGAATATCGAAGCTCGAGTTCGACTCCTCCGCCAGCAGGTCCTGCCAGTTCTGCGCCACCGCGTTGCCCACCCCGCCGACCGACGTCGCGTTGTCGATCGAGTGCGAGTACGTGTAGGTCGCCTGCAGGCTCAGCCCCTTTTGCAGCCGCCTGCGCGCGCTCACCGTCAGCGCATTGAAGTTTGAAAACGCGACGGAGTTTTCATAGTCATACAGCACGCCGCTCACCGACGCTGTAGCCGTGCGCCCCGGCGCGTCCACAATACTCAGCCGCGTTCCTTTCGAACCACTGTAGCCCACGTTCAGCACGATCCCCTGCGGCAGCGTGCGCTGCACCCCCAGGTTCCACACCTGCACATACGGCAGCCGGTAGTTGCGGTTCAC
>CAXTWU010000069.1:0-10839 GCA_964248025.1 uncultured Acidobacteriaceae bacterium | reverse complement strand
GGCAGGGGCGGGTTGCCGCCGCCGTACTGCGACTTCTGCAAACCCCAGCCTTCGCGTGCCATCTGCAAGTACGACCGCCCCAGCAGCGGGTCCCAACGTCCTTCCGGAATCGTGACGTCGGGCGTGGGCGGCGCGGTCGCTCGCTCGCCCGTGACATAGTTGGTGAACGAGGGTGTAGCCCAGCTGTCCGTCGCATAGTCGTACATCCCTTTCGCCGTGACCGGCGCGAACGGCGTTCGCTCAAACACCGCCAGCGGCTGCCAGGGCCGCAGGCCGCCGGCGATCTGGTCAGGGAACACCGCCGGGTCACCCGCCATCCTGAAGGCTTGCTGCGTCAGCTCGCCCGCTACCTGGTGATGCCCATGGCCGTCCGTCACTCCGCCCAAAAAAACGGAGCACAACACCAGCGGCCGTTGCTGCCGCACCGCGCGCACCACGTCGCGCAGCACCCGGTCGCGTCCCCACTGCGCGAATGCCTCCTCCTTGGTCTTTGAAAAACCGTAATCCGCCACCGTGCCCCATAGCTGCTCCGTGCCCGCATAGCGGTCGGCCAGCAGCAGCTCGCCCGTACGGATCAATCCCAGCGCATCGTAGCTCTCGCTGCCCATGGCGTTCTGGCCGCCTTCGCCGCGCGTCAGCGTCAGAAGCGCGGTGCGCATACCCAGCCCGCGCGACTCAAACGCCATCATGCCGCCGTCCTCGTCGTCCGGGTGCGCGACGATCATCAGGAGGCTGCCCCAGGTCCGCAGCTTGCGAAGGGTTTGCGGCAGCGCCGCGGCCCCGCGATCCTCGGGCAGGGGGGCGGCGTCGATTGCCGGTGCAAACGTGGTCGCCCAGGGAACGGTCTGCGCCTGCGCCGGCAGGGAAGGGAGCAGCAGGGAAGCGCCCGCGCAAAAGGCGAGCCGGAGATTGCTGAGGAGGGTGACAGGCACCCCCGAAGTGTACAATTCGCAGCCTATGCAGCCTCCCAAACGATGCTTGTAAACGGCCCGCCACGCAGCGATCCCCAGCCCGCACCCAAGCGGGAGATCACGCTCGGCGGCGCAACCGCGTTCAACCTGATGAACATGATCGGCGTGGGCCCGTTTATCACGCTGCCCCTGGTCGCGCTCGCGCTGGGGCCGGGCGCGTGGGTCGGCTGGCTGCTGGGGGCCTTGCTGGCGGTGTGCGATGGGCTGGTGTGGGCGGAGCTGGGTGCGGCGCTGCCCAGGGCCGGCGGCTCGTATGCCTACCTGCGCGAGATCTATAAACCTTCAACCCTGGCGGTTGGCGAAGCGGGGGCAAACAGGGCCGTGGTGGTTCCCGCAGGGCACGGGCGAGCAGCCGCAAGCACGGCGCTTCCCCCGGAACTGGGTCTGCCCCTGCGGGCCAAACCTCCCGATGCCGGCCGCTTTCTCGCCTTTCTTTATGCCTGGCAGCTTTTGTTCACCGCGCCCTTGTCGGTCGCCTCCGGCGCGCTTGGCCTGGCGCAGTACACGGCTTTTCTTTTTCCGTCTCTCCACCGCGGCTTGGCAGCCGGACCTGTGCGATTGGAGGGAACCAGCCTGCTGGCAGCCGGGGTGTGCGTTCTGGTCGTCCTGCTGCTGCTGCGGGGGCTGGCCTCGGCGATGCGCAGCGCGCGGCTGCTCACGGCCGGCGTCCTGCTTACGCTCGGGTCGGTAATCGTCGCGGGCCTCACTCACCTGCAGCGTCCGCTGGTGCTCGCGCAGGCGCACTGGCCGCACGGCCCGGGCCTGCTGCAGGCGGTCGGGGCCGCGACCCTGGTCACCACCTATGACTATTGGGGCTACTACAACGTTTGCTTTCTGGGGGAAGAGGTGCGCGAGCCCGGACGCACGATCCCCAGGGCGGTTCTCGGCTCCATAGCCCTGGTGGCCGTACTTTACCTCTTGATGAACTTCGCCGTGCTGGGCGCGCTGCCGGTCGCGACCCTGCTGGGCGACGGCGGCCGTACGATCGCGCCCATGGCTGCCGTGCTGATGGGAAACGTGCTGCCCGCCGCCGGCGGACGCATCGCCGCCGGTGCCATGGTTTTGCTGATTGTGTGGACAGCCTTTGCTTCGATTCTTTCGCTGCTGCTGGGCTATTCCCGCGCGCCGTATGCCGCCGCGCGGGAAGGCAACTTTTTCGCCCCATTTGGACGCATGGACCCCCGCCGGCAGGTACCCGTCTTTGCTCTTTTGACTCTGGGATCACTTGCGACCGCCTTTTGTTTCTTTGATCTGCGCACGGTCATCTCGGCGCTGGTCGCGGTTCGCATCGTGCTGCAATACGGCCTGCAGCAGATCGGCGTCATCGTCCTGCGATTCCGGCAGCCCGGCCTCCCTCGGCCGTTTCGCCTGTGGCTGTATCCGCTTCCGCCCCTGCTGGCGCTGCTGGGCTTCGGCTTTCTGCTGCTGGGGCGCAAAGGCGCCGGCCGCGAACTGGCCCTGGCCGCCGCGCTGGGTATTTCAGGCGCGCTGCTTTACCTGTGGCGGAGCAAACGCGGAGCCGGCGCGCCTCTTGCCGCCGATCCTCGTTAACGCCCCCGGCCGTTGCTGCATCGTGCCTCCCCTTGCATCGTGCGATGGCTCGCCCCGGTTTCATTTTGGGCAGGCAAGGTTACGAAAGAATGCTTTTCCTCCCTGAACAGCCGGCCGCCGAATGCCGATAGGTCGCCAAGGCATTGTGTCGGAAAGGGTTCGAAACGGTGGAAGGCAGCAGAGTGGCTGAATGGGTGCGTGGAGTTGGATTCGCTGTTTCTTTGGCGCTTGTGCTGAGCCTTTGGCAGCAACGGGCAGTGGCGCAGACCGCTGGGGCCATCGCTAGCGGCTGGAGCGCCGCTGCGACGGGCCGAGCCGGCGAAATGGCGGCCGAGCATGGCGACCCACTGGAAGCGGCGGAAGGAAATCCCGCCGGCCTCGGTACCCTGGATGGACGCGCCTTGGAAGCAGGCGGGTTCGGATCGCTCGCTTCGGGCTCGTTTCGCAACACTGTCGACACCCATGGTCATCTAAGCGGCACGGCCGGTGCGATCCCGTATGGCGCTTTCGGCGCGCGCCTGGGAGCGAGCGCCTGGCGAGCCGGGGTGGCCGTGACGCCCGATGCGCTGATCCGGGCAAAGTGGCGCTACGTGGACCCGCCCGGCACCGCCGGTGCCAGTTACGGTCTTCAAACGAATCAATCTGAAATCCTTGCAATTCGCACCTCCGCCGGGCTGGCCTGGTCGCACGGCTCGCCCGATGCCCGGAACTGGGCGCTTGGCGGCACGGTGGGTCTCGTTTACAACACCAATACCCTGCGCGCGCCTTTTATCTTTCAGCAGCAGCCGCAGCTTGCGGGTTTAAAAGTGCTGCTTGATCTCCATACCGCCGGCTTCGGCTGGAACGGCAGCGCGGGCGCCCAGTGGCAGCCCGGCCCGCGTTTGCGCTTCGGTGCCGCTTGGAAAAGCAGCACGGCGGTGCAAAGCCATGGCGACGCATCCGGCACTGCTTCGGCGCAGTTCACAGCGCTCGGCATCGCCGCCGACCCGGCGTTTCACTACCGCGCGGAGGTCGACAACCGCCTGCCGCAGGTCGCCGCCGGAGCCATTTCGTGGCAACAAAAGCATGTACGGCTAGTGGCCGAAGGGGACTGGACGCACTGGCACGGTGCCTTTGCGACACTTCCCGTCAAGCTGAAAGACGGCACCAACCCCACCATCAACAGCGTAGCCGGGTCGTCTGCCATCCGCGACGGTGTGCCCCTCAACTGGCGCAACCAGGGAATCGCACGAGGCGCGCTTGAAGCCCCGCTCGGCCCGCGCTGGATCCTCCGCGGCGGCTACGCTTATCAATCCGACCCTGTTCCGGGTGCCACGCTCACCCCGGTGACGGCCGCGATCCTTCAGCACCTGATCGCAGCGGGTGCCGGATGGAGGTCCGGGTTCTGGACGACCGATTTCGCCTACTCGGCCCAACTCCCAGCGTCCCGCACGGTCGGAATCAGCGGCCTGCGAGCCGGCGAGTACAACGGCAGTCGGGTTTCAGTCTCCATCCAGTCATTCACTGCCACGGTGCGGCGCAGCTTCTAGCCGGATGCACTACCGGAGGAGACTGGAATGCGAAAATAATGAGGTGAGCAAAACCGTTTCGACCCTTCCGTATATCGACCTCCAGGCGCAGTACCGCGACCTAAAGGCCTCCATCGACGCCCAGATCCATGCCGTGCTCGACCACGGCCAGTACATCCTGGGTCCTGAAGTATCGGAACTGGAAGAACGGCTTGCTGCCCGCGTCGGCGTCCGGCACTGCGTCTCCTGCGGCAGCGGCACCGACGCCCTGCTTTTGGCGCTGATGGCGCTCGGCATCGGCCGCGGTGACGAAGTCATCACGTCGCCTTTTACCTTTTTCGCGACTGGCGAGATGATCGCCCTGCTCGGTGCGACGCCCGTCATGGTCGACATCGAGCCGGAAACCTGGAACATCAATCCTGCGTTGATTGAGGCGGCGATCACGCCCGGAACTCGCGCCATCATGCCCGTCTCGCTGTACGGGCAACCGGCGGAGATGGACCGGATCAACGAAATCGCGGCCCGGCACGGACTTCCCGTCATCGAGGATGCCGCGCAAAGCTTCGGCTCGCTTTACAAGGGGCGACACTCGGGCGGGCTCAGCACCGTGGGCTGCACCAGCTTCTTCCCGTCCAAGCCGCTCGGTTGTTACGGCGATGGCGGAGCGTGCCTGACCGACAACGACGAGCTCGCGCTCGGCATGCGGCAGCTTCGCAATCACGGGCAACAGGCCCGCTACCGGCACACATCGATCGGCATCAACGGCCGGCTTGACACGATTCAGGCCGCCGTGCTCCTGGCCAAACTCGACGTCTTTGACCGCGAACTGATCGCGCGCGCGGAAACCGCGAACGCTTACAACGGCTCGCTGCTCGCACTTGAGAAGAAGGGCAAGCTGCGCCTGCCCAACCTTCGCCCCGGCTGCACCAGCGCCTGGGCTCAGTACACAATCGAGGTTGAAAACCGTGAAACCGTTGCCGCAACACTCGCCGGTTTTGGGGTGCCGACAGCCGTCCATTACCCGGTACCCATGCACCGTCAGCCGGTATTTGCGGACGGACAAGTTCCCTCACGCAACGGCCCCCTGCCCTGTGCCGAGCACGCTTCGCAGCATGTGTTGAGCCTGCCCCTGCACCCCTACCTGGGCCGCGCCGACCTCCTCCGGATCACCCGCTCACTGGAGGACGCGCTTGCCTAAACATTCGCTGGCTTGCCTGGGCTCGATGTTTCCCGGTGTGACGGCCGCCTTGCGCAACCGTCAACAGCCCGATCCAGGCCCCTTTCTACCTACCCGTCGCGAGTTTCTCGGCAACACCGGCAAGGCTGCCCTTGCCATCGGCATGCTGCCGCCGGTGCCCCACCCTCCCCCGGCCTCCCAGGCTTTGTTTCCAACGGATTTCGCGTGGGGTGCCGCGACCTCCGCCATGCAGGTGGAAGGCTATCCATACGCCGACGGAGGGGGGCGGTCCGTCTGGTCCGTGCTCGACAACGATCCATCGCGGGTCGCCGATCACAGCAACAACCTCGTCGCCGCCGACACCTTTCATCGCTGGGCTGACGACATCCCCCTGATGCAGGCGATGGGCCTGAACAGCTACCGCCTGTCCATCGGCTGGCCGCGCGTCCTGCCCGAGGGCCGAGGCACAGCCAACCAGAAAGCACTGGGCTACTACGACCGCCTGCTTGACAGCCTCCTGAAGGCCGGCATCACGCCGTGGGTCACCGTGTACCACTTTGACTACCCCGAGGCGTTGGGGAAGCAGGGTGGCTGGCTCCATCCCGACTCGCCGCAGTGGCTGGCCGACTACGCCCACCTGCTGGCCGGCCGTTACGGGGACCGCGTCCATCACTGGCTTACTGTGAACGAGCCCAATATCATGTGGAGCCTGTCGAGCGAGGCCGGCCTGATGCCGCCGTTACAAAAGCTTGGGCGCGAGCAGCAGGTGCTTGGAGCGCACCACATTCTGCTCGGCCACGGCCGGTCCGTCCAGGCGATTCGTGCGGCCGCGAGGGGCCCGGTCAAGGTCGGTATGCCATTTGCCGGGCAGGTCAGTCTGCCTTTCACCTCCAGCCCCTCCGACATCGAAGCCGCGCGCAGCCGCACCTGGGCGGTCGTGCCCCAGCAGCTCGCGCCGCAGCTCCCACCGCTGCTGTTCCTGTCGAACAGTTGGTGGCTCGACCCGGTGTACCTGGGCCGCTACCCGGACGACGGCCTTCTTCTGCTGCCATCCGCTGAAAAACTCGCCACCCCGGAAAGCATGGCCGCCATCCATCAGCCGCTCGACTTTTGTACTGTGAACCTTTATTTCGCTCCGCATGTTCGCGCCGGCGCCGACGGCCGGCCCGAAATCGTGCCCGAGCCCGCCACCATGCCGCGGACTCACTATGGCTGGCCCATCACGCCGGAACTTCTTTACTGGGGGCCAAAACTCTTTCACGGGCGTTACACCAAGCCCATCGTGGTCACGGAAAATGGAATGTCGTGGGCCGACAGGCCGAGTCCGGACGGCCGCGTTCACGATGCGGAACGCTCGGCGTTTCTGCGAGACTACCTGCGCCAGTACCTGCGCGCGAGCCAGGAAGGAGTCCCGGTTCGCGGCTACTTTCACTGGTCCTTGCTTGACAACTGGGAGTTCACCTCCGGGTTTGCCGAGCAGTTTGGACTCATCTATGTCGACCGCGCGACCCTTGGGCGGATTGTCAAGGATTCAGCCGGGACCTATGGGGAGATCATCCGCTCCCGCGGGGCCACGCTGTTGCCGGGGTAACCGCTGCAGAGCGTGGCGCCGCCCCCTCATCTGCCGCGCGCCTGCAGGGGAGGATCTCGAGTTCGTGCAGCCGTCTGCCGAGGCGAGAAGGCGAGGGGACAGCGCCGTCGAACAACCGTTTGTCCCGCGCGGCTGTTCGCTTGCCCGGTCGACAAAATGCCTCTGAAACTGCCTGCCCATGGCCCCGGGGGTCGCTCTTTAGTAAACTTATAAGCTCAATGAGTAGAGTAACTTACAGCAGCGGTGCGCACTTTCTACGGCTCCGCGGACAAAATTGCTTGCAAGGCATTGTCTGAAAACGATAGGGTTCCTGTGCAACGGACGAAAAAGCCGAAGTTTTCGGCCAATCGCTGCAATCGAGGACAAAAGACAGAGATGGCAAACCTACGCAGGATCGGAATCTTTTCAGAGGCGGCAGAACGACGCATGCGCATGGCGGCAGGGGCGGCACTGGTGACCGGGTGCCTGCTGCTCCCGGCGGCTCCTTACGCGATGGCACAAAACACCACGGGCGACATTACGGGAACGGTGACAGACAACGGCGGCGCGACCGTAGCGAACGCCACGGTCACGCTGACCAACACCGGCACCAACGAAAAGCACACGGTTCAGACCGGGCCGTCCGGCGACTATACCTTCTCCGAGCTGGGCCCCGGCACCTACTCGATCCAGGTGACGGAACCCGGCTTCAAGTCGACGGTCATTCCCGACATCAATGTGTCGGCCGGTGACCGTGCGCGTGAAGACGCCAAGCTCGAGGTCGGCTCCGAAGCGACCACCGTGCAGGTCACGGCGCAAACGCCGGCACTGCAGACCGACAACTCGGTCGTAAGCACACTGGTGACCCAGCAGCAGGTACAGGATCTTCCGCTTGACGGACGCAACTTCATCAACCTGGCGCAGATTGTGCCCGGTGCAAACCAGGGCCCGGGAAACGGCCTCACCAGCGGCGCCCGTCCGGATGACCGCCGTCAGACCTCGGCTGTATCGGCCAACGGCCAGTCCGAAATCCTCAACGATGAGCTTGTGGACGGTCTCGACAACAATGACCGCATCATCGGCACCATCGGAGTTCGCCCTTCGATCGAGGCGATCCGCGAAATCAACATCCAGACCAACACCTACACTGCCGAAGCGGGCCGTACCGCGGGCGCGGTCATCAATGTCATCACCAAGTCGGGAACCAACGCGTTCCACGGTTCCGCCTACGAATTTTTCCGCAACAATGTGCTGGACGCGTATCCGTTCCAGTTTGGAGCCCACCTGCCCAAGCCGAAGCTGCGCCAGAACCAGTTTGGCGGGTCCATCGGCGGTCCCATCGTCAAGGACAAGGTGTTTTTCTTCGGCGACTACGAAGGCCTGCGTTTGATCCAGGGCGGCAATCCCAACGTCAGCCAGGTGCCGACCGCGGCGGAATACAACGCTCTGCACAGCGGCAACCAGGCCCAAATCCTGGCCCTGGCCGATGGCGGTGACCTGACCGGGCCGAATGCAGCTCACGGCGGCATCGATCCTGTTGGTTTGAACTACGCCCTGCTCTACCCGCATGGCAATGCGCTGCCGTCTCAGGGCGTCGCCGGTGTTTCCGACGGTTACGTTTCTTCGCCCTCCAGCACCCTCACCTCCGACACCGCCGACGGACGCGTGGACTGGCAGATCGACCAGAAGGACTTGCTTTACGGCCGCTACACCTATAACCGTGTGCCGACCACGAACCCGGGCTTTCTGCCCGCGCAAACGGTCGCCGGCGTCAACGTGCAGCCGGGCGGCGCCATCTACAACTTCTTCGGCACAGCCAAGGACGACGCGCAGAACGCTCAGATCAATTTCGTCCGCACCATCAGCGCGAATGTGCTTCTGCAGCTCGGCGGCGGCTACACGCGGATCAACAACCAGTCGCTGCCGCTGAACTACGGCGTCAACGTCAACACGGCTTTTGGGCAGCCGGGCATCAATCTCAGCACCGCGACCTCAGGCCTGTCCCCAACGGGCGTCAGTGGCTTTGCCGATCTCGGCGACGGGGCGTTTATTCCGATCATCGACATCGACAATACCTTTCAGTTCAATGGTTCGGTGACTATCAACAAGGGTCCGCACAGCATCAAGATCGGCGGCGACCTGATCCGCCGTCAGGCGACCAACGCCCAGAACAACTACGGCAACTCCAACTATGGCTTCAACTCCATCAACGGCGACTCGACGGCGCTGGCCGCGCTGCTGCAGGGCGTCTTCAACAATGTCCAGCAGTCGATCGATCTGATTGCCCCGCACTGGCGTACCTGGGAGCCGGGCGGCTTTTTCGAGGACGACTGGCATGCCACGCAAAACCTGACGCTGAACCTCGGCGTTCGCTACGACGTGTACACGCCATTCACCGAGGTGAAAAACGCGCTGGCCAACTTTGACCTGTCGATCGGCCAGATCGTGGTCGCGAATCAAAAGGCCAGCCCGGCTGTTCCGGCGACCCCGGCCCAGAATGGCAACCCGGCAATTCCCGGCAGCCCGGCCCGGCCCGCCGTCAATCAGTACGCCGGGCTCAACACCACCTGGACCAACGTGGCACCACGTATCGGCTTCGCCTACGCACCGGGTACCAGCTTTGCCATCCGCGGCGGCTACGGCATGTCCTACTTCCCGGAGAACTATACCTCCAACTCGTCGCTCAAGGCGCAGCCCTTTGTTGCCGACTACAACTGCAATAACGGGGCCTGCCTGGCGGCTCCCGGGGCAAACGGTGTGACGTACGCGCCGACCCGCTTCTCGCAAGGTCTGCCGCTGCCGACGCCTTCCAGCGCGACCAATCCGACGGGCAGCATCGCTGACGTGGTCGACCCGCGCTTCCGCACCTCCTATGCCGAGCAGTTCAACCTGAACGTGGAAAAGGCGTTCGGCGCAAACGTGCTGCAGATTGGCTATGTCGGCGTCCTGGGCCGCCACCTGGCGCAGATCACCAACGACGTCAACGCCCCGGCGCTTGTGTCCAACAGCACCCTCAACAACCTGGCTTTGGCGAACCACGAAACCACCAGCCAGGCCTACAACAACCTGCGGCCGTACCACAGCTACCCCAACCTGCAGAACGTCACCAGCATCGGCCAGTACACCAGCGAAGGCTCGTCCAGCTACAATGCCCTCCAGGTACAGCTGATCCGACGCACCACCGCCGGGCTTACCATCGGCGCCAACTACACCTATGCCCACGCGCTCGACAACGTCCTCGGCTTCAGCAACGAAGTCAACGACGGCTACGGCGCAATTCCTTCGCAGCTTTCCACGGTTGAATATGGCAACAGCGATCTCGACATCCGCCAGCGCGGTGTTGTGACCGGTGACTACCTGCTGCCTTTCGGCAAAAACCTGACAGGCATTGGGGCCGCGCTCGGCAAGGGCTGGCAGGCCAACACCCTGCTGGTCTGGCAAACCGGTCAGCCGTTCACGGTCACGGTCTCAAACGGCGTTTCGGGTACCACAAACGCGGCGACCAGCGGCCGTCCAAATCAGATTGCGAAGGCCGGCGTCGGTACCCGCACCATCGCTCAATTCTTCAACCCGGCAGCGTTTGCGCCGCAGCAGTCAGGGACGCTCGGCGACGAGCAGCGTAACCCGCTGCACGGGCCTGACTACCGTCACGTGGACTTCTCGGTCTTCAAGAGCTTCCCCGTGTATCGCGAGTCGACCCTTGAGTTCCGCGCGGAGTGCTTCAATATCACCAACGTCACCAACTTCGCCAACCCCAACAACCAAATCCAGGCCTCGGCAGTCAGTTCCAACGTGACCTACCCGGTCAATGGTGCGAGCTCAAACCAGACCTTCCTGAGCGACACCTACACGGTCACTCCCAACAACATCGGCACCATCACCTCCACGGCGGCCGGCTACCAGCCACGTGAGTTCCAGTTCGCGCTCAAGTACCAGTTCTAAGAACCGCCCAGCAACAAACAATCAATGCCCGGCCAACCAGCCGGGCGTTGTTGCGTTTCGATCTCAAGCGGCAACGGCGCAGACCTCCCTAGCGCATTCCCTCCAGGATCGATCCCACGA
>CAXTWU010000068.1:7220-10885 GCA_964248025.1 uncultured Acidobacteriaceae bacterium | reverse complement strand
GCCCGGGCCGCTGATCGCGACCAGAACAGGTACACCGGCACACCCAGCAGCACCAGAAACAGCCCCGGCCAGGTGTACTGCGGCTTGTAGCGCAGCAGCGTATAGCAGATGGTGACAGCCATGACGATGTAAAGCGCCGGCAGCACGGGATAGCCCAGCGCCTTGTAGGGCCGCGGCGCGTCGGGACGCCGATAGCGCAGGACGAAAAGACTCGCGATCGTGAGGATGTAGAAGACCAGCTCGGCACAGATGATGTAGTCAAGCAGCTGCCCGTAGGAGCCCGAGATGCAAAGAAAGCAGGTCCACACGGCCTGGATGGCGAGCGAGGCGACCGGGGTTTTGTAGCGCGGATGCAGCCTGCCGGTGGCTTGAAAGAACAGGCCGTCGCGGCTCATCGCATAGTACACGCGCGAGCCTGCGAGAATGAGCCCGTTGGCACAGCCGAAGGTGGAGATCAGGATGGCGCCGGCCATCAGGTATCCGCCGGCCGAGTGGAAGATCTGTTGGAGCACCGCGGTGGCGACACGATCTTCGCTGGCGTACTCGATGCCGCGTGCAAACGCGGTGGTACCGTGTGGGTCGCCTGCAAGCGGCAGCGCGAACAGGTAGACAAAGTTGGACAGGAGGTAAAGCGCGAGTACGAGGCCCGTGCCCAGCACGAGCGAGAGCGGCAGGTTCCGCTGCGGGTTGCGTACCTCACCGGCCGTAAACGTGACGTTGTTCCAGGCATCGGCCGAGAACAGGGAGCCGGTTTGCACGACGGCCAGCATGGTAACGAGGCCGACCATGGCGACACCGCCGCCACCGGTGGCCAGAGGATGCGCTGTGTGGAGGCTGAAGCCGGCCCAGAAGTGGCCGAAGTTGGCGGACATGGCCGCGTGATTGCGACCGAGGGTCACGCCGAAAAAGACCAGTGCCAGCAGCGCCAGCGTCTTCGCGGTGGTGAACACGTTCTGGACCAGCGCGCCCAGCCGCACACCGAACACGTTGACGACCGTGAGCAGCAGAACAACAAGGATGCCCGCGAGGTTGGCCGTGTTCAGCCCCAGCTCCATGTTGCCGAGCGTCATGGGGCCGAGATGCACCGGAGGCACATGGCCCAGGTGCAGCAGCCAGTGCGTGGACGAAACCGATGGGAAAAACACGCCGAGGAACTTGCCGAAGGCCACCCCAACCGCGGCGATGGTGCCGGTCTGAATCACAAGGAACAGCGTCCAGCCGAACAAAAAACCCCACATGGGCCCGAGGGCCTCGCGCAGGTACACATATTGGCCGCCGGCGCGGGGCATCATGGCAGCCAGCTCGCCATAGGAGAGCGCGCCGATGATCGTCATCACGGCAGTGATAACCCACGCGCCGATCAGCAGGGCGGGCGAGCCGGTGAGCCGGGCGATGTCGGCCGAGACGATAAAGATGCCGGAGCCGATCATGGAGCCGACGACGATCGCGGTCGCCGAAAAAAGGCCCAAGCCCTTGACCATCGGTTCACTGGCTGATTGGGGGAGCGCTGCGGGCGCGGCGGTTGTCACGGTTACAAGTTGTTCTACCGGAAAAGCCGGAGAAAGTCTTGGGCCAATGTGCCGGGTGCTGTTTCGGAGCCGAAGAGCGCGCCGATGACGGCGACCGAATCCGCGCCCGCGGCCCATACTGCCTCCGCCTGCGGGAGGCCGATGCCGCCGATAGCAACCAGCGGTTTCACGGTGCGCGCGCGTGCGGCCCCCACTCCCGCGAGCCCGAGCGGCGGCTCCGCATTGCCCTTGCTTGCGGTCGGAAACACGGGACCCACGGCGAGGTAGTCGGCGTCCGTTCCGTCGCCAGCTTCTGCCTGCCCGGGTGTATGAGTGGATAGGCCGAGAATGCGGTCAGGCCCGAGCCGGGCGCGTGCTTCGCCGATGGCAAGGTCGCCCTGGCCCAGGTGCACGCCGTCAAACCCCGTTTCGCTGACAAGCGAGACGTGGTCGTTGAGAATCAGCCGGATGGTATCCGAATCGGCGGCAGCCCGGATCGTGGCGGCGGCCCTGAGCACCTCATCCCGGCCCGCATCTTTCATGCGAAGCTGCAGCAGAGTCACGCCGGCCCCGGCGAGCTCGCGCGTCGTTGCTGACAGGAATGCAGTGCGCGCGCCGGGCTCCTGGGGGAAGCAGGACGCGTCAAGAATGGGATAAAGCGGCGGCAGGGTAAATGGCACAGTGCCCATGCTAACCCGCCCGAAACGGGACCCATCCGAAAAGGACCGAGCCTGGAGGGAGGCGAGCGCGTCCCTGCTCGGATCACCCGCGATCCTGCACCGACCGGCAGCTTTGCTGCGGGTCACAGGGGAGGGCCCCGTGCCAAAATGGCGTATGCCTCCCGACTCAACGACATCGCCGCAGGAAAGCACGCCGGAACCGCGATGGCCGGCGATCCTGGCCTTGGTTGCGGTGGGCGCGCTGGAGCTGGCGCTGCCACGCGAGTTTTCGCCGGGCCCTGATTGGCTGCTGCTGCTGGTTGTCGTGCTGCTGACGATCCCCGCGGTGCTGGCGCGCTACCAGGGCCGCCACCGTATCAACCAGATCGTCGGCTACACGCTCAACACGATCGTGACACTGGCGCTGCTGTGGTCGTTGGCGGTGTTGGTGCGCTCGCTGCCGGCCCATACGCTGCCTCCGCGGCAGCTGCTGGTGGTTGCGGGCATGCTTTGGATCAGCAATGTGCTGGTGTTTGCCTCGTGGTACTGGCGGCTCGATGCAGGCGGCCCGCACGCGCGCGACCTGCGCGATGAGCACTCTGAAGGCGCTTTTCTTTTTCCACAGATGACCATGCGGGGGCCGGAGGCAAGAAGCTGGTCGCCCGTGTTCATCGACTACCTGTTTCTTGCTTTCAACACGAGCACCGCCTTTTCGCCGACCGACGCGCCCATCTTGTCGCGCTGGGCCAAGGCTCTCATGATGGTGCAGGCCAGCATCTCGCTCGTCACCATCGCCCTGCTCGCCGCCCGCGCGGTCAACATCCTGTAAGGCGGAAGACCCCCTGCCTTACGTGCCGGTGGCGACAATGTGCGGCATCTCGGCGCGGCGGGTTTTTTCGCGGTCGAAGAAGCGCTCCATGAACTTGGTGTCGAAGTCGCCCTTGCGGAACTCGGCGTCGGCAAAGATGCGCCGGTGCAGCGGGACCGTGGTGTGGATGCCTTCGACGACAAACATTTCAAGCGCCCGCTCCATGCGGGCCATGGCTTCAGTGCGGTCCTTGCCGTGGGTGATGAGCTTCGCGATGAGCGAGTCGTAGTAGGGCGGAACGACGCCTTCGGCGTACTGCGCGGTGTCGACGCGAACGCCATTGCCGCCGGGCAGGTTGAACGCCGTGATCCTGCCGGCGGAGGGGGTGAACTTTTCGGGGTGCTCGGCGTTGATGCGGCACTCGATCGCGTGACCGCGAATCGCGATGGGATCGGGCAGGATGGACGAAAGTTTTTCGCCGGCCGCGATCCGCAGTTGCGCCTTGACGAGGTCGACACCGGTCACCATCTCGGTCACGGGGTGCTCGACCTGGATGCGGGTGTTCATCTCGATGAAGTAGAGCTTGCCGTCTTCATCCATCAGGAACTCGATGGTACCCGCATTCTGGTAGCCGACGTCGACCAGCGATTTGCGGATGGTTTTGCCGATCTCCTCGCGCATCTTCGCGGT
>CAXTWU010000068.1:0-7120 GCA_964248025.1 uncultured Acidobacteriaceae bacterium | reverse complement strand
ATGTCGGCCTCGATCTCGTTCATCAGCTTCATGGCTTCGACGATGCAGAGCGGCTGCCCGGCTTCAACCGTGTCGCCTGTTTTCACAAACGCCGGAGAACCCGGCGAGGGCGAACCGTAAAAGGTACCGACGATGGGCGACTTGACCGTGTGGAGGGTTTCTTCTGCCGCGACGGCCGGGACGGTGGTCTGGGCTGCGGCGGCGGCGACCCCGGCGGCCTCGTGCTGTGCGTGGGGAGCATGCGCTTGCGGAAGGGGTGCGCTTGCAAGCAAACGTGCCAGCAGCATGGGGTCGAGCTGCGAAGGGGCCTGCGGCGCGGCGGCCGCAATGGCGGCCTCAAACTTCAGCTCCACTTTTAGCTCGCCGCGCTCCAGGCGAAACTCGCCAATCTTTTTCGCTTGCAGAAACTCGATCAGGTCTTTCAGTGCTTCGATTTCTTCCGGATTCATGCGGGTGTACTTGCCTCTTCTACAAAATCAGCAGCTGTTTCGGAGTGGGCGTCAACACGCGCGCGCCGCCGGCCTCCACAGCAACCATATCTTCGATGCGGATGCCGAACCTGCCTCCGAGATAGACGCCGGGCTCGACCGTCACCACCATGCCCTCGGTCAGCAGGTCGTCCACCCGGGCAGCGAGGCGGGGGCCTTCGTGGATCTCAAGACCGACGCCATGCCCGGTGGAGTGGGTGAAATACTTGGCCAGACTGCTCCGTTTCAGAACACTTCGTGCCGCCAGGTCAACCGATGCGGCTGTCGCGCCGGCGCGCACCACGGCGACCCCAGCTTCTTCCGCCTCGAGCACGGCGGCATAGGTGGCTTTTTCTTCACGGGTTGGTTTGCCAAGGTACACGGTGCGTGTCATGTCGGAGCAGTAACCCCTGAGCATAACACCGAAGTCGAGGGTGACGAAGCCGCGCCGGGGCAGCGGCTGGGCCGTGGCATGGCCGTGTGGCAGGGCGGAGCGCGGGCCTGAAGCAACAATGGTCTCAAACGACATGCCGTCCGCTCCCATTTTCCGGGCTGCATACTCAAGCTCGGCGGCGATCTCACGCTCGGGCACACCGGCTGCGAGGTGGGGCAAGGCAGCGTCAAAAACCCGGCAGCCCAGCAGCGCGGCGTCCTCCATCAAGCGGATCTCGTCTGTGTCTTTCTTTAAGCGCAGGGCGGCAACGGGCGAGGCCGCGAGCGGGACCCAGAACCGGCGCCTCACGGCTTTGCCCATCGACGCCGGAAGACTCGCCTCCATGCGCCGCAGCGTGGAAACCGTTGCGCTGGTGCTGTCATAGGCTACCGAGGTGACCGTTGCCTTTACCAGCAATGCCGCGGCGGCACTGAGCAGCTGCTTCGCAATCACGACGCGCACCCGGGTACCCGCGGTTTCTTCCCGCGACTGCGCAGCGTAGCGGCCATCGGTCAACAGCACGGCGCCACGGCTGAAAACCAGCAGGGCGGCATTGGAGCCTGTAAAGCCCGTCAGGTAACGCACATCGGGCCCGTGCGTCACCAGCAGTGCGCCGTGGCCTGCTCCCCGCATCCATACCCTTAACCGTCGCAAACGCCCCTGATGGTCCATGGCTCCTTTGACGATATAGGAAGCAAGCCGACGGAACTATCCGGCGGCGACCGGGTTTGCACCGGCGAGACACTTCCTGGGCGGCTTGCCAGGATAAGCGAAATACCAGACTGCCGAGGATAAGGCCATGCGAGAGATCAAGAGCGGCACAGCACAGAGCGAACAGGCATCAGCCATCACCGTATTTCGCCGCCCCGTGATGCTGGGGCGGTTGGGGCAGCAGGCCGTGGCCGGCCTGCTGGCTGCAACCATGCTGCCGCTGAGTCTCGCGACTGCGGTGGCCCAGGACTATGGCGCGCCGCCGCCGCCCGACTACGAAGCCCAAAGCGCCTACCAGCCGCTTGCGCCGGAACAGATCGACTCCCTGGTAGCGCCCATTGCGCTTTACCCGGACACGCTGGTGGCACAGGTGCTGGCAGCCGCGACCTATCCGGCACAGGTGGCAAACGCGGGGCAGTTTGTGCAGCAGTATGGCGGCTACCCGCCCGACCAGCTGGCGCAGCTGGCCAATACGCAACCGTGGGATCCAAGCGTGAAGTCGCTTGTGGCTTTTCCCCAGGTGCTGAACAACCTGAACACCAACATGGGCTGGACCACCCAGCTGGGCAACGCCTACTACAACCAGCCGCAGGATGTGTTGAGCGCCGTGCAGGCGATGCGGCAGCGCGCCTACGCGGCAGGCAACCTGCGCACGACACCACAGCTGGCCGTGACGTATGCGCCGGGTGACATCCTGATTGAGCCCGCCAGCCCGACAGTGGTGTATGTGCCGTACTACGATCCTTGGGCCGTGTATGGCGCACCGATCGCTGTGTACCCGAGCTACCGCTACTACGGGCCGCCTCGCGGCGGCATTGGCTTTGGTACGGGCCTTGCGATCGGGTTCGGCGTCGGCATCGCGGTGGCCGCGTTTACCCATTTCTCGTGGGGTTATCACAACTGGCAGCCCGACTGGCGCTCGCGCACGGTGATCTACAACCACAACACCTACATCTCCAACAGCGCCACGGTGTTCAATCACGGCAACTACGGCCGCTTTGACCGCAACCCGGAAGCTCGCGCTTTTAACCAGCAGCAGGCGGCACGGTTCGGCGGCCCGGGCAATCGAACCACCATCAACAACGTGACGGTGAACCGCGGCGGGAATAGCTTGAACGGCAATGGCGGTGTCCAAAACCGTGGCGGCAACGGCTACAACAACCCCGGTGCCTATGGCAATGGCGGCAACGGCTACAACCGGGGCGCGAACACCGCAGATCGCGGCGCAGGCGCACCCGGAAACGGTGCCTTTGGGCAGGGCGGATACAACCGGGCTCAAGGTGGTGGGCAGACCGGTTACCCTGCCGGCAACACCGCAAGCCAGCCCGGCGCTTACCGGGGCGGAAACACGGCCGGCAGCACGTATGGCCGACTGGCCTATGGCGGCGGGCAAACAGCTCCCGCACAGGGGGCGCAGGTGCAGGGAGGTGCGGTGCAGGGAGCGCAGGCGCCTGGCAACTTCGGTCGCCCGCAGGGCGGCTTTGGCGCCAGCCAGCCCACTCCTGCTCGCCCGCAGGGCAACTACCCTCAAGCGGGTGGAAACCCCGGTATGGGGCGTCCGCAGGGTGGCGGACAGAGTGGCTATGGGCAGCAGGGTGGCTATGGCGGGCAGGGTGGCTACGGAAGGCAAGGCGGATATGGCGGGTACAACCGAGGGTCTCAGCCTGCGCCGCAAGCCCAGCCACAGCCTGCACCGCAGGCCCAGGGACGGTCGGCGCCCCAGACTCAGCAGGTTCAGCAACAACGGCCTGCGCCACAGGCCCAGCAGCAGCGGCCTCAGCCATCTGCTCCACGCCAGAACGGCGGTGGCGGGCACGAAGACCACCATCACTAGAGTGTCGGAAACCAGGGCTGTTTGAGGGAGGAGGCGCGCACGGCTCGCGCCTCTTTCTGCCCTGCCCGCTAGCGAAAAAGGCCGGCGATCTCGTGCGCGTAGCGCTCGCGCAAAACACGACGCTTCAACTTCATGGATGGGGTCAGCTCGCCTGCTTCCACGGACCACTCGTCCGGTACCAGGGCGAATTGCTTGAGCAATTCGTAGTCGGCGAGACCACGGTTGACCCGCTTGATCGTCTCCTTGTAGCGGGCCAGTACCGGCGGTTTCGCAATCAGCTCGCGCCGTGAGTCAAAGGCTATTCCCTGCTCGCGGGCCCAGGCCTCCAGCACCTCGAAGTTGGGCTGCAGCAGTGCGGCCACGTACTTCTGCTTGTCGCCGACGATAGCGGCCTGGCTGACAAACAGGTCGGCCTTGAGCTTGTTCTCGATTGGCTGGGGAGCGACAAACTTGCCGGCTGAGGTCTTAATCAGCTCTTTCTTGCGGTCCGTGATCCGGATAAAACCTTCGGCGTCGATAGCCGCTATATCGCCGGTCAGGAACCAGCCTTCGGCGTCGAAAGCCTCCGCCGTCAACGAGGGGCTTTGCCAGTAACCGCTGAAGACATTCGGGCCCTTCACCAGCAGTTCTCCGTCTTCGGCCAGCTTGACCTCCACGTTGC
The DNA here is from genome assembly GCA_964248025.1 of uncultured Acidobacteriaceae bacterium. GTDB lineage: Bacteria > Acidobacteriota > Terriglobia > Terriglobales > Acidobacteriaceae > EB88. Next base: position 3,014 of record CAXTWU010000068.1, on the reverse strand, counting down.
CGATCTTTCGCCCAATCGTCCCCAGCCGGTTGGCGCCTGGTGTGTTGACCGCGATCACGGGCGAGGTTTCAGTCAGGCCGTAGCCTTCCAGGATCGGGATGCCGGCCTGTGCGAACCAGTGCCCGGTGTCGCCGCCCAGAGGCGCGCCACCCGCGACGTAGTACTTCACCTCGCCGCCGAAGATGGCACGCACCTTGCTGAAGAACAGCCGGTCGGCGAGCTTCCAGGCGGGCGAGGATAGCTTGCCGCCGGCGATGACAGCAGCTTCATGCCGCCTGCCGACGCCGAGCGCCCAGGCGACGATGCCGCTCTTCAGCTTCGACCCGCGCGAGCGCCGCTCCACCTCCTGCCGCACCTTTTCAAAGACGCGCGGCACCGCGACGACCAGGGTCGGCTTGACGGTCGCGAACGCTCCCATCAGCTTGTCCATGGATGGGCAGTAGGCCACCGAAAAGCCAAGGGAGTAGAGGACATAGTCGACGTGGCGCGCCGTGACATGCGACAGCGGCAGAAACGATACAGTGCGTTGCGGTCCTTCAAACGTAAAGCCGCACAGAGAGTAGTTCACGTTGGACGCCAGGTTGCCGTGCGTCAGCATGACTCCCTTGGGCTCACCGGTGGTGCCGGAGGTGTAGATGATGGAGGCCAGGTCGGACGGCACCATGCAGCGGGCCTGCTCGTCAAAAGCCCCGTCCCTTCCCGGCTTCGCGTCTTTCCACATTGCCGAGAAGGGGATCTCTCCCTCGCCGGCTGCTTCGTCCATGACGATGACCTGCTCCAGGGAGGTTTGGGCGCGGACCCCTTGCAGCTTTCCTAGTTGGGCAGCGGTGGATACTATAGCGACCCGTGCGCCCGAGTGGCGCAGGAGCTCGGCAATCTGCGGGGCCTGCAGGGTAGGAAACAGCGGCACATCGACGAGCCCAAGCGCAAGCGCGGCGAAGTCGCTGACGGCCCACTCCCAACGGTTTTCGCTGATCAGCGCGATGCGATCGCCCTTGCGGAGACCGAGGCGCGCGAACGACGCGGCCACGGCGCGGACGCGGGCGTACAGCTCCTCGCTTGAAAGAATCTGCCAGCTACCGTCTTTCGCCTGCAGGCGCACAACATCCGGCGAGCCCGAGTCGATAATGGAGAAGAAGATATCGTTCAGGGTTTGGTGGTCGAGGGCGGAGCAGGGCTGGGTCAGGCTTGGCATACCCAGCCACTGTACCGGAGGGCCCCGATGTGCGCTACCGCACACAGTGGGCACCCCGTAGACGCGCTGGCGCGAAGGGCGGCTCGCGCTGGTCCTCCCTAGCCCTTAGGCAACGGCGTGAGCCGCAACAGTCGAGGCGCCAAGTCGTCCCAGCCCGCAAGCAGCGCAGCCGCGCGGGTGCTGCCGGTTTTTGACGCGTGCAGGATCACCAGCTCACGGATGGCAGACCTCGCTTCCCCGTCAAGTGCTCCATAGGGCTCCGGCTGCAGGAATTCCTTGTGGTAACGGCCGTCGCGAAGGAAACATCCATCCTCGTCGAAGACCCAGGCAGTGCCGCCCGTCATGCCCGCGCCGAAGTTCATGCCCGTGCGGCCCAGCACGGCGACCGTACCGCCCGTCATGTATTCGCAGCCATGATCGCCCACGCCTTCCACAATCGCCAGCGCGCCGGAGTTGCGAACCGCGAACCGTTCGCCCGCGCGGCCGGCGGCAAAGAGCGCACCGCTGGTCGCACCATAAAGCGCCACGTTGCCCAGGATGACGTGCCGGTCGCTTTCGCGCGCAGCCCGGCCCTGCCCGCGCAGAATCAACTCGCCGCCCGATAAGCCTTTGCCGACAAAATCGTTGGCCAGGCCTTCCAGCACGAGCGACACGCCGCGCGCGGCAAAGGCACCAAAGCTTTGCCCGGCCACCCCGTTCAGCTCGAAGCGCAGCTCAGGCTGCGCAGGCTCGCCGCCTCGCTGCCGGCGGGCCTGCCGAAGCGCGAGCTCGCCGGACAAGCGCGCTCCAAGGGTCCGGTCTTTGTTGCTGACCGTTCCGCGCCAGGTGTAGGGCTCGCACGCCGCACAGGCGGCGAGCGCAGGCTCGAACCAGGCATCGTCCACCGGTTTTTCCGCCTCAGGCTCGGGCCGGTCGTTGCGCTCGCCCATCCAGCGGCGTTCGCGCCCGGCTGGGGCAGCCAGCATGGCGCGCAGATCGAGCCCGCCTGCGATGCGCACCTGCTCCAGCAGATCCACGCGACCGATGGCCGCCTGCACCGACGGCAAACCCAACCGGGCGAGCAATGCCTGAACATCGCCGGCCAGCTCCTCAAAAAAGCGCACGATGTGCTCCGGCTTGCCGCGGAACTTGGCGCGCAGGTCTTCGCGCTGTGTCGCAATACCGACGGGACAGGTATTGAGGTGGCACTGCCGGGCCATGTCGCAGCCGATCGCCACCAGCACGGCGGTGCCAAAGGCGAACTCATCGGCGCCGAGCATGGCAGCGGTAAGCAGGTCGTCGGCGGTGCGCAGGCCGCCGTCGACGCGCAGGCGAACGCGTCCTCGCAGGCCGTTTCGCAGCAGGGTTTGTTGCGCCTCGGCCAGGCCCAGCTCCCACGGCGAGCCGGCGTACTTGATGCTGGAAAGAGGCGAAGCCCCGGTGCCGCCGGAGTGGCCGGCGATCACGATGTAGTCTGCATAGGCCTTGGCGACGCCGGCTGCCACTGTGCCCACTCCAAACTCCGAGACCAGCTTGACGCCGACAGCGGCATGAGGGTTGACGCGCTTCAGATCGAAGATCAGCTGGGCCAGGTCCTCGATCGAGTAAATATCGTGATGGGGCGGCGGAGAAATCAGGGTGACCCCGGGCTGAGCGTGGCGCAGGCGCGCGATCAGCCCTGTGACCTTGTGACCCGGCAGCTGCCCGCCCTCGCCGGGTTTTGCTCCCTGGGCGATTTTGATCTCGATCTCCTCCGCATTGCGGAGGTACTCGGCCGTGACCCCGAAACGTCCGGACGCAATCTGCTTGGTTTTGTTGTTGAGCAGGCTTGCCGGGACCG
>CAXTWU010000067.1:0-10983 GCA_964248025.1 uncultured Acidobacteriaceae bacterium | reverse complement strand
CTCAACGCGCGCAAGCCCGGCATGGGCGACAAGTACGTGCAGTTCATGCGCTACTCCGAGGAGCTGCACGGTATCTCCGACCGCTTCTTTTTCTGGAAGTCCGTCGGCTCCATCCGCGACACCTTTGACATCAACGGCGCGTTCGACAAAAAAGTTCTGCGCGATCTGCTCCAGATGCGTCTCGGATCCACCGTCGGGGCCACCATCCGCAAATACATCGACGACCCGGATGTCGCGCAGATGCTCGACCACTACGTGCAGTACGTCGGCTCCTCGCCCGATGCTTCCCCAGCCATCCTGTGCTCCATCGGCAACATGCAGGCCGAGGAAGGGATCTGGTACCCCATGGGCGGCACCCGCGCCGTGCCCGAAGCCCTGGTGAAACTGGGCCGCGAGCTCGGCGTCGAATACCACACGTCGACCGAAATCGAGCGGCTGCTGACCGAAAAGCAGGGCAAGCGCGACAAGGTCACCGGCCTCATCACCACCGCCGGCGACCGCTTCCCCTTCGACGCCGTGGTCTCCAACGAGGACGCCGTGCGCACCTATCGCGAGCTTGTCGGCGGCGCGCCGGCAGCCAGGTTCAACAAGCAGGGCAAGCACGAGCCCGCCTGCTCCGGCGTTGTGCTCTACCTCGGTCTGAACAAGCGCTACGACCACATCGCCCACCACGACTTCGTCTTTTCCCGCGACCCGCACGAAGAGTTCCACCACATCTACGACCTGGGCGAGCCCGCGCCCGACCCCACCTGCTATATCGCGTCCACCTCCGGGACCGAGCCCGCGACCGCGCCCGCGGGCGGCGATGCTTTCTACGTGCTGGTGCACACGCCCTACCTGCGGCCCAACCACGACTGGTCGCAGATGTTCCCGCGCTATCGTCAGGTCATCCTCGACAAGCTCAAGCGCACCGCCGGGCTCACCGATATCGAAGACCGCATCGTCTATGAGCACCACCTCACCCCCGTCGACATTCACAATCGCTACAAGGTGCTCAACGGCGCCATCTACGGCCTGTCGAGCCACGGCCGCTTCAACGGCGCGTTTAAGCCTTCCAACACATCCAGCGAGGTCGACGGCCTGTTTCTCGCCGGCGGCGCGGCCCACCCCGGCCCCGGCATGCCCATGGTCATGATGTCCGGCTGGATCGCCGCCGACGCCGTGGATCAGCAGTTCCGCGGCACGGCGTCGGCGCTCAACTCGCGCATGGAAGCCGAAACCCTTCTGGCGCAAGGCCGCGCATGACCGGAGCGGGAGAGGTCGGGCCGCAGGCGAGCGCGAAGGGCCGCGCGCCCGACCGGCCCTCTCGCGCCCTCCTGCGATTTTTCGACCTTTACCTGTACCTCTTTGTCCGGCGACACTTCCACGCGCTGCGCCTGGCCGGGGCGCACCACTGGCCTTCCTCCACGCGGCCGTTGATCATCTGCCTCAACCATCCCTCCTGGTGGGACCCGCTCACCTCCATCCTGCTCAGCCGCTATCTCCAGCGCCCGTGCGACCACTATGCCCCCATGGACGCGCTCGCGTTCTCCCGCTACGGCGTCATGCGCAAGCTGGGCCTGTTTCCGGTGGAGCAGGGCACGGCTCGCGGCGCGGCCCAGTTTCTCCGCGCTGCCGCCCACCTGTTTGCCGACCCCAACGCCGTGCTGTGGATCACCCCGCAGGGCGGCTTTTCCGACGCGCGCACCCGCCCCGTCGTCTTTCGCGCCGGGCTCGACGCGCTGCTGCGCCGCACCCCTGAAGTCACCGTGCTGCCGCTCGCGCTCGAGTACACCTTTTGGGACGAGCGCCTGCCCGAAGCCCTCGCCCTGCTCGGCGAGCCGCTCATTTTTCACCACGGGCAGCTCGCGGGCATTCGCCAGAACCGCGCGCCCGGCAAACACGTCGCCGCCGCGCTCGAATACACCCAGGACCGCCTGGCCGCGCTGGGCACCGCCCGCGACCCCGCCCCGTTCACCTCCGTGCTCGCCGGCGCGGCCGGCATCAGCGGCATCTACGGCGGCTGGCAGCGCCTCCATGCCTGGACCCGCGGCCGTCGCTTCGCATCGAAACACAGTAGCCTCAACACCGCGGTTCCTGCTGCTTCTGACCACAACGATGCATAAACCTCGTACTGGCGGCTTCATCCTGTGAGTGTGATCTCCATCCCCCGCCTGCTCGCCCTGGCCTGCTCCGTGTCGTCGCTCGGCCTGTCTTTCGTCAACTTGCGCGCCTACAAGCCGCCCCGCCGTCCCGACCCGAAACGCACACCGCAGGTTTCTGTACTGATCCCCGCCCGCAACGAGGAAGCCGGCATCCTCGCCGCCGCCGAAAGCGTGCTCAGCTCCACCGGCGTCGAGCTCCAACTGCTGATCCTCGACGACAGCTCCACCGATCGCACCGCCGCACTGGTCTCCGCGCTCGCACGGCGCGACCCCCGCGTGCAGCTCGGTTCTGCCCCGCCCCTGCCCGCCGGCTGGAACGGCAAGCAGCACGCCTGTTTTGAGCTCGCCCGCCGCTCCCGTTTTTCTTTGCTGTGCTTTCTTGATGCCGATGTTCGCCTCGCGCCCGGCGCCCTCGCCTCGCTCTGCGCCGAGCTCGAAGCCCGCAACGTCGATCTGCTTAGCGGCTTCCCGCACGAAGAAACCGGCACCTTTCTTGAGAAATTGCTGATTCCGCTCATCCATTTCGTCCTGCTCTGCTACCTGCCGCTGCCCTTGTCCGACAAGGAGCCGCGCAACCCCGCGCTCGCCGCCGGCTGCGGTCAGCTCATGCTTGTGCGCCGCGATGCCTACGAGCGCAGCGGTGGACACAGCGGCATTCGCACCACCATGCATGACGGCCTGTTGCTGCCGCGCTTGTTTCGTCAGCACGGCTCCTCGACCGCCCTGTGCGACCTGACGGCGCTGGCCCGCTGCCGCATGTACTGGAACGCGGGCGACGTGTGGCGCGGCCTGAGCAAAAATGCGACCGAAGGCATGGCCGCGCCCCGCCGCATCGTTCCGTTTTCAGCCCTGCTCTGTTTCGGCCACGTCCTGCCGGCCTTTCTGCTGTTTTCCGCCCTTCGCCGGCGCACCGGCATTGCCGTGCCCGCCATCGCCGTGGCCGCCGGGTACGCTGTCAGACTGACGGCGGCTGTCCGCTTCCGGCAAAGTCTAGGCGGTGCACTGCTCCATCCCGTTTCGGTCGCAACCCTGCTGGCCCTGCAATGGTCGGCGCTCTTCGGCAAACTCACGGGCCGCCCCGCGGTCTGGAAAGCGAGGGTCTATGAGGTCGGCTAAACCCAGTCTTTGCTCCACCGCCGCAGCGTTGTTCCTGCTGGCGCTGCCGGCCATCGCCGCCGATCAGGACACCCATTCCACGGCCTGGCGCGACCAGCTGGCCGCCGCGCGCGCCTCCTACTACGCCGGGCTCGAGGGCAATCGCACCGCCGACGCCGAAGCCCGCCAGCGCTTTGAAGCCCTGACGCGCGAGCATCCCCATGACCCCACGGTCGCGGCCTACGCGGGCAGCCTGCAGCTGCTGGAAGCCGGGCGCACCTGGGCCGTGTGGCGCAAGCACTCGCTCAGCACCGAAGGGCTCGAGGAGATGGACGCCGCCGTGCAAATGGATCCATCCGACCTCGAAGCCCGCTTTGTCCGCGCGCTCACCACCTGGCACCTGCCTTTCTTTTTCCATCGCAGGCAGCAGGCCGAAGACGATCTGCTCTATCTGGGGCCTCGTGCCGAAGGCGCCGCCCGCTCCGGTGCTTTGCCGCCTCCCCTGGCCGCCGCCGCGCTTGACTACTGGGGCCAGGTCCTGGCTGACCGCAACCACTCCGACGAGGCTCATCGCGCCTTTGTGGCTGCCGTCCGGGTCGACCCCGGCAGCCCCGGCGGGCAGGACGCCGCAAGGCGTCTTCACTGATCCCTGTCACGCCGCCGAACATTTTCGCGGGGCTCTTCTCAGAAACCACCTCCGCGCCACGAGTGCCCGGCCTCCGCTTCCCCGGCGCGCAGCACGCTCGCGATCACAAACAAGGGCCGCTGCTTCACCTCCGTGTACACCCGCCCGATATATTCGCCCATGATGCCGAGCGAGATCATCTGCAGCCCACTTAAAAACAGCATCCCCACAAACAGGGTCGCCCAGCCCGCTACCCAGTGCCGCGTCAGCACCCGCACCCCCAGCGCCCACACGATTCCGATAAACGACAAAGCCGCCGCGCCGAACCCGGCATAGGTCAGCATCCGCAGCGGCACCGTCGAAAACGAAAAAATGCCGTCCAGCGCCAGCTGCAGCATCTTGCCGAGCGGATACTTGGTCCGCCCCGCAAAGCGCGCCGCGCGCTGGTACGGAATCCCAATCTGCCGGTACCCCACCCACGCGCACATCGCCCGCAGCAGCCGGTGGCGCTCCGGCATCGCGAGCAGCGCGTCCACCACCTTGCGGTCCATCAATCGAAAGTCACCCGTGTCCAGCGGAATATCCACGTCCGACAACTTGCGGATCAGCCGGTAAAACAGCCGCGCCGTCAGGAGCTTCAGCCGGCCCTCCCCGGCGCGATGGGTCCGTACCCCAAACACCACGTGGAACCCCTCCTGCCACTTCCGCACCATCGCCGCGATCACCTCCGGCGGGTCCTGCAGGTCGGCATCCAGAATCACCACCGCATCGCCCCGGGCCACCGTCAGCCCCGCCGAAACCGCCTGCTGATGACCGAAGTTGCGCGACAAACTCACCACGGTTGCATGGTCGTCGGCCTTGTGCAGCGCAGCGAGCACAGGCGCCGTGCCGTCGTCCGAACCGTCGTTTACAAACAGCAGTTCATAGGGCAGTCCCAGTGTGAGCAGCACCGCCGAAACCGCCGCATGGCACTCCGGCAGGCTTTCTTCCTCGTTGAAGCACGGGATCAGGATCGACAAAACCGGCCGGGGAGCCGCGCCCGGTGCCCCGCGCTCCCGACTTGATCCCAGGTCCGTCACGGCCGTTGGCACACAGCATACGAGCCGGGCACCGCGCAGTGCCAGCCCGTTGCGCCCGACGGCAGGTACCCGCGTACCGCAAGCGCCACCGCCGCCGGGCTCGCCGCCGGGTCGGAGTACAGCAGAAAGTCCACCCCCTCCATGGCCCGCGCTGCCCGGGGCCCGCCGGCCCGCAGCAGCTGCCCCAGCATCGCCGGGCTTTCCGACCAGCTCCCCGGCAAACGGTCCCGCAGCAGCCCCGCGCGCCCACGCTCGCGCACCGGCACAATGGTCAGCTGCATCCACGGGCTGTTCGCCAGGACGTCATGATGCGCCGCAAAGGCACGCGCGCCGCCCCACACCAGCAGCTCACCGGCAAGGTGGTCGCGAAACGGCCTGCTCACGGCGGGCGCGGCCACAAACAGCCCACGCTTGCCCTCCGGCAAGGGTCCGCGCGTCATTGCCGCCTCCAGCCGCGCCGCCGGCTGCAGGTACAGTCCGGCACACGCGAGGCTGGCGCCAGTGGCCAGCACCGCCAGGCCCCGGCTCCAGCCGGCCACCCGCGCCGGCAACGGCACCGCGGCCACCCCGGCGAACAGAAAGGGCCACAGCAGCGGCACCATCCGGTCCGCAAACAAGGCCGAACCATTCATGCTCTCGGGGAAAACGATGGAAAGCAGCAGCAAGGTCCAGGCCACCAGCCACACCCGGTCCGCCGGGCCAGCCTCACCTCGTCGCAGCCGCCGCCCCGCACCGCCGCGCAGCATCCGCAGCGCCGCCGCCGGCGCAAGCGCGACCAGAAGCCAGCTCAGCACCAGCGGCACGGGGCTGGGGCCTGCAAACACGCTTAAACGGTCCCCGCTGGCAATCGCTTCTACCTGTTGGGAGTGCGGCCGCAGATCACGCAGGAGCGAGTTCGCGACCGAAGCCTTGTCGGCGATCAAAACCGGCCCCGCAAACGCCAGCAGCGCGAGCCCGAGACACACGCCCTGCACCCGCAAGACCTTTCGTCCGGAGATCATCAGCAGCACCGTGTCCCCGCCCAGCAGCAGCAAGAGCAGCAACAACGGGACGGGGTGCGAAAACACCAGCAGCCCCAGCGCCACGGCATAACCGCCCAGCAATCCCCAGCCGCCCTGGCACGCGTCCAGCCGCAGGTACAGCGTGTAAGCGCAGAACAGGACTCCGGCCGCGAAGCAGAAGTTCAGAAACCCCGAAAAAAGCGCCCAACTGAGCAGCAGCGGCAGGATCCACAACGAAACCGGCCCGGAGCCGCTGCCAAGCTGCCTCGCAAGCGCCCGAAACCCCAGCGCGTTCACCAGCAGAATCAGGACAACAAAGCTCTTTTCCGCCCACTCCGGCGACAGGAATCGCCCCGCCCCGCCCAGCCACACGTAGTGCAGCGCATACGGCTGCAAAAGGTGGCGCACCGTGTAAACAGGCTCGTATACGCCGCCCGCACCCCGCGCCAGCGCAAACAGGATGCGGGCGAAATAAACATGCACCGGCCCATCGCCCGACGGAAACACCGGCAGCGCGCACACGGCGATCAACAACGCCGCCAGCCCAAGGCCGAACAGCGCGTCATCGACTCCCAGGCGGACTCCCAAGCGCTCCCGAAGAAGCTTCCCCAGGCGCTCCCGCCGGCCCAGGCCGCTCCCGCCGCTCAGCGTGCTCAGGGTGCTCAAGGCTTCAACGGCTTGCGCGCGAAATACCACAGCGAAAACGCAAGGGACACAAACATCAGCACCGACACCCCGTCATGGAACAGAAACGTGTGCGGCACACCCGGCAGCAGCGGCTGCCCCATCTTGGCCTCGTACAGCTTCAACACCACGCCCAGTAGCCCCACAATGCCGCCGGCCGCAATCAGCCCGCTTGCATACAGCGACCCCGGGCTGATCTCGCTTTCGGTTTCCGGGCCGGCAACGGTGGCCCGGTCCGCCATCCACCGCACCACCCCGCCGGCAAAGATCGCCAGCGTTGTCGCGATCGACAGGTACGACCCCACCGCGAACGACAGCGAGCGTATCCCCAGCAGCTCCACCGCGATCACCAGGAAGACCCCCAGCAGCACCAGCCCCCACGGCAGCTGCCGCGTCAGGATGCCGTTGATGACCGTCGCCATAAGCCGCGCCTGCGGGGCAGCCGCCTTTTCGCTCCCAATCCCCTGGATCCATTGCACCTCGATGCGTCCGGTTGCCGGGTTCCACAGGTATTTGCCGTCCGGCAGGTCGTGCGAGCCCAGCGCGTTCAGCAGGATGTACTGCCCGCCGGCGCGCTCCCGGCCGTCCACCGCAATGCGCGCCCGGCCGAACCGCCCTTGATCCTGCACGCCCTGCACTCCCCCTCCGCCGGGCGCGTTCAGGCTCCACACCTTGTCCATCCCGCGAAACTCCTCCAGCCCGCGGTTCATCGCGTTCAACGTCCCGCCGATCGCAAAGGTCGACACGCACACGCCCACCATCAAGGCCAGCTGCTGCTTCCACGGCGTCGCCCCTAGCAGAAAACCCGTCTTCAGGTCCTGCGAGGTGTCGCCTGCGTTGGCCGCGGCAATGCACACCACGCTGCCGATCGTCAGCGCCAGCGCCGCAAAGGCCGGTGCTGTCCAGCCCTTCACCAGAAAGATCGCCGAGGTCGCCATCAGCGTCGCGATCGTCATGCCTGAAAGCGGGTTGGCCGATGAGCCGATCAGCCCCACAATGCGCGACGACACCGTCACAAACAGAAACCCGAAGACCACCACCAGGAAGGACGCGGCTGCGTTTGCAAGCAGGCTGGTCTGCGCGCCGGGCACCGGCTTCAGCGTAAGAAACAAAAAGATCAGCACCACCAGCAGCACCGACCCGCCCCCGACCACCCAGCCCGGCAGATCGCGGTCCGTGCGCCCGGGGGCTGCCTCCACCGCCTTCGCTCGACCCATGCTCCGCACTCCCTGGCGCAGTGCGCCCAGGATCGTCGGCAGGGTGCGCAGCAGCGTCAGCAGCCCGGCCGTCGCCACCGCGCCCGCGCCCATCGGCCGCACATACGTCGACCACAGCTCCGACGGGCTCATCGCGGCGATCGGCTTGGTGCCCGGGTACAGCGGCGCCGGCAGGTGCGAGCCGAAAAAGTAAATCGCCGGCATCAGCACCAGCCACGAAAAAACACCTCCCGCGAAGATAGTGCCCGCGATGCGCGGCCCGATGATGTAGCCCACGCCCAGGTACTCGGAGGTGGCTTCGCAGCGGATCGCCGCGCCCCGCATCAGGTGTCCCGCGCCCAGGCCCGGTTCGTAGTTCGGCGTGCCGGGCCACAGCCCCAGCAGGTTTTCATTCTGAAACAGCGTGTACACCCCGCCCAGCCCCAGCCCCAGAAACACCCGGCTTGCGAACGACCCGCCCCGCTCGCCGGCCAGCAGCACGTCGGCGCAGGCCGTTCCTTCCGGGTACAGCAGCGTCCCATGCTCCCGCACAATCAGCTGCCGTCGCAGCGGGATCATAAACAGCACCCCCAGCCAGCCGCCCAGCAGCGCCAGGCAAAAAATGCGCGCGTACTGGAGATCGAAGCCAAGAAAAATCAGCGCCGGCAGCGTAAAGATCACCCCGGCCGCGATCGATTGCCCGGCATTGCCTGTCGTCTGCACGATGTTGTTTTCAAGCACCGTCGCGCGGCCAAACGCCCGCAGGATGGAGATGGACAGGACGGCAATGGGGATCGACGCACCCACCGTGAGCCCGGCGCGCAGCCCCACGTACACCGTCACCGCGCCGAAGATCAGCCCAAACACCGAACCCAGCAGCAGCGCGCGCACCGTCAGCTCCGGCCGGCGGTCCCCCTGCGCGACAAACGGTGTAACCGGGGCTGCGACGGGCAGGGACGGGCTGGTTTCAATCATGCGCTGCAGGGCCTCCGGTTCCGCCCCGTTCCGCTCGACGCGGCGACCGGGAAGAACTGAAACGGAGTGTATCAGCGGGCGCGCACACCCGGCCCGGCACCGGGGAGACTGCAACCCTCGGAGGGTTGCGCCAGGCTGGGGCAAAGGAGTCGTTTGGAGCCGGCTACCCGGTCAGCGGCAAGGCCTGTGCCTTGCCCGTGGCTCTTACGGCCTGCCGCGTCCGCGGCTCCGGCCGGCCGGCATCGAAGCGGCGCACCCGGCGATACCACGCCCAGCCCATGATCAAAAACAGCGGCACCGTCATGCCCACCGCGCCCAGCCAGTTGCCCACCAGCTGCATGTGGAAGTGAAACACCAGCAGCGCGCTGACCGGCACGCCGATGCCCCAGGTGCAGCCCACCGAGGCCAAAAAAGGCAGTCGCGTTTCACCCATGCCGCGCAGCGCCCCCTGCAGCACCACCTGGATCCCGTCCAGAACGCGGTACGACGCGCAGATATAGAAGATGGGAATCGTCGCTGCCACCACCGCCGCGTCGTTCGTATAGATCCCGGCCCACAGCCTGGGTGCCAGCAGAAACGACAAGGAAGCCAGCAGCATCGCACCGCCGGTGATCGCGATACTCGCATACCCGGCCCAGCGAACCTGCCGCGCATCGCCCCGTCCCGCGCCCTGGCCCGTGCGCACCGCCGACGCTGCCTGGATGCCGTACGGCACCATGGCGCAAAAAGCATTCAGGTCGATCACCACCTGGTTGGCCGCCAGCAGCGTCGCGCCCAGGGTACTGGTCAGCACGGTTGAAAAACTGGCCAGCGACAGGTCGCCCAGCTGTTGCAGCCCGATCGGCCAGCCCAGCCGGTACAGGGCGCGCAATCGGATCCAGTCCGGTCGCCAAGCGCCCGCCCGTAGCTTGACCGGCGCCTTTTTCAACGACAAGCCCAGCGAGATCAGCAGCATCGCAAGCATGTACAAGCGCACCACGCAGGTCGCCCAGCCCGAGCCCGCGATGCCGTACGCTCGAAACGGCCCGTGGCCGTAGATCAAGAGCCAGTCGAACCACCAGTTCACCAGGTTTGCCGTCAGCAGCGAAGCCATCACCCAGCCCGGCCGGTCAATCGCCTGCAGGTAGTGCCGCACGGCCATATACAGCAGCAACGGCGCGGCCGACCAGCGCAGCGCAGCCACGTAGCTCGCCGTGCCGCGCACAATCTCCGGGTCCACATGCAGCCACGAAAGCCCCAGCGGCGCCAGCGTCGACAGCAGCATCACGATCGGGGTGCAGATCGCAACAAGAAACAAGGACTGCACCAGCGAATGGAGTCCGTCCTCGGCGTCGCCCCGCCCATACGCCTGGGAGACCAGCGCATCCAGCCCGTACAAAAGTCCCACGCCCATAAAGGCGATGGCATAAAAAAGGCTGTTGCCCAGCGACGAGGCCGCAATCGCCATCGTCGAGTGCGGCATGTGCCCCACCATGCGCGCGTCCACCAGGTAGGTCGACATCCAGCCCAGCTCGCCCAAAGCCAGCGGCGCGCCGAGTCGCGTGGTCAGCCGCAGCTCCGACCGAAACGAGGTCGAAGGGATAGCGCGGCCGGCCAATCGGCTTATCTGAGAGTCCATGCTCCCTTTCCGTGCGCTCGCGGCGCCTCTGTCCGTCAACCTGTCGGCTGGGTGCCGGGGGAATGGCGGCAACGGCAGCCGGGGCGCGTGATGAACGCCCTGTGACAGCCTACGACCCCGGCGAGCGACTTCCAAGAGAAATGCGGAGATTCGCTCGGTTGTCCTGTATAAGACGCACAAGGCTCGCTGGCGCGTTTCAGTGCCCCGGTCGTATACTCTGAGGCAATCGAGCTCCGGGGCACAACCGCCCGCGAGCTTTCCGAACCCGCGAGGTGCGCCTTCCCGAGCCAGCCGGACACGCTCGACCGCATGGAAACCTTCCGCACGGCGGCGGACTCCCGCTGGCGCGCCGTGGTTCGTGTTCTTCGAAGTCACTCGCTCGCCCCGGTTCACGCGCTTGCTGCCGCTGTCTTCCCCGCGTCCTGCGCCTTGTGTGAGACCCCCCTGGCCCACCTGGGCCGCGCCCCTGTCTGCCGTTCCTGCTGGGCCGACCTCCCGCCGCAATCCGGAACCCTGTGCCTGCGCTGCGGCGAAGCCCTCGGTGCCCACCTTTTCGCGACCGACGA
>CAXTWU010000066.1:0-11021 GCA_964248025.1 uncultured Acidobacteriaceae bacterium | reverse complement strand
AAGCCGTGTCCGGAAAACCCCGCCGCTACCGTCACCGCTGGATATTGGAGGTGTGCCCCCAGTACGAAGTGCTCATCGGGCGTCATCGTATACAGGCAAGTCTCGGCCCGCAGCAATCGCCCGGCAAGCTCCGGCACAGTCTCAGCTAGACGCTCGCGTACTGCATGCTCATCCCCAGCACGTATCTCCCGGCATACCGAGTCGGGCGTGCATTCTTCGTCACTGCCGTGCAGCGCCACCTTTACCCCTTCGCTTAGGGGTCCAGTCAAGGGGAAGCCGTAGATCAGCCGGTCGTCCGGGCGCCCATCGCGCCCGCCCTCGAGTAGATATACCGGCAGCCGGTCCTGGCTGAAGTGCTCGGCCCAGCCCCCAACCCGGGGCCGGGGCTCGAACCAGCACAGCACCTGCCGGGTCACCCGGAGCGGTAGCCCCAACCCGGCCAGTATCTGCGGCGCCCACGGTCCGGCTGTAATCACCAGCCGGTCGGCCGCGTAGCTGCCCCGCGTCGTCTGGACGCGCACGCCCGCCTCACCCTGCCCGGCCTGCCAGTGCACCACCGGCTCCTCCAGCAGCAACTCCGCCCCCGCCCGCACTGCTTGCCGCAACTGCGCCGCCACGCACAACTCCGGGCGCAGGTAGCCGGCATTCTTCTCGAGCAGCGCACACGTGTCCGAGCTCACCTTGAAGACCGGATAGCGCTGCATCAACTCCCGGGAGTCCAGCAGTGTGTGCGGCAGGTTGAACTGCCCCGCGCTTTGCGCGCTTCGTCGCACCAGTTGGCCGCTTTCAGGGCCGATCACGAGCGCTCCAGGCAGCTCAAGCAGCCGCTCGCCAGTGTCCCGCTCCAAACGCTTCCACAGCTCGAACGAGCGCAGCAGCAGCGGCACATAGCGCCCGTCCTCAAAGTATGCCTGCCGAAAAATCCGCGTCAGCCCGTGCGACGAGCCGTGTGCATGCGGTGGCGTGAACTGGTCGATTCCGCGTACCCGGTGGCCGCATTCGGCCAGATGCTGGGCCGCCGCGCTGCCCATCGCCCCCAGCCCGATCACGATGACATCCATAAAGCTCCTGGCGCATGGCCTTCGCGCACTGTATCCGCAGAAGGCCGGGTTAGAACGAGATTCGCAGCCCGGCCTGCATCTGCCGCCGTGCACCCTGCTCAAACGTACCCGATCCGCGCTGCCGTATGTTCGTGCGGTTTGCGGCCGTTGTTCCATTGATGGAGTCCGGCTGCCCGGACAAGTTCCCGTTCAGCAGGTCCTCCGGCGCATCGTAGGAACTGCGATTGAACACGTTGAAAACATCCCATGACGGCTCGATCGAAAGTCTGTCGCCGAGGAGCTTGTGCCTATACTCGAGCCGCACGTCGGTCAGCAGCAGCAGATCGAGCCCTACCTCGTTCGCGGGTGCCGGAGGAAGCGTAGGCATCCCCGCGCCCAGCTTCCCCAGCTGCGTTGCGCTCATAAGCCCGTCGGCCACCATCAACTTGCCGGCAGGCGTCAGCTGCCCGGCCATCGCGGCGTTGTATTTCGCGAGCGCCGCGTTCTCGTTCTTGCCCGCTTTCAAGCTGCGCCCGAATGCGCCCGGCTTGTAGCCCGGCAGCAGATCGTTCACCGTCCCGTCCCCGGTCACGTCGGTGCAGAAAATCTCCTCCGGTCCGCCCGCACACCCGCCCAGGGCCACGGGCAGCAGCGTGTTGTTCGACAGGGGAGAATACCAGTGCGTGATCTGGCTGAAGGTGAACCCGTGCTTGATGTCGGTAATGGTTCCCGCGTTCAGCATGGAGGTGCGATCCAGTCCATCGGGCCCGACAAAACCGTTCGGTGCCAGGGAGTCCCAGGTGCTTGGAGAAGCCGACACATCCGCCGCGCCCGTTCCCCCCGTGCGCAGGTTGCCGACATTGCGAGAAAGCGTATAGGCAAAGGTCAGCGTGTTGCCGTTCATCCACCGGAATGCGCGGGAGGACGGCTCGGCAAACTGCCCATCAAGGCGCAGATTCAACCCGTTGTACGTGTTCATCGCACGATGGTCGTAGAAGTTCATCGGGCCGAAGTTCGGATTCGCGCCGCGGAAAGCATAGCCGTTCGCTTTTGTTCCCGCACCTAACCCGTAGGTGCCATAGGTTGCAATCGTAGCTCCGCTCGCGATGGCGCAGTCGATGCCCGCCAGCGTCGCCGGGCAACCTACCGACCCATTCGCCGCGGCGATGGCCGCCGTCGCGAGCGCCGGATCGAAGCTGGCCGCGTTTGCGGCACCGATGTGGTTTTCGTCTACGACCAAGGGAAACTCATAGCCGTGTACGAGCACGTACTCGCCTGTAAACACTAGCCCTTTGCGAAGCTGGCGCTGATAGGCGAGGTTGAACTGCGCCACCCGCGGGTTCTTCGTCCCCGGCGTCCACGCCGGGGCATAGAGTGCCTTGTTCAGGGCAAAGGGCGAAGCCGCAGATGTGTTCAATGCTGAGGCGGCTACGTAGAGCTGGTTTAGATTATTGACCGCTGTGGAGGCCTGCCCGATCGTTTCAGCAAACAAAGGTGCCAGCGCCGCACCCGAGGTTCCATTTGGAAAACCGAACTGTGTCGCCAGCGGGTCGCCCGGCGCAAAGGCCGAGCCGTTTCGGGGATCGATCAGCGCCGCCCCTGAAGTCACCGTGGTCATCTGCGACGAGATCCCGGCGGGAATGAAGTCGCTCGGGTCGCCGTAGAACCCATCTAGCGTCAGCTCTTCATAGTAGAGCCCCGCCGCGGAGCGAATCACTGTTTTTCCGTTGCCTTTGACGTCCCAGGCCACGCCCACCTGCGGCCCGAAGTCCGTTTTGGGATTGTGCCGGTAGCCACCGTAACCCGGCTTGAAGGCGTCGATCTCGGTGCCGTGGTTCAGCCCCGGATCGAACTGCCCGGAGAAGAAGACGTAGCGCAAACCTGCATTCACGGTAAGGGTGCGCGAAGCCTTCCAGGCATCGTGAATGTAGGCCGCGGGACGCCACTCCGGAAACGCTCCGTGTGGAAAGCCGAGCGCCCCAGGCACCGTGTAGAACCCCAGCCCGTTGCCCATGCTGATCGAGGTCAGAGGAAACGCGGTCGGGTCGGTTGCGCCCGGGGCCAGATAGCTGTCGCTGTCCAGCTCCGGGCTGTTCAGGCGCAACGGGTAATCCGTGCCCAGGATCCAGCGCGTCAGGTCCGCCCCGAAGCTCAGGGTATGCCTGCCCAGCTGTAGGTCCCCGTCATACTTCACCTGGTTATCGTGCTGCTTCTCAAACTGGCTCGACAACCAGTTGACGCCGTAGGCCAGCGTCGATCCGCCATCGATCTGGATCAGATATCTGCGCCCGCCGGCGTCGACCGGCGCCGGTGCGGAAGGGTTCGGCAGCAACCGTTCCGAGTACGAGTTGAAGCCGTAGGAAAACGCATGCGTGGCACGAGCTCCCGCATAGGTCGCGCCTCCTCCAAACACAATCGCCTGCGTCTTGTTGTCGAGTGAGTCCAGGTAGGTCGAACCCAGCTCGGGATAGCCGACAACTCCGTGATTGGGCGAGTAGCTGTAGCGTGCAAAGGCTTTCCAGTGCTCCGACAACACGCCGTCCAGCCGGCCCAGCGCGAAGTTCTCGCGAAACGGCTTTCCGTAAAAGCCGTTCACGCTCGGGAACCGCGTATCGGCGTAAAAGGAATCGCGAGAGTCGGTCAGCTCGTAGTCGAGAAAAAAGAAGAGCCGGTCGGGAACAAACGCGCCGCCGAGATGCCCGCCGATTTGGTTGCGATCATAGGGCGAGCTCACCGGGCCGATTCTTGCACCGAGCCGCGAGTCACGAAAAAATTCAAACGCCGAGCCGTGCAGCGCATTGCTGCCGGAGCGGGTCAGAATGTTCACCGCGCCTCCTGAGGCCACGCTCTGCGCCGGGTTCAAGGTCGACTGCGCTACCTGGAACTCCTGCACCGCATCAAGTCCGGTGTTCTGCACCGGTCCTCCTACCGTATGGTCCTGCAACGAGAGCCCGTCGAGCTGCACCTGGGTCTCGCGCCCGGACCGCCCTTGAAAGGCCGCAATCGTGAAGTTGTTCTTGGTCGGGTCGATGTCGTTGCCATCCCGCAACTGCACCCCCGGCGATAGCTGCGCCAGGTCCATGGCATTGCGCCCGACGATCGGTAAGTCTTCGATCTGCTTCTGCGTGATCACCTCGCCGGACTCCGTCGATACCGTGTCGATATCGGTCGCACTGCCCGAGGACACCGTGACCTGCTCTGACGTGCTGCCAGCGCTCATCGTGAGGCTCAGCGCACTCACGCGCGCAATGAGCACGAGCAGGTGCGGCACCGATGTCTCCTTAAATCCCGGCGCCTCCACCGTCACCAAGTACGGGTCGGGACGGACCTCAAGGAATCGATACACGCCCGAGGGATCGGAGACGGTTGCGAGTTTCATGCCCGTCGTCTCGTCGGTGGCGGTCACGTGCGCATTTGGCACCACCGCGCCCGAGACATCGGTGACCGTACCCTCGATGCCGCCCGTGGTCTTCTGCGCGTATCCAGGAAGGCTCAGCATCAGGAGCGAGGCTGCGGCAGCGCCTCCACCAGCAAGCCGGCGCGTATGCCGCTTCGTCTGTACCTCTCGTTTGATCATCGATCTGCCTCTGAAAACGCGAAGCGCGACTCGGGGGAAATGAAGTGGGTATGCGGCGGGAGACGGGCCGCGCTGAAGAGCGAGTATGGCTGAATGGCGATCGGGTAACGGTAGACCGGATAGCGCTTGCTAGGCTCCGGGCCAAAAATGGCACGGGCAAAGTCAGACACAAGAACAGCGGAGGATGCACAGGCTGCCTTCACCGGAACAGGCGCGCGTCAGGGCGGACAGGAAGTAGACTTGGGAGCTTTTGTAACATCTGGCGCGTAAGCGGGCAAGCGAAAGTGCGAAGGCTTGCGTGGTTCGACAAGACAGCGGTGCCTTGGACTTTATGGGAACTCACCGCCGCACCAGTCGGCGATCAGCAGCGCCAGCACGGATGCGCACGCGAACACTTCTTCAAGCTCCACATGCTCTTCCACGGTATGCGCGAACTGCACGTCGCCGGGTCCGTAGAGAATGGCTGGGATGCGCCCGTGCTCGGTAAACAGACGCAGGTCCGATCCGTAAGGAACCCCTTGCACGACCGGCTCGGCCCCAAGCACGCCCTTGTGCGCCCGCGCAAGCGCCGCAACGATAGGCTCGCCGAGCGCCGTCTGCCCCGGCTCGAACTGGCCTTCGATCCACTCAAGCACCGGCGGATGCTCGCGCAGCCATGGGTCGGCCGCCGTTACATGGCCCAGGCATGCGGCCAGCGCCGCTCGCGCGTCCGCGATGCGCTCGCCGGGAAAGACGCCGAAGCGCCCTTCGGCAGTCAGGGTCTCCGGCACCGTCGACAACCAGTCTCCAGCCGTTACCGTACCCATGGAAATTGGAGCGATGTTGTCCCCGAACTCGAAGATGCGGTTCTGGTAGTGCGCATGCCGCGAGCGATCCAATGCTTCCACTGCTGCAAACACCCCCTGGAATTTCTCCACCGCGCTCACCCCGAAGCGCTTCATACTCGCATGAATAGCCCGCCCCGTGATCTTGATCCGAAAGCTCAGAGCCCCGGCGTGTACGGGGCACGAGCGCAGCCGTGTGGGCTCCATCAGCACGGCCGCGTCGGCCCGCACGCCCCGCACCAGTGTGGTCAACGTACCCACTCCCCCGCTCTCCTCGCCGATGACACTCTCGATCACAACGGGAGCATCCGGCCTGAACCGCAGATTCCCCAGCGCCTCGAGAGCAAACACGGCCGCAGTGAGCCCGGCCTTCATGTCACAGGCCCCTCGCCCATGCAGCCGTCCGCTCTCCACGATGCCGCTCCACGGGGGAAACCGCCACAGCTCCGGATTGCCAACCGGTACGACGTCCATGTGCCCGTTCAGGATCAATGAGCGGCCAGTGCCCTTTCCGACTGCCTCGCCGTTGCCTCCCCACTGCCCTACAACGTTGAGCCGTTCGGCGAAGGAGACCCCATCATCGGAGAACGCTGGATGCCCTTCCAATTCAGCGAACTCGGATTGCATCACTTCCACCCGGCAGCCCAGGGTTATCAGCTTTTCGGCGAAGAACCGCTGCGCGGCCTGCTCCTCGCCCGGCAGGCTCGGCAACTGCACCAGCCTCTGCAGAAACCCTGTCATGGGCGCACGAAGCCGATCGATCTCCGCACCGATTTGCCTCGCAGCGGCCTGCCCGGTTTCGATCCGCCCCCGTTCGCCTGTGTCCAATCCCATCCCCCGGCCTCAACTCTTCAGCAATCCTGCAACGTCTTCCGTGCGCCCGAGCGCAAGCTCCCGTGCGCTGGGCTCCCGCGCAATCCAGATCCACAACAAAACACAGCCCAGGGCAACGACCGTGCCCGAGCCTAGCGCCACCAGCCAGCTAAACCGCGCCACCAGCACCGGCACCAGAGAAGTCGATGCAATGCCGCCCACAATTCCGGCCGTATTCATCAGGCCCGACACCGCACCCCCATGCGACTTCGCCAGATACGTCGCCGACACCCAAAAGGACGCTTCGGCCCCCATCAAAAAGCCGACGCTTAAACACAGTGCGCCCACACAGGCCAGGCGCGTCGGTGCGTACGCCGCGGCAAAGAGCAGCAGCCCGGCCACCGTGTAGCCGAACATGACGATGTACTTCGCCGCAACAAGCCGTCCCCGGCGCAAGGCGATCCAGTCCGACAACAGGCCGCCCAGCGGCGTCAGGCAGAGTCCGGTGAGCCATGGCAATGCGGCCACCAGCCCGCCGTTCATCATTGAAAAGCCGCGGACCTCCACCAGGTAGGTGTAGAGCCAAAATACATAAATAAACAGCAGATAACCCTCGGCCACGTAGCTTGCGCACAGCATCGCGATCCGTCTGTCCCTGAGCAGTGCTCCCCAAGGTACGGCTGCCTGCCCTCCACGGCCGGTCTCGGCCTCACTGCCTGGATCCCGGTTCAGCAGCGCTACCTCCGCCGCGTTGATCCACCGGTGCTCCGCCGGCTGATTCGTGCTCCATACCCACCAGGCAAGCCCCAGCGCGAAGGCTGGCAGCGAAGTCAGGAAAAATGCGGAGCGCCACCCCACCCTCAGCATCAGCCACGACACGACCGGGTTTGCGAGAGCCGCCGCAAACGAAGTTCCCGCGAACATGAGTGAATTCGCAAAACCTCGCTCCTGCGCGCGGATCCAGGTATGCACGGCGAGGGCGCCTACCGGGTAGGTCGTCGCCTCGCTGCTCCCCAGCAGAAAACGCGCCAGCCACAGCAGGGCGAAGCTGCCGCTGAACGCAAGAGCCCGCGCCGGCACAAGCCCGGTCAGCACCGTGCATATCCCCCACAACCCAGCCGACAGCGCCAGCGTTATGCGTGTCCCATAGCGGTCCCCGAGCAGGCCGCCCGGGATCTGGAAGATTGCGTATCCAATCAGGAAAGAGCTGAAGATCTGCCCTACCTCTACTTTGGACAGGTGCAGCTCGGGAGCCATCAGCTCCGCGGCGACGGAGATGTTGATTCGCTGCACATAGCTCACAAACGCAAACGCGAAGAGCATCAGCAGGATCCACCAACGCACCCGCGTCGGTGTCTCGCCCGCACTCTCCTGCCCTTCTCTCACTTGCCCGCGCTCGTCTCGGACGACGGGGGCATGTACTGGGCAAACCAGTTGGCCGCGCGCTCCATGATGTCCACACGATCTTCGTAGTTGTGAAAGCTGTGCCCCTCGCCGGCATACACGACCAGTTGGGTCGGCACGCCCAACTCCTTCAGTGCGTGCCAGAACTCGAAAGACTGCGGAGGCGGCGCTTCCTCGTCCCGCTCGCCTACCAGCAGCAGGGTCGGGGTTTTTACCTGCTTCACATAGCTCAATGCCGAACTGTGCATGTACGCGGCCGGGTCGTCGTATACAGAGGCTCCAAAGTACGGCAGCATCCACTTGTCGATCTGGTTCTGCCCGTAGTAGCTTTGCAGATTGCTGGCTCCCGCTCCGGCCACGACCGCGCGAAACCGGTTCGTGCGCCCGGCGGCCATCATAGAAGTGGAGCCGCCGTAGCTCCATCCAAGCATGCCGACGCGCGCCGGATCCACCTCATACTTTCGCGTGACCGCATCCACGCCCGCCAGCGTGTCCCGCAGGTCCCCAAAACCCCAATCCCTGCGATTCGCCTCCGTGAAGAGCTCGCCCTGTCCCAGGCTTCCACGCGGGTTCGGAAGAAAGATGAAATAGCCCAGGTTCACAAACGAGTTCGCGTTGAAGTCGATTCCGCCCACATTCGGCGTCTGTATCCATGCCGGGCCCCCATGGACGGAAACCAGCATGGGATACTTTCTGCCTGCGTCATAGGGTTGCGGATAAAGAAGCCATCCCTGCACCTGAAACTGATCGCTCGTCCAGGTCACGTTTTCTACCCGGCGCGCGCCTGCCGTCGTCCCCGTGTTCACCGCCGTCACCTGCGTCCACTTGCCCAATGGCCCGGCCCACACCTCCGGCGGATTGCTCCAGGATTGCCGGACAACCGCGCCGCGCAGCAGCGCGCCTCCTTCGCTTTCCGGCGTGGCCCCCAAGTCGGCAATCGACAGGCTGCACTCTTCCTGCCCCGCGTGAATACTCTCCCCTGCTTCCCACAAAGTCGCGGTCCGGCCGCCACGTAAATCCAGCGTGTTCAGCGCCACCGAACCACCTTTGAACTCAGTAAACAGCAGGCGATCCTTGGAAAGCCAACGCAGCCAGGACGGCGACGACGGCCGCCCGGGGGTCAGGTTGCGCGGCTGCCCGCCCCCGCTTGGCAAAACGTAAATCTCCCCGCCGGTTGCCCCTTCATCGCTCATCAGCCCGGCGATGAATGCGATCTGCTTGCCGTCAGGAGACCAACGCGGCACGGCCATCTGCAGCTCCGGCTTGAAGATCACCTGCCCCTCCGGCGCCTCCACACCCTGCGTGTACAGTTCGGCTATATACCAATTGTCATCGCCCGGCGGCGGAGCCGCGGTGTAGGTCAGCATCCGGCTGTCCGGTGCCCAGTCGTACTCAAAAACGGTAAGCGCGACCGGGCTCAGCATACGGACCGCGCCCGTCCGGGCGCTCAGCAGCGCCAGGCGTTGCGGCTCCGCATGCTGCAGATCGTCAATCACCCCGGTCTGCGCATCTCCGGCCGCCATCGGCGTAGGCGCGCGGGTGGCATGGTCCACGAACAGGAATGCGAGTGCCTCTCCATCAGGAGCCCATCTTGGCGTCGACAGGTGGCCTGTAAGGTGGGTCAGCTGCCGGGGTGCAGCCAGCGTTCGGGACGAATCCGCCTCCGCCGCCGGTCCTTTGTGCGGCGGAGGCACATCCAGCATGAAGACTTGGGTTTGCCCCTGTAGTCCGCAGTCAGAAAGAAAGGCGAGTCTTCTGCTGTCCGCCGACCATGCCGGCTGGCCGGTCCGGCAAGCCGTCTGCTCAGACGAGCCGGACTGCACGACCGAAACACGCTCCGGCTTCGCGCCCCCGGCACTTGAGCCCGCCAGCGAAAGCACGAACAGAGCTTCGCCCCCGCGTTCCTCCTCCACCGCGTACGCAACCTGCCGCCCATCGGGGCTCAGCACAGCCGCGGGGATTTCCTTGACCGAGGAAATCTGCTGGACGATCTCGGCCAGCTGCCCTCGGAGCGGATGCGCGTCGGCCACCCGCTCTACTGCGGCCTGCGGTTCGCTACTTTGCGGTACGCCCTCGGCCGCTATGCTTCCCGGCGCGATCGCAGTCATAAGACAGAAGCTCGCAACGCGGCGAGCGAACAGCGACGGGGAGAATGCCATGCGGAGCTCCTGCCTAAGAGGCTGAGGAGCGGCGCTGGGCTCTCGCCACACTCTCAGCTTGTAGACCGCAGCCTATCGCGGCTGCGGTCTTTCTTCAAGCGCAGTAGGCTTGACACTTATTGGGCGTGTAAAGTTAACTTATCTATATGGAAAGTATCATTGCCTTGAACCATCTCCACGTATCTGCTGCCAGCCGCCGCTACACCATCCGTCTTGCCGTCGCGATGTTCTGCTACGTTGCCCTGCTCTCGCTTTGTATGCTTCGGTACGAGCATCCCGCGCATTCCTTGACGGTCCTGCTGGCCGTTCTCCCCGCCATAGCCATGGTTGCCGTCATCGTAGTCGTCGGCCTCTACCTCAAAGAGCAAAAGGACGAGTTCCAGCGCGAGCTCCTCATCCAGGCACTCCTCTGGGGCATGGGCGCAACCCTTGCCATCAGCTCTGTCTCGGGATTCCTCGAAGCCAATGCTGGCAGCCCCCATGTTCCTGCCTTCTACATCTTTGTCCTTTTCTGGGCCATCACCGGCATCGTGGGCGTCATCCAGCGCTTCCAGAACCGTGGGCAAAACGATGAATAATCGTCTCCGAGTCCTCCGCGCCGAGCGCGCCTGGTCCCAGCAAGACCTTGCAGACAAGCTCGAAGTCTCCCGTCAATCCGTCAACGCCATCGAGACCGGCAGGTATGACCCTTCGCTCCCCCTTGCCTTCCGCCTCGCCCGCCTTTTCAATCAGCCCATCGAATCCATCTTCTCCGATACCTAGCCTCTCCACTCAACCGGTGACCACATCCCGCCCTGGTATGTAATTTGGACCAAAACGCCTCTCAGTCCAAGCCGCAAAGGAGCCGGATCATACCGCTCACTAAGCTCACTCTCCGTCGTGCTTGCGATGCGCCTTGGCGTCCATGGCTCGCTGTTTCCGCTCCTGCGCCCTAAGGGCAAGCTGAGGATCAGCGCCGACGTCCTCCCACACCCCTTTCCACTCTGGGCGTATCGGAGCGAGTACACGGCCCCTGGACAGTGCTGCGCCCGCCCGTCCATCGACCATCGCGCAATGAGGCCGCAAAAACCGGATGAAGGTAGTGACAGATTCTGTCGGGACGACGATCACGGTTGTATAGGCGAACAGCTCTGGACTACATGAGGTATCTCCTTGAAGGGAGATACCAAGTCACCCTGCTGATTTGCAAAAAGTCGTAGCTCGG
>CAXTWU010000065.1:0-11162 GCA_964248025.1 uncultured Acidobacteriaceae bacterium | reverse complement strand
AGCGCGGCTCGATCGACCCGGAACTACGCGCGGGCATGGGGCGGCAGATCTTCGGCTGCGATATTTGCCAGGATGTATGCCCGTGGAACGGCCGGGCACGGCGAGGGGCGAGCACACCGGACGTGGAAACCGATATGCGGCTCGACCCGCAGCCCGATCCGGAGCTGACACCCCGCGAACTGCTCATCAATCCTTCCCTGCTGGAGCTGGCGGCGTTGTCCGAGCAGCAGTGGGAGGCGCTGTTTTTCGGCTCCCCGGTGAGGCGTGCACGGTTTGCGGGGTTCCGGCGCAACCTGGCGATCGCGATGGGCAACAGCGGCGACCCTGCCATGCTGCCGACCCTGCGGAGCTGGGCTTCGGCCGAGGAGCCAGACCCAGTGGTTCGCGAGGTTTCGGAGTGGGCGGTGGCGCGCCTCGAAGGGACAGCAGAAAGCCGGGCAGGTATCCAGGCAGGTATCCAGGCTGACTCCACCCCCTAACGCAGAATGCAGGTGGGGTCCCACACCATCTACACTGAAGCAGCCTGCTGCTTGAAAGGATGCCGAACTCTTGCCCTCCCATCCACGCCGTACCGCCTCTGCTTCCCTGCTGCTGATGCTGTTGATTGCCGGTTGCCGCGCCAAGGAAGAAGCCGCGCCCGCGAACAGTGCCCTGTCACAGGCGCTGCATGCTGACGCAGACGCTGGGCAGCTCGCCTCGCTGCACTGGCCCAACTTTTCCGATTACAAGCCGCTGGTCGAGACCTTCTACACCAACCGGCAGTGGGCGCCGGCGTGGGTTTCGAGCGATCACAAGGCGACGCCGCAGGCCATTGCACTCACCAAGTTGTTTGCGAACAGCGCGAGCAAGGGGCTGAACCCGGAGGATTACGACGCGTCCCTTTGGACCGCCCGGCTGAACGGGCTTGCCGGGGCCAACGATCAGGCCGTGGCGGCGTTTGACACGGCCATGACCGTGGCGGCAATGCGCTACGTGTCGGACCTGCACGTGGGTCGGGTGAACCCGGAGCATTTTGCTTTCGGCGTGAATGTGCAGCAGAAAAAGTACGACCTGCCGGCGTTTCTGGCGCAGCAGGTAGTTTCGGCGGGCAATGTGGACTCTGCGTTAAGTGGAGTAGAGCCGGACTCGGCCGCGTATCGCGCGACGGAAGAAGCTTTGCACCACTATCAGCAGCTTGCGAGCCAGGCCGGAGGGGAGCAGCCCCTGCCTGTGCCGGCCAAGCCGCTCGCGCCGGGCGCCCCTTACACAGGCGCGGGTGCCCTGGCTGCGAGACTCGCCCTGCTGGGCGACCTGCCGTCGGCGGGCGATGCCGGTGCGACCTATACCCCGGCGTTGGCCGAGGGGGTCAAGCGTTTTCAGCTGCGGCACGGCCTGCCGAACGACGGGCAGCTGACGCCGAATACCGTCGCTGCGCTAAACGTGCCGCTGTCGATCCGTGTGCACCAGCTTGAGGACACGATGGAGCGCATGCGCTGGCTTGCGCCCGAGTACCAAAACGCTCCCATCGAGGTCAACATCCCGGAGTTCGCGCTGCGGACCTTTGATGACAGCCACAAGGAACAATTCGAGATGCGCGTGGTGGTGGGGCAGGCGGTAGAGGAAGACCACAAAACGCCGGTGCTGGTGCAGGAGATGAAGTACCTGGTGCTGCGGCCGTTCTGGAACGTGACACCGACCATTGTGAAGCAGGAGATCGTGCCCAAGGTCGAGGCCAACAAGGGCTATCTCGAAGCGAAAAACTTCGAAGTAGTCGACCGGTCAGGCAAGCCGGTGGGCAGCTGGACGCCGGAAGGGCTGGCGCACGGCGAGTACCTGGTGCGCGAAAAGCCGGGCCCGGCCAACTCGCTCGGGCTGGTCAAGTTCATGTTTCCAAACAAACTCAATATCTACCTGCATTCAACCCCGGCCACGGAGTTGTTTAACCATTCGCGGCGAGACTTTTCGCACGGCTGCATCCGCCTGCAGGACCCCGAAAAGCTGGCCGACTGGGTGCTGCGCGACCAGCCTGAGTGGACGCCTGAAAACATCCACAACGCGATGAAGACCGGCGAGGATAACAAGACGGTTTCTCTGAAGAAGCCGATTCCGGTCGTGATCTTCTACGCGACCGCGCGTGTGGACGATAACGGGACCGTGCACTTTTTCGACGACATTTACGGCTACGACAAGGACATGGAGTCTGTGCTGGCCAAGGGCGACCCTTTCCCCGTCGCGCCTGAACCCAAGGCAACGACCGGCGACACGGCCTAGCCGTGCCGCCGGATGGTGACCGCATGCTGGACGCCGGCTACATCAGCGTCCACTGGCGGACCGGTCCGACATCCACGTGCACAAACTGTGAGTGTGGGTAATAACCGACGCCGCCGCGGCCAAGCGAAAGTGCCACCAGGTCCAGGGTGCGCGTGGGCACACCGGGTACGCGGATATCGATCGCCTTTGACAACATGTGCTGCGAATGCTCGGCAACGCCCTTGCCGTGCTCGCGCAGGTAGTTGTTGCTCCATGGCGTGCGGTAACCGCAGACGACCTGGATCAACCCATTCGGCCGGTGCAGCTTTTCCATCAGCTCGTGTAACACGTCGAACTCGTGCGGGTCGTAGTTCGCGGTGTCATTGGTGCGGTGGTCGCGCAGAAAATGATTCAGCATCGCGATAGCCGAGGGAACGTACTGATCGCCCACTCGGTAGGTGACGTCCAAGGACTCGCCGGTGTGGAGGTGGTACATGTGCAGGTGGTACTGCGCCTGTGGGCTGGGTGCGGGCTCCAGCGGAACCGGAGCAGGAGCCGGGTTTTCCGCCCTTGCCGGCAGGTTGCCGGATGCAAGGAGGCTGCTGAGCAGCACGGCCATCCGCAAAGTGCGCCGGGTAACAGACTGAGCTGCGAATCGAGCCATCGTCGCCTCCTTGAACTCGCCAGTAATGAGATGCTTTCAGGATAAGCCCGGGTGAGCTTATTGCGAACGGGAAATCGAGAGTGGATGCTGTGCCTCCAACCTGGGATCGTAGGGCTGGATCATGCAAAAAGTCGTATACTTCCGCCTATGGCCCAGCTCACCCCGCGCGAAGCCGCCCTGCGGCTCGGCATCTCGTACCCGACCATCAAGCAGTGGCTGTACGGCAACAAGATCAAGGCCTCGAAGACGCCGGGTGGCCATTACCGCATTGACGAGCGCGAACTGGACGGTTTGCTGCACAAGGCACGAACTCCCGATACGCCGCGACGCGAGATGATGCGTACGGTTTCCGGGCGCAACCAGTTGGTGGGGCGCGTCGTGGAGGTGAAGATCGACGGGCTGCTGGCACAGGTTAAGCTGTCGATCGGCGGACAGGTGTTGACCTCGATCATCACGGCGGATGCGGTGCGTGAGCTGAACCTGGCTGTTGGGGAAACAGCGGCGGCGTTGATCAAGTCCACGGAAGTGATGGTGCTACGGGTATGAAGCAATGGTTCCTCGGTCTCGTACTAGCCGGCTCACCTGCACTCGCGCAGGTGCCCTCGACCTTGCACATTGCCGCAGCGGCCGACCTCGAACCGGTGCTGCCCGCGGTCCTGGAGGCTTTTCAGAAGCAAACCGGCATCCACGCTGAAGCCACCTACCAGAGCTCGGCAACGCTGACCCAGCAGATCTTTGACGGTGCGCCGTTTGACCTGTTTCTGGCTGCCGACATCGGGTACCCACAGCGGCTGATCGAGAAAGGCTATGCAACCGAGGCCTCACCGGTGGTTTACGCGCGCGGCACGCTGGTATTGTGGGCGCGCCGCAACGCCGGGGTGCTCCATGGATTGCCGCTTTCCTTCGCGGTGCTGCGCAACCCGGCGCTGACGTCGGTCGCTCTCGCGAACCCGCAGACTGCCCCCTATGGTCGCGCGGCGCAGGCTGCGATTGAGAGCATGCACCTGACCAGCACCTTGACGCCGAAGTACCGGATCGCGACCAACATCGCGCAGGCCGCGCAGCTTGTCGACTCCGGCAATGCCGAGGTCGGCTTTCTGTCGTTGACCGGTGCGAGCACGCCCCGCCTGGAGGCCGACGGGACCTTTCTTCCGGTGCCGCCGGAACTGTACTCGCCGATCCTGCAAGGCGGGATCGTGCTGCGTCATGGCCAGAATGTCGCCGCCGCCACGCGCCTGCTCCAGGCCCTGCGCAGCCCGGCCATGCAGGCGATTTTGAAAGACAAAGGGCTCGCGCCGCCCCCGCAGTAGCCCCTCACGTTGATGGACACTCAAGCCCTGCTGCTCACGCTTCGACTTTCCGCGCTCACAGCTGCCTTGCTGCTGCTCCTTGCGGTGCCGCTGGCGGCTTGGCTGGTGCTGGGCCGTGCGCGCTGGCGGCCGCTGGCAGAGGCCGCGGCGATGGTGCCGCTGGTGCTGCCGCCCACGGTGCTGGGCTACTACCTGCTGGTGCTGCTGGGCCCGCGTACCGGCTTTGGGCGGCTCTCGGCCCGGCTGCTCGGACACCCACTGGCTTTTTCCTTCAGCGGCCTGCTGCTGGGCTCGTTGGTTTACAGCCTGCCATTTGCGTTGCAGCCGCTCGTTTCAGGGTTTGCGCAGGTGCCGCCCGAGCTGCTCCAGGCCGCGAAACTACTGGGCGCAGGGCCGTTGCGAACCGTGTGGGCCGTGGTGTTGCCGTTGTCGCGCCGCGCGCTTGTGGCCAGTGCGCTGCTGGCGTTTGCCCACACCGTGGGCGAGTTCGGCGTGGTGCTGATGATCGGCGGCGACATTCCCGGGGCGACGCGCACATTGTCGATCGCACTGCTTGACCAGGTACAGGGATTTGACTACGCAGGCGCGAACCAGACGGCCGGATTGCTGCTCGCCGTTTCACTCGCGGCCTTGTCGCTGCTGTACTTCTTCCGAGAGCGGGCATCGGCGCGGGAGTTGGGCCCGAGATCAACCCGACCCTCTATCCAACAATCCAACTGGAACCGCGGCGCGTGACCGAGCCGCTCTTTGTGGATGTCGAGGGTAAGGCCGGGCCGCTCGACGTGCGCGGCTCTTTCACGCTGAGCGAGACGATCGGGGCCCTCTTCGGGCCGTCCGGCGCCGGCAAGACAACCCTGCTGCGAATGCTTGCCGGGCTGGTTCGCCCCCATGCCGGGACGATTCGGCTGGGGAAACGGACCCTGTTCAGCAGCTCTGAGCGGGTTTTTTTACCGGCAGGCCGGCGCGGCATCGGCTTTGTCACACAGCAGCCAGCTCTGTTTCCTCACCTGTCGGTGGAGGCGAATCTGCGCTTTGGGCTCCAGGGAGTTGCGCCGCGGGAGCAGGACCGGCGAACCGAGGAGGTCGTCGACCTGCTGGCGCTTGCGCCCTTGCGAGGAAGGCTGCCTGCGATGCTTTCCGGTGGAGAGCGGCAACGGGTTGCGCTGGCACGTGCGCTGGCTCCCGGGCCAAGGCTGGTGCTGCTGGACGAGCCTTTCAGCGCGCTTGATGCTGCGGGCAAAGCGGAGGTTTGGGAGCGGCTTGGAGCTTACCTGCGGCAACAGGAAGTCGCTACCTTGCTGGTGACGCATGACCCCGGCGAGGTGTGGTCCCGGGCGGAGACGGTGGTGCGAATGACCGCTGGCGTGGCTCGCGAACAAGGGCCGCCCGCACTGCTGCTGCGGGCCGAGCGGGAAGAGGCGCTGCGGCGGCTTGGAGCGGATCCGAACGTGATGGCGCAGGGAGCGCCGGCAAAGGCTTAGCTTGCCGGCCATTCGCCGACCATCACCGGTTCCGTTTCAAGTCGCACCCCGAACCGCGCCAGAACACCGCGCGCCAGGGTGTCGCGCAGGGCCATGACCTCAGCGGCGGTGGCGTCTCCGCTGCGATTGGTCAGCGCCAGCGTGTGCCTGGACGAAACAGCGGCCCTGCCCAGCGCGAAGCCTTTGAGGAAGCCTGCCTGCTCCAGAAGCCACGCTGCCGGAAGTTTTCGCTGCTCGCCGCCGTCGGCCGACTGAGAGGCCGGGTAGCTGGGCGCGGGGGCCGGGGCAACCGACGCCGCGATGCGCTTGTAGGTTGCAAGCGGCACGATGGGGTTTTTAAAAAATGAGCCGGCGCTGCGGGTGTCCGGGTCGCGCGCAGGCAGCGGGCCGCTGTCGACGACCATGCCTTTGGCGCGGCGAATCGCCCGCACGGCTTCGGCGACCTGGCGCAGTGTCGGCGCGGGCTGCCCGGCGAAGTGCTTTTGCAGGTCAGCATAGGCAAGCGCGGGCGCGCCGCCGGGGGCGAGCTCAAACTCGACTTCCGTCACAATATAACGGCCGCGATCCGGGGCCGTGTTGAAGCGGCTGCTGCGATAGCTGAAGCCACACTCCGCGTTCACAAACGTGCGGAAAACATGCGCTTCGCGGTCATAGCAGCGAAGCGATGCAATGGTCTGCGCCACCTCCTGCCCATAGGCGCCGACATTCTGCACCGGGGTGCCGCCGACCGTGCCAGGAATGCCGGACAGGCACTCCATGCCGGCACAGTTGCGCTCGACCGTGCGCGACACAAGCGCATCCCAGTCCTCGCCGGCAGCCACGGCGAACACACGCTTGCCGGCCTCGTCGCGCTCGCGAACGCCCATAAGACCAAGTTGAATGACCAGCCCGGAGTAGCCGCTGTCAGCCACCAGGATGTTGCTGCCGCCGCCCAGCACGAAAACAGGCTGCTGCTGTTCCGACGCCCAGGCACAAGCGGCTGCCAGTTCCCCCTCGTTCGTGACCGAGGTGAACCAGCGCGCAGGGCCGCCGATCCCAAAGGTCGTGTAGGGCGCCAGGGGAACACGTTCCTGCAAGGAGAAAGGGAGCGCCGCTTCGGTCGGAAAACCTGCCGGGGTAGCCATTCTCTTCAGCCTACCTCGCCGGCTGCCCGGGCCGCGGTCCCGAAGCGCCCGGCAGTTACAATGGAGTCTGGCTGGACCGCGGCAGCGGCCTTCCGAGAGGAGCTTTTATGTATCCAGAGATCATGGTCATCCCGATGCGGGAAGAGCTGACACGGGTCGGTATCGAGGAGGCGCGTACAGCGGCCGAGCTGGACGCCGCCCTGGCCAAGCCCGGTACCACAATGGTTGTTGTGAACTCTATCTGCGGCTGCGCCGCCGGCAAGATGCGCCCCGGCGTGCGGCTTGCGATGCAGGGCACGGTCAAGCCCGACCACGCGGTGACCGTATTCGCTGGGCAGGATCGCGATGCGACCGAAAA
The DNA here is from genome assembly GCA_964248025.1 of uncultured Acidobacteriaceae bacterium. GTDB lineage: Bacteria > Acidobacteriota > Terriglobia > Terriglobales > Acidobacteriaceae > EB88. The sequence goes on along the minus strand of CAXTWU010000065.1, from coordinate 3,996 downwards.
GGCCCGCTCGTACTTCGGCAACAATCCCCCGACCTCGCCGGCGATCGCCATTCTGCGTGACGGCGAGTTGGTGTACTTGATGCAACGCTATGCGATCGAGGCGAACACCGCCCAGGCGATTGGCGGCGAACTCCAGCGCGCGTTTCAGGAGTTTTGTGCGACGGCGAACGCCTGAATTGTTGACGGCATAAAAGAGCCCGGCTCGCGCCGGGCTTTTTTGTTCGCCGGGATGCAACGAGAGTCGGCCTAGGTGCTTTTGACTGCTCCGTTCAAGCCGGCAGGGAAGAAGCCGCCGCTCGTTACACCCGTTTTGCCGGGTGCCGCATAGACGATCTGCAGCACTTCGGAAGTATTGCGAGCTGTGTTTAACCCGGTGAGGGTGCTGGTGTTGAACATGGTTGTGGGCCCCAGCACCGGCGGCCGGTCGTACTTGTCTACTGCCGGTGAGGCGATGCCCTTTGCGATACAGAACTGCCGAAGAGCCGACTCGTGCTGCCCTTCAGTGTCATGAATGCGGGCGGCGTAGGTGACAGCGAGCGTGTTCAGGGCCAGGTATTGGATTCCGCCCTCATACGCGCTGGTGCCGACGGTTTCAAGCTGCCGGGCCAAGGCCAGAAAGCTCGCGTCATCGGTCGGGGCGCCCATGGCGGCCAGGTTCAAGGCCGGCAGGTCGACTGGTGTGATGCCGAAGTAGGACATGCCGGCGCGTAGAAACCGGACATGCGCCTGCTCATCGGCTGCCAGTTGTTGAGCCAGTGCCGCTACCTTGGGGTCGCTGAACTTGACGGGAGCGCCGCCGGTGACCTTGCCGGGGTTGCCTCCGGTGTCCTGGGCCGACAAGCCGCTGCCGGTTGTGATGTAGAGGTAGAACGATGCCTCGAAGTACTCGAGGTTGAGGGCGAAGTTGAGAACGTCGGCGATCGACGGAGCGGGGCCCGCTTCTGGATCGACGCCGATGACCCCGCCGCAGCCCGCAAGCCCGACCGTGGTGGCGGCTCCAGCGGCGACACCGGCAACCTGGAGAAACCGGCGCCGGTTCAGGCCGCTCCCATTGCGATCTGTTCCCATAAGCTGGCCCGCAATCGGGTTCGCTCCCTGCTTTTCTTCTGTGTAGTTCAACATGTGTGTCTCCATCTCCGTGTGTGTCTGTTCCGGTTCCCTGCTGTGCCTGGGGCGCATCGCACTGCAAACGCCACTAGGTAGAGTGGAGGGTGCCGTTGACGCCCTTGGGGAAGAAGCCGCCGGAAGTGATGCCGGCCGGGGGATTGATGGTGGCCGGCGTAGAGAAGCCGTACACGATGCCAAGAACCTGCTGCGGCGTACGGATAGGTCCGAGGGCGGGGCCGACAGTCAGGGGCGAATCGGTCGGAGTGATGGTGAAGTAGGTGTCGGGCGGCACCGGCGGGTAGTCGAGCGCGTCGACCTTGGGCGAAATGACGCCTTGCAGCGCGCACAGGACGTTGATGCCGCCAAGGTGCTGCGCCTCGGCGCCAAGGATCTGGCCAGCCCCGGTCAGCACAAACGGATTGCTGACAAGGTATTGCGCGCCACCCGTGTAAGCAGCGTTGCCGACCGCGGTGAACTGGCGGGCGACGGCGAGGAACTGCGCCTGTGTGGAGACCGACATCTTGCCGCCTAGCGAGTAGTCGATCGTCGGGGCGTTGATGGGGGTACCGCCGAGCTGGAAAATCAGGGTCCGCAGCAGCTCAATGTGGTGGAGCTCGTCGTAGGCCAGGTTTTGTACCGTGGCCAGCGTTTGCGCGTCGAAGTTCAGCTTGCCGGGCAGACCGAGAATGGGTGAGGTTTCGCCGTCGCCGGTGGTGATGGGGTCGCCGCCGGAAGCAGAGATGTAAAAGTTGGCTTCGAGGTACTCGAGGTTGAGAGCGAAATTCAGGACATCAAGAATGGAGGGCCCGGACGCCTGCGCCTTTGCAGCGGGAATGGCAACCAGCAGACCGGCGGCAGCGGTGGCAGCGCCCAATGCGGAAAGACTGGAAAAAAAGGAGCGGCGGCTGACAGAGTGGATGGTTTGGTCAAGTTCGAGAACAGCCAGGTCGGTCTTGAGCTGTTGCTCGGTCACTTTTTCAGATGGGCAGAGCGGGGACGAAACGAGTTTGCTTGGCACGGGGCGGAGCCTCCTCAAAACTGGCAAACCGCGCTGGGTCGAATCCAGAATCAACCTGCGCGGTACGCCAGATAAGGAGATGCCTTCCGGGAAGAAACTCCAAGATGTGTCACCAATTGTTCATGTTCATACAGCAGAACCACCGAACGAACCGCAGTGAATCCGCTTGGTCGCCTGGAACGTTTTTCCCTGCTGCCCCATCGTTTTAAGTCCGCCCGCTGGTGCTTTCCCCCGGCAAACGCTGCACCTTGCTGTGCCGGACTGAGTAGCCAAAGTAAATACCCAGACCGATGATGAGCCAGATCGCAACGACCTCCCAGGTGAGCAGGGGCAGATTGAACATGAGGTAGAAGGCACTCAGGATGCTGAGAATCGGCACCAGCGGGACCAGCGGTGTTTTAAAGGGCCGGTGCAGCTCCGGCTGGCGGACCCGCAAAATCCAGACACCGGCTGAAACGATGGTGAAAGCGAGCAGGGTCCCCATATTGACGAGCCTTGACAGCTTATCGATCGGCAGCAGCGCGGGGAGAAACGCAACCACGGAACCGACAATGATGTTGGACAGCCAGGGCGTACGGAAGCGGGGGTGAATGGCGGAGGCCCACTTGGGTAGCAGGCCGTCCTTGGACATGGCGAAGAAAACGCGGGACTGACCGAGCAGCATGACAAGCATCACGGTGAACAGGCCGAATACGGCGCCGACCTTGACAAGCAGCGAACCCCAAGCGACGCCTGTGACGTCGATGCCCACCGCAACCGGTTCGGCGACATTGAGGCGGCGGTAATCGACCAGGCCGGTGAGAACCAGCGAAACCACGATGTAGAGAATGGTGCACACCACGAGCGAGCCGAGGATGCCGATGGGCATGTCACGCCGCGGATTCTTGGCTTCCTGCGCGGCGGTGGAAACCGCGTCAAAGCCGATATACGCAAAGAAAACCGAGGCCGCGCCCGCTGCGATGCCGGAAAGGCCGTAATGCCCCGGGCCGCTGTTAGGCGGGATGAATGGATGCCAGTTGCGCGCCGTGAGCTGCGGGTGATGCAGCAGAAACCAGCCGCCGAGCACGATAAAGACGCCGACGATGCCCAACTTGACGATCACGATCAACGAGTTGAGGTTGGCCGACTCCTTGATACCGATGACCAAAATCGTGGTCACGACGGCAATGATGAGAAAAGCAATCACGTTGAACACGCCGGTGACATGCTGAAGGCCTGCGGTACCGGCGCCCGGAGGAAGGGCGGTGAGCGGCTGCCAACGGCCATGAAACAGGTAGATGGCCTGTCCGGGAATGGCGGTGAAACGGGCAAGCGAAGGCGACGGGGTGAAGCCAAGCTGCTGCAGCAGACTGAGAAAATAGCCGGACCAGCCGGAAGCGACCGTAGCTGCCCCGAATGCGTACTCAAGTACAAGATCCCAGCCAATGATCCAGGCCACAAACTCACCCAGCGTGGCATAGCCGTAGGTGTAGGCCGAGCCGGCGATGGGGATGATGGATGCGAACTCCGCGTAGCAAAGCCCGGCAAAGGCGCAGGTGATCCCTGCCAGCACAAACGAGAGGGCGATGGCGGGTCCTGCGTTGATCGCCGCTGCCTGGCCGATGAGCACAAAGATACCCGTGCCGATGATCGCACCGATCCCGAGCGTGATGAGGTTGAGCATGCCGAGCGAGCGGGTCAGTGTATGCTCGCCTTCTTCGCTCGCCTCGCTGCGCAGCATTGAAAGGGGTTTGGTTGCCAAAAGATTTGCCATGCGCGCCTCGTTCTCTGGGTTCTGGGTGTGGGTAGGCGTTACAGTGCCGAGTTTGAAGCGTGAGCCCGGGCCGCTGATCGCGACCAGAACAGGTACACCGGCACACCCAGCAGCACCA
>CAXTWU010000064.1:0-11174 GCA_964248025.1 uncultured Acidobacteriaceae bacterium | reverse complement strand
GCGCCGGAGGTAGTGACGCGCGGCTTTATCGGCGCGGACGCGGCCATTCTGAAGGAAGCGGCGAACGTGATCACGCAGACGCTCGACACTTCCAGCGCCGAGGAGAAAGCCGATCCGGGGGTGATGAAGGAAAAGATCCGCATCGACCTGAAGCGGTACATCCAGAAGCACACAAGCCGGCGGCCCTTGATTATGCCAGTGATCCTGGAGGTCTAGGGCCGGGTTGAACATGGCCTGCCCAGATTTGCAGAGTAATGGCCCGGTGCATCGATGGTTTTGTAAGGGTAAAGCGAAGGGAGCGGGGTCCCCCCTGCTCCCTTCGACCGTTTAGGCCTGTCTCCCGGGACTATGCGAATGCGAACCCGAGCGGCGCTACCTTTGGCGACGCGGAAAAGGGAACAGCTATGTCTCGGACGGGGCATACCAGTTCAGCTTGCAGCGTGCGCTCTGGCAACTCTTGCCCAGCAAAGGTTTCGAAGCGTGAAGCCGTCGAGCGGAGAGTGCATGGACTGGCAGGTGACTGGGCGAGCCGGGCTGCATCCGCTACGAGGAGGGCCGGTAATCCAACTTCGACCCTTTGGGTGTTCTGAGACAGTTTGCGGCCATTGTTGCCCAGAGTGGGTTATTTGAAAGTGTGGCGGAAAAGCGCACGCTAAGCGTTGCTGTCGGCGCGTTGGTAGTACTGCCGGTGCCAGACCCAGGCTGTTTGGACGATGGCATCGATCTCGGTGTACTCCGGCTTCCAGCCGAGCTCGCGCCCAATCTTGGCGGAGCTGGCAATCAGCACAGCGGGATCCCCGGGACGGCGCGGCTCTTCAATGACCGGAATCGGATGTCCGGTGACCCGGCGGACAGATTCGACGATCTGCCGGACGCTGAAACCTACACCGTTGCCAATGTTGTAGACGAGCCGCTGCGGCTCGGATTGTCCGGTCAGTTGGACCAAAGCCAGGTGGTGCGCGCGCGCAAGATCATGAACGTGAATGTAGTCGCGAATCGCGGTGCCGTCCGGGGTCGGGTAGTCCTGCCCAAAGATCTTGATGGAGGGCCGGCGGCCAAGCGCTACATCAAGAACCAGGGGGATAAGGTGTGACTCGGGTTCGTGCGCTTCGCCGCGGCCGGGGACGGCACCCGCCACGTTGAAGTAACGCAGGCAAGCATAGGAGAAGCCATGGATGCGGTGGAACCAGGGAAGCATCTGCTCGACCAGCAGCTTGGACTCGCCATAGGTGTTGGTGGGCCGGAGCGGGGCGTCCTCGGGGATGGGCGTGACCTCGGGCTCGCCGTAAAGAGCGGCGGTGGAAGAAAAGACCAGCCGCCGGACGCCGCTTGCGAGCATGCTTTCAAGCAGGGTGAGTGTCGTCGCAGTGTTGTTGCGGAAGTAGACTTCCGGCTTCTGCATGCTTTCGCCCGCCTCGATCAGTGCCGCAAAGTGCATGACGCCATCGAACCCTGCCCCGAGGGTGTGTTCGAGACGACTGCGGTCGGCGATCTCACCCTCCACAAAGGTCGCACCGGCCGGCAACATGGAACGATGGCCGTGGCACAGATTGTCATAAATGACCACTTCATGACCTTCGGATAGCAACTGCTCGGCCACGGTCCCACCGATGTAACCTGCCCCACCCGTTACCAAGATCTTCAATGTCCGTTTCCTCCGCTTGCGACAACTCAAGAGCAACTGATAGGGCGCTCTCCTGCTCTAAACAGCGTAATTCAAAGGATCGCGGTTCGGAACGCCGGCTACGATTTTCCGCGCAAGCCCACCATAGTAACCGAATTGTTGAACAAAGCACGAGGATTGGCCGATAAGGTCGGGGTAGAATCAGTCCAAGCGAGCGGCTGGCCCAGGCGGCGGCTAGCAGGTGCGGCTCGCGAGGCTCAGTTGTACTGGAAAAGGACAGCCGAGTGGGCCGATCAGGGCCATGGTTGCTCAAAACAGCTGTCCAACATGGTCCTCGCGGAGGGCGGATGGGGGACCGGGATAGGAATTATGCCTCAGACACCACCGATCTATGGCGAAGACGTGCGAGATGAACAGCAGTCCCATGGCCTGCGCAGCGCGGCCGATCCAGCCTCAATGAGCCCCCCGGCGCGTGATGTTTTGAACCACGCGAATTTCGGCTTGCTGCCCCAGGAAAAAGGGCGTTTTGGATCGTTTGGCGTCGCCGCCGGTGTCAACGTTCTGCTTTTGGTCCTGATTTTGGCTTTAACGATCAACCAGGTGCACGAGGCGCATGTGCGCCGGCAAGAGCAGTTGGTGTATCTGGCGCCACCGCCCAAGCCGTATGTGCCGCCGGTGCCCAAGATCAAGATGCCGCCCATTCCCCCGTTGCTAAAGCAAGAGCCAAAGATTACGCCGCCGAAACCTGTAATTGAACCGCCCAAGGTGGAGCTGCCGAAAGAGGTGGCAAAAGCGCCTGCCATGCCCGCGCCCGCCCCTCGGCCCGTGGTGACACCGCCGAAACCGATCGTTGGGGTTTTTAAGGCGCCGGAAGCGCCGGCAGCGCAGACGCAACGTGTGGCTCAGGCTCAGGCAGCCGGTTTTGGACAGCCGACAGGGGTGCAGGCCAACCCGAATGCCAACCATCCGTCGCAGCTTGCGACCGTCGGCGCCTTTGGAGCGACTTCAAGCAGCGCAACCGGTGCGGCGGCCAGGCAGGGATCGGTCACGACGACGGGTTTCGGATCGGGCTCACCTTCGGGCTCACCGAATGGCAGCGCTCGCGGCGCTGTGGCGTCCAGCGGGTTCGGATCGGGTTCGCAGCCGGCCGGGATGCCGGGAGGGCATGGAACCGTTGCGTCTACAGGATTTGGGTCGGGTTCGCAGCCCGGAGGATCGCCGGCAGGCCATGGTGCGGTGGCTTCCACAGGATTTGGATCGGGTCCACCGGCTCAAAGTGCAGGTGCCATGCGGGCGCAGGAGCCGTCTACAACACCGATCGTAGTATTGTCCAAACCGCTGCCGCAGTATACGGCCGAGGCGCGTGACGCCCATATTCAAGGCGATGTGACGCTGGAGGTCCGCTTTTCGGCAGACGGCCAGGTGGAGGTGCTGCGGGTAGTCAGCGGCTTGGGCCATGGGCTGGATGAGCAGGCCCGGTTGGCTGCGGGGCGCATCCGGTTTAAACCAGCGACGCGCGATGGGAAAGCGGTGGACCAGGTTTCCGTGATTCACGTGGCATTTCAGCTGGCGTAGGGTGCTGGTTGCGGTCTTTGCACGTCGAACAACTATTCGAAGCAATCAGGATGGCGCGCCGGCGATTCCGGCATGAGGATTATGTTTATGGTCATTCGCAGTCTTGGTGTATTAGCGCTCGGCATTTCGCTGGCCGCGGTGCCGGCATTCGCAAAAAAGGAAAAAGCGCTTCAACTGCCTCCGCTCAATGCGGATCAGAAAGCCCTGGTCAACAAGGCCATGGGGCAGGAAAAAACTATCGTCAAGCAGATCGCGAAGCATACCCCGGTCGTGCAAACGTATATCCAGAATATGCGGCCTGATCCGGTTGAATTCCAGGTCCCGGTCTCCGACCAGTACATTATCGGTCGCGTGGATTTCGGCAAGACGTTTTCAAACGAGCAGTATGACTCCCGGGCCGCCAAGCGCGGCCTTCTCCATGGCTCGCTCAGCTATGTCACCGGACTCAGCAAGGCATTCGAGCTTAGCTATTCCCCGACCGGTTTCATGGACATGATGTTTATCGATCCGGCCGGATTCGACTTCGAGCATTACGATTTCTCGTTTGTGCGGCGTGAGTTCGTCGGCAATGTGCGCTGCGCGGTTTTTGACGTGAAGCCTAGAAACAAGGCCGGCGCGGGACGATTCTTCGGGCGTATCTGGATTGAGGATCGCGATGGAAACATCGTCCGCTTCAACGGTACTTACAGCAGCAATCCCAATGATGACGATACGCACTACTACCACTTTGACTCGTGGCGCTCGAATCTGCAGGAAGGAGTTTGGCTGCCGGCAGTTATTTATGTAGAAGAAACAGATCGTGCGGCAGCCGCGCATGCCAAGGGTTTCAAGGCACAAACATACTTCTGGGGCTACTCGCTGAAGATTCCGCAGAGCGCTTCCGACAATTCATCCATGCAGATCGAGAACGCGCAGGATCAAAGCCAGAACTCGCAGGATGTGAATCCGCTCCAGGCGCAGCGGCTGTTTGTGACGCAGGCTGAAAACAATGTGCTGGACCGGCTGGTGCAGGCGGGACTGCTGGCACCGGCAAGCCCGTTTGACAAGGTTCTCGAAACCGTGACCAACAACGTCATTCTAGGCAACAACCTTCAGCTCCCCTCCGATATTCATTGCCGGGTGATGCTGACACAGCCGCTGGAGTCACTCGCAGTCGGCAACACGATCCTGCTGAGCAAAGGCTTGGTGGACACCTTGCCCAATGAGGAAGATTTGGCTGCAGTGCTGTCTTTCGAGCTGGCGCACATCGTTCTCGGTCACCACATCGACACGCGGTACGCGTTCAATGACAGGCTGTTGTTTCCTGATGAGGCTGCATTTGAACGAATCAACATGAACCACACCGACGCAGACAATCTGGCCGCGGCGAAAAAAGCAGTCGAGCTGTTTAATAACTCGGTGTACAAAGACAAATCGGCAAGCGTGGGGCTGTTCTTCTCTGAGGTGCAAAGCCGCGAAAAGCAGCTCACTGCGTTGCTGTCGCCCCGGCTCGGGGACGCATTGATTCAACCGGACGGCACGCCATGGTTGATCAATCTTGGCAAGGGTCAAAGTAAGCTCAACATAACGGACATTCACCAAGTTGCGGCGTTGCCGTTGGGCAGTCATCTGCGAATCAACTCGTGGGACGACAAGGTGATGGCTCTGAATGCACCGCAGCCGCTGATTACAAACCCGAGCGATAAACTGCCGTTCGAGGTAACGCCGGTGTTTCTGCGCCTGCAGTATTATCAGCCGCCGGCGACCGCTCCAACAGCAATACCTACAGATACTCCCGCCGGGCAGCAGCCCGCGCCTGCCGCGGGCGCGGCTGGCAGCGGCGCGGCGCCGGACCCGGGAACTGCACCCGCGCCGGCACCCGTCGCTGCCAACGCGCCGGCAACCGCAAATGCACCTCAGTAGCTCTTTCGGGCGGCGGGAGATTGTAAATCTGCCGCCCAGCTACTCTTGTAAAAGATCTGGATTTTTCCGGAGACCCAATTAATGCGTCCCAAAGACCTCCTGCTGCTGATGTTGCTTGTTCTTCCATTTACAGCCAGGGCTCAGGTGAGCCCTCATGCCCTTGGGTCGGATCCACACCTTTGGGTCGGGGCAGAGATTTCTGACTACCACACGGACTACAACCCTATCGGCGGCAGACTCTTGGGGATCGGCTTTTACGGCGATTATCTACTGTCCCACCATGTGGGCGCGGAAGCGGAGATCCGGCTCCTGGACCTGAACAGTCCCGAAGGCCAAACGCAGAAAAACTATCTCATAGGTCCGATCATCGACGTTGTTCACTACCACCGATTCTCAGGGTATGCCAAGGGCCTACTGGGGCTTACTTCCATCAACTATCCGAACAACATAGGCTATGGCAGTTACTTCGCTTATGCCATCGGAGGTGGGGTGGAGTATCGAATCCGGCCACACTGGAAAATCCGCGGCGAGTATGAACATCAATTCATTCCAAGTGCGCCGGGTTTCGAGATTACACGACCCTATCCTAGCAATGGCCTCAACCCTTCCGGCTACAGCGCGGGTGTTTCCTACCGCTTTTTTTAAGAATCAGAACCAGAAAACGCCACCCGGAGGTGGCGTTTTCTGGTTTGATCCGGGTTGAGCTAGAAGTGATACGCGACGCCGATAACAGGGTTGCTGATGTTTTCGTAGCGCCCCACTCCAAAGTTGCTCCCCATGCTCGGCGTTTTCACAACGATCCCCCGGTACTGGAGACGGATGTCGAAGGAAGGGCTCAACTCGTAGGCGACTCCGCCGCCGTATGGGACGCCGATTGCAGTGGTGCTCTTGAATGACTGGTTGATGGTCGTTTTTCGATCGTTGATGATGCCGAAGAAATAGCCACCGACGCCGCCCTCGACGAAAGGGAAGAAGTTGTGGAAGGAAAAAGCCGAGTAGACGTATTCGGCGGAGAACTCCTGCAACTGTGTATGCGCGCGGTAATGGACACCGGAAGAAGGCAGGAATCGGGTCTCAAAGCGGTTATAGCCATAGTTGACCTCGGCAGCCCCGCGCGGGGTTAGCAGATACCGGTAGCTGGCGACGAGGCCTAGGTCGCCGACTGTGGCAGACTGCTGATTCGCGTTGCCGAATTTCGTCGGGGAAAAAAGAGCAGAATAGCTGACACTTGCATCCTGACGGCTCTCCTGCGCTTGCGCCATAACGGCTGCCAGGGGCAGAACCGCCAAAAAAGGAATCCATTTCTTCATTCGCTGTGTTGACCTCGTTGCCCGCCGCATTGGGACTATTGCCGCATCGCGTACAGGGCGATACCTGTGGCTAGTGTCGGTTCCGGGCGCGATCGTTCGCTGGCTTTGAGCCCGGATACTAGCAATTGTACCTGCCGCTGGGAGCTGCGCGATTCCGGGCATCTTACCCCGCATAGAAAAGAGGGCCACTTGAGCGAGCCGTTTACCCCGATCCGCGTATTTCGATTTTGTTTACTGTGGCTCCTCGCCATCCTGGCCGTTTTCGGCACCTTTTTTCTACTCACCGACGTGCGCGCGCACGAAAGCATTACGCCGGGAAGACAACAATCACAGGTGGATCCGGAACGGTTCCCCTGGATCGTGTGACGCGCCAAGCCCATCTCGGGCGTCAAGCCATGGTGCGTTACACCCCTGCCACAGCGGTTTCTCTCGCGAGCGGGCCTGCAAGCGCAACTGGGTCTGGGCCCTGTGCCAGCGCAAGGCGAAGCGCCCCTCCAGCGCCTCCAGCAGAGTGGTTGCGCAGGCAGACCGAGCCTCCGTGCGCTTCGATGATCTGTTTCACAAGAACCAGGCCGATGCCGGTTCGCTTACCTTTGTTGTGTAGAAGGGCACAAACAAGTTGGACGGGTTGGCGATTACCCAGCCCCGAGTCGTGGACGCTGATAACCGCCTCGTTTCCGTCGCAGGACCACTGAAGTTGCACGGTTGGAGCAGCAGCCGTGTTCTGCAGCGCGGCGTCAGCGGCATTGCGCAACTGGTTGATCAGAGCCTGGCTAAGCTGATCCCTGTCAGCAAGGATGTAGACGGATGGACCGGGGCCCAGCAGTACCGGCACGTTTGATTCAAGCCTCGCGAGCTGCTCCAGAAAAGGGCTAAGCGCCGATGGTCCACGCCGAGGCGTCGGCAACTGCGCCAGCTGACGATAAGCCGTGAGAAAACGATTGAGTGAGTCAGCACGATCCTCAATGATCTGAAGCGGCCGATCAAACACATGGGTGGATGCACCCCGTAGCGCAAGCCCGCGCAGTGAACCGGCGAGTGACTTGATGGGCGTGAGGGAGTTGTTGATTTCATGGCCGAGCACGCGAACCAGGCGCTGCCAGGCTTGCCGCTCCTCTTCGCGCAAGGCTGCGCTGACATCGGAAAGCAGAAAAAGCTCGTGCGGAATGCCACCCCCGTGAAATCGGCTGCGGCGCACCATCCATTGCTTGCCCGCGATGCTTGTTACCTGCTCATCATTTGCCTCAAGCAGGCCGGCAATGCCGTGCGCACTTGCATGTTGCCGGCTCGCGGGACGCTGGGTGAAGGCCAGCAGCAGGTTAGCTGCGGCTGGATTGAGCCAACGCGGAAAGTCACCCTCGTCGAAAGCCAGCACCGGGGCCTGCGGAACCTGAAGGATGGTTCGGACCAGGGCTGCCGACTCAAGCGAGGCGACGCGCTCCCGCTGGAGATCTGCGGCCAGGGCGTTGATTTCAAGCGCGAGATTGCCCAGCGGGTCGCCGCGCCGGGCTCCGCGCGCACGAAATGAGTAGTCGTTTTCGCGCAAAGCCGCAACAACGTTTGCAAGGGTCTGCAGGGGCCGCAGGAAATGGTCGGCAATCGAGGCCTGCAGCCATCCCCAAACGATGGTCGTGAACAGGAGGGCGGCGAGGGTCACGGTCCGGTTCGCCGAAAACCTGCGCAGCAGCAGAAGCACACAGGCGAAGAAAGGAAGCGCGAACAGGGCAAGCAGGATATGGAGGCGGCGGCTGTAACCGATCCGCCTGCGACTGCGGCGAGCGGCAGGCGCTGAAGCGGTTCGGCGTGCGGAGTAGACCGTGAATCAGAGCGCGATGCCATGCTTCTCCAGGCGCCGGTACAGCGCACCGCGGCTCAAGCCCAGCCGTTCCGCAGCTTGCGTGATGTTGCCAAACGCTCGCGCCAGGGCCTTGCGTACCAGGATCGCTTCGACCGCCTCAAGGTCCAGGTCGTCCATAGCGGCTGCGCGGGTGACGCGTGTGACCGGCAGACCGAGACCGGCAGCTTCAACGGAGGTGCGGCTGGCCATGAGCACCCCGCGCTCCAAAGTATGGTCGAGCTCACGCACGTTGCCCGGCCATGGATAGGACAGCAGCGCCTGGATGGCACGAGGGGAAAGCCCGGCCAGAGCACGGCGATACTTCGCGGCGTACTGAGCAAGAAGGTGCGCGGCCAGTGCCGGAATAGCCTCGCGTCGCTCGCGCAGCGATGGAAGGCGCAGTTCCACGGTGTTGAGGCGAACAGCCGGTCTTCGCGAAAACGACATTCCGCGATCTCATGACGCAGGTCGGCGTTGGTTGCCGATAACACTCGCACATCAACGCGGATGGTCTTGGACCGGCCGACTCTTTCGCTTTGACCTGTTTCAAGCACGCGCAGCAGCTTTGCTTGCTGGCGGATGGGTACGTTCGCGATCTCGTCCAGAAAGATGGTGCCCGTGTCCGCCATTTCAAAACGTCCGATGCGATTGGTGCGGGCGTCAGTAAAAGCGCCCCGCACGTGACCGAACAACTCACTTTCAAGGGTACCCTCCGGCAGCGCGCCTGTGTTCACCGCGACCATGGCCTGCTTTGCGCGAAGCGAAACAGCGTGGAGCGTTTGCGCGATCACTTCCTTGCCGGTGCCGTGCTCGCCGGTGATCATCACGTTTGCATCCGAGGGCCCGATCCGGGCGATGGCCTCAAGCAGGGCCGCATGGATGAGGCGGCGGCAATCAACGTGGGACGACCCCGGGGTGCTCAGCAGCACATTCCCCGCTTCCAGTCGTTGCGGGCAATGCGCAGGTAACGAAGATTAGGCCCAAAGCCGAAACCGGCGGGCAAGGGCTGTTGCAGCTCGACCCGGTAGTAGGCAGTGAGGGTCGGGTTGGGGGTTGAACAGGGCACTGTTTTCCGCTTCGCGCACTTCTTGCAGGGCGACCGTAAGCGTGGTGCCGGTGGGAAGGACTGCGTGTATTGAAAGCTGCTGAGTGTCGGGTTGAGCTGAAGCGAAGGGACGCCGTAGAGCACCAGGCTCGACTCGGGCTGCGTGAAGTGTTCGACCGAGACGCTGCCGCTGATAAAGGGGTCGAACGAAGCGACGGCGGTGCCGGTGCCGAGCGTCAATTCACCAGGCCGCCCGCGCTCGAACCCGCGCCGCCGTCACCGGCCGTGGTGCCGCCCGCGCCTACGCCCGGCACGCCGAACCCAAGCCCCACACCGCCGCCCTGGGTGTTCTGCGCGATGCCGGCGTTGACACCGCGAAAACTGGCGCGCGCCCGGGTGCGTTCGACGTCGGCTTCGGCAATCGGCAGGTTGTAGCGCGCGATCGCGATGTCCAGGTTGTTTCAAGCGCGAGCAGGAGCGCATCGCCGAGCAGTAGATACAGCTTGCCATCGCGGATCAGCTGGTCGATGCGGGGCAGGTTCGCCAGGCTGGCCTGCGGCACGAGCTGCCGCGGTAGGCGTCGAAGGGGTTTTGGGAGCGAGGCAGGTCGAGCCGCAGCGCGGGCGCGCTTCCAGTTTGCGCAAGGGCGAAAGCGCGCAAGAGCGGCAGAAGCATGGCTGTGACCAGACGGGAGCGGATCGGGTGTTTCAAGAAGAATGCCTCGCAGTTTTGAAGTTGTGTACGTTTGCCGTTCGCGCAGCTACAGCGGCGGCCGCATCGCGGGGGGGGGACTTATCGTGCGCGCAACGGCCTGCTCTGTAGGCGCGAGTGCCCGGTCGGCGGTGAGCCGGCCGCCAGGTAACCCGGCGAGAGGTCATAGCGGTTCCCGTCGACCGCCATGTTCGACTCGCGGAAATCCGTCACCCCGTCGCGCCACACACCGCGATCCGGAGTACTGAGGCTGAGTGGAATCTTGCTTGCGAAGCCCGCTGCGGTTACGCCCGGAGTCGCGGCGAACGCATCGGCTGCGCGATGCTGAATCGCGAGCGAATCGGGCGCATTGTGACCGCCCATCTGCTTCTCTCTCAGCCGGAATCAGCCGGATGCGGTCTTCACGCGGGGTAAGCGTGCCGATGCCGCGTACCTGGCGCACCATGGGGGCGCGCTTCACCGTACCGGTCCCCACCGTGCCGCGGTCCACGCTCGGTGCAGCCGGCTTGAGGCGGTTGACGGCAAAGGCCACGGCTGCGATCAGCAGCCGGGAGCGCCGGCGGGTTTTCTTGCGTTTCAGGTCAGGCCTTGCGATATCCATCGCTTGGGACACGAGCAAGTGACGTGCCACAGTTCCGCGCGTGCAAGTTGCTGATTCCTGTGGCGCTTTGTGTGCCGAAGATCTTCCGACGTGTCCATGGCCGGACAAGGGTGTTCGCTTTTGAACACCCGTTGCGCATGGATGCGGCAGGGTCCATGTCACGCTTCATGTCATGTTTTGGGGCAGAGTTCCATAGGTGGAATCTGCCAAGGCAAAGGCCTACAATAGTGTTATGTCGCAACAAGGCAATTTTCTTCCACAGGGTTCCTTTGGCGTTCTGAACGGCGGCCGCGTGATCGGCCAGACCGATACGGCGTCGCGTCTGCTGGCCAAGGTGCTGGGCATGGTCAGCGTTGCGTTCGCGCTGACGGCGGCGGGTAGCTACTTTGCGCTCACCATCGCGCCGGGTGTCGCATTGATCGCTATGCTGGTCAGCTTCGGGTTGTTGTTCGCGATTCGCAGCGCGCGCGGCAACTCCTCGCGCCAGCTCACGTTGTTCTATACGTTCGCGCTACTTGAAGGCGTGGGCCTCGGCCCGACGATCCGCCACTACCTGGGCCACGGCGGCC
>CAXTWU010000063.1:0-11186 GCA_964248025.1 uncultured Acidobacteriaceae bacterium | reverse complement strand
GCCCGATGGCATAGCCGAGCGCCGCCGAAGGCGCGCACAGGTCCAGCATGCTGAGGGGCCGTAAACCCGCCCCGCGCGCCTGCCATAGCAATGCACCGATGCCGCCAATCAGCCCTCCGAACCAGGCCAGCCCGGCGCGATCCACCAGCACGGCCGGATGGGCGAACAGCATCGCGGGGTCCTGCAGCACGTGCCATAGCTTTGCGCCCAGCACCCCGGCGATCGTCCCCACCGCGATGATCTCAACCGCATCGGCGGCGATCCCGTAACGCCGAAGATTGCCGTGCAGCAGCCACCCGGCACTTAACGCCGCCAGGCAAAGCATGATGCCGAAGGTCGGCAACGCAAAATGCCCGATGTGGAGATAAGGAAGCATGCTCCTTCAATATAGACGGGCGCGCCCGGGTTTCGGCGCAACGGCAGCGATGCGATACCCTGCTGTTTGAACATGTACCCGGCTCAACGGGCCGTCAGGATCTGCCCATGACGTCGAACTCCCCTTGCCCGCCGGTCCTGTTCTCTGCTGCCGAGATCGCGTCACAGGTGGCCCATTTGGGCGCGGCGATCACGCGCGACTTTGCCGGCCAGCCCATCGTTCTGGTCGGGGTATTGAAAGGCGCGGCGGTCTTTCTGGCGGACCTGGCCCGCAAGATCGACGCCGATTGCACCTTCGATTTTGTGGCTGTTTCCAGCTACGGCAAGGGCACGACTTCAGGCGGACAAGTCAAGCTCATCAAAGATCTCGACGAGTCGATCGAAGATAAGAACGTCATCCTGGTTGAGGACATTCTGGACACCGGTCTGACCCTGTCGTTCCTGCGAAAAGTGCTGATGCAGCACCGGCCGCGCGCGCTCCGGGTGGCCGCCCTGCTTGACAAGCCGTCGCGCCGCCTGGAGCCGATCGAGGCGGACTATGTCGGCTTTGAGATCCCGAACCACTTTGTGGTGGGCTACGGCATGGACTTCGCGGAGCGCTACCGCAACCTGCCGGATATCTGCCGGCTGCCTGAAACCCCGGATGGGCATTGAGTCCGGCAGGACCCTCCCTTTCACCTTGCAAGCTCAGCCCGCCTGCCATGGAGGACATCGATGTACCGTGATGAGGAGCAACCAGGATCGCCCCGGGAACTTTCCCGGCAGGCAGGAAGCGCGGCGCTGGCCTTGTTTCCAACAGCGGGGTCGCTGGCCGGCGTGCTGGACCACACCCTTTTGCGGCCTGAAGCCACAGAGCCGGAGATACGGCAGCTTGCGGCGGAGGCGGCCACCTACCGATTTGCCTGCGCCATGGTGCACCCTTTCTGGGTGCGCACCGCCGCGCTCGACCTGGACGGCAGCGGCGTCCGACCAGGCACCGTGATCGGTTTTCCGCATGGAGCGTCGCTCAAGGAAACCAAGCAGGCCGAAGCCCTGGCGGTCGCTCGCGCCGGGGCACGCGATATCGACATGGTGCTTTCCATCGGGGCAGCCCGGTCTGGCTTCTGGACTACCGTCGCCGACGAAGTCGAGTCCGTGGCCCGCATCGTTCATGGCGAAGGAGCCATTCTTAAGGTTATCCTTGAAGTCTGCTTTCTGAGCGAGGAGCAGAAGCAGATTGCCGCCGAGTTGTGCGTCAACGCCGGGGTGGACTTTGTCAAAACCAGCACCGGCTATGCAGCGGGGGGCGCAACCGTGGCCGATGTCAGCCTGCTGCGCCGGGCCGTGGGCGACCGCTGCGGCGTCAAGGCTTCGGGCGGCATTCGCAACCTTGCCGACGCGGTGCGCATGACGGAGGCGGGCGCGAACCGCCTGGGGGCCAGCGCCTCGGTCCATATCCTGCGCGAGTACCTTGACGCGCGCGATGATGCGCAAAGATAATTGTGAGTTGGCTGTTCTCTGCGTAAGCGATGCGCAGACGAGCACAGCCGCAGGAGCCCGATCCCCGCATGGCGACAACAGTGCAACAGCCGGTCTCCGGGCCGCCCTCGGGCGCGCAAAAAGGCACACGCGGCCGCGGGGTGCAGCCACTGCGCGCCGGCGAAGGTCACTCTTTCCTGCTGCGCCGGCTTCATTCGCTCACCGGCATCGTGCCCATTGGCGCCTTTTTGATCGAGCACCTTGTTTCCAACTGGGAAGCGCTGAAAGGCCCGGCCGCTTATGCCGCCCAGGTCAAGTGGCTCAATGCCCTGCCTTTTGTGCGTGTGCTTGAGTGGGTTTTCATTTTCTTGCCGTTGCTGTACCACTCGCTCTACGGCATGTACATCTGGCTGCGCGGCCGCTCCAACGTCGTCTACTACCCGTGGGCCGGTAACTGGCTTTACACGGCGCAGCGCTGGACCGGCGGCATCGCGCTCGCTTACCTCATCCAGCATGTCTACCGGCAGCGGTTCGCGGGCGTCAGCCTGCCCGAGCACCCCGGTGCGGCCTTTCACAAGGTGCAGGCGGAGCTGCTGCATCCCTGGATGTTTGCCATCTATGCGATCGCCATGGTCGCCACCTGCTACCACTTCGCCTATGGGGTGTGGCTGTTCGCGGCCAAGTGGGGCATCACGCCGGGCGACCGGGCACGCCGCGGTTCCGGCTGGGTCTGCGGGGTCGCTGGGGTGCTGCTGTGCGCCATCGGACTCGCCAGCATGTGGGCGTTTGTGGAGCCGAAGTATCGCAATGCACCATTGGATTTAACTCCTGCGCAAATCACTGAAGGCACGCAGGCGACAGCGCCCTTCGGGCAGGCGCACACTAAAGATTGAGGTTTGCCGGATGGCAGCAGCACCAAGGATCATCGTGGTCGGCGGCGGGCTCGCGGGCCTGTCCGCCGTGATCAAGATCGCCGAGGCCGGCGGCAAGGTCGACCTGTTTTCCATCGTTCCGGTCAAGCGCTCGCACTCGGTCTGCGCGCAGGGCGGCATCAACGCCGCGAAGAACCTCAAGGGGGAAGGCGACACCACCGACGCCCACTTCGACGACACCATCTACGGCGGCGACTTCCTCGCCAACCAGACGCCGGTCAAAGGCATGTGCGAGGCCGCGCCGGCGATTATCGACCTGCTCGACCGCATGGGCGTTCCGTTCAACCGCACCCCCGAAGGCCTGCTCGACTTTCGCCGTTTCGGCGGGACTTTGTACCACCGCACGGCGTTTGCCGGGGCGACGACCGGGCAGCAGCTGCTGTATGCGCTCGACGAGCAGGTGCGCCGCTACGAGTCCGAGGGCAAGGTTACGAAGTACGAAGGCTGGGAGTTCTTGTCGGCCGTGCTCGACGGCGCGGGGGTATGCCGCGGCATCTGCGCCATGAACCTGCGCGATATGTCGGTCCGTACCTTTGACGCCGACGCGATCATCGTCGCGACCGGCGGCAACGGCGCCATCTTCGGCAAAAGCACCAACTCGGTCGTCTGCACAGGGTCGGCCCAGTCGGCCCTGTACCAACAGGGCGCCTTCTACGCCAACGGCGAGTTTATCCAGGTGCACCCGACGTGTATTCCAGGCGAAGACAAGCTGCGGTTGATGAGTGAGTCGGCGCGCGGCGAGGGCGGCCGTGTGTGGGTGCCGCGCCAGCTTGGCGATCCGCGCGAAGCGAAGCAGATTCCGGAGGCCGACCGCTGGTACTTTCTGGAAGAGTGGTACCCGAAATACGGCAACCTTGTGCCCCGCGATGTCGCCACCCGCGCCATCCACAAGGTCGTTTACGAGCACAACCTGGGCATCGACGGCCAGCCCATGGTCTACCTCGACCTGACGCACATCGACCGCGCGACGCTCAACCGCAAGCTCGAAGGCATTCTTGAGATTTACCAGAAGTTTGTCGGCGACGACCCGCGCGATGTGCCGATGAAGATCTTTCCCGGCATGCACTACACCATGGGCGGCCTGTGGGTCGACTTCAACCAGATGACCAACATCCCCGGCGTTTTCGCAGCTGGCGAAGCCGAGTACAACTACCACGGCGCCAACCGGCTAGGGGCCAACTCCCTGCTGAGCTGCATCTACGGCGGCTTTCAGGCCGGGCCCAATGCGCTCAAGTATGCTCGCGGGCTGTCCAGCGCTCCGGCCAACGGCTACGGCGTGAGCGAGTGCAAGCGGCAGGAAGAGATCAACGGACGGTTGTTGTCGTCCTCCGGGACCGAGAACCCTTTCAAGCTGTGGCGCGAGCTCGGCGAGATCATGACCAAGAACGTCACGGTCATCCGCTACAACAAGGCGCTGGGCGAGACCGACGAAAAGATCGTCGAGCTGTTAGAGCGTTTCCAAAACATCAACCTGAGCGATAAAAGCGCGTGGGCAAACACATCCTTTGCATTTACAAGACAGCTCGGCAACATGCTGCAACTGGCTCGCGTCGTCACGCAAGGCGCTCAACTGCGTGACGAGTCGCGCGGCGCACACTACAAACCGGACTTCCCCGAGCGCGATGATGAGCGCTTTCTGAAAACCACCAAGGCCAGCTTCGCCCCGGACGCGGATGAGCCGGTCTTCAGCTTCGAGGCGGTCGATACGCAGTACATCCAGCCGAGGCCGCGCCGGTACGACGCGGTGAAGTAGCGTCATAAGTCACGGCAGGGAGTGAAAACGATGAACAACTGGCAGCTTCTTGTCGCAGCCGGCTTTCCAACTGCTACCGGCCTTGTTGCGATTGTGCTCGCCATGATTCAAATGGAAGGCTTGACAGCCGTATCGACCGGCTGGAAGGAAAAATAGGGAAGTTGGAAGCGAAAATGGATCTCCGGTTCGATTCCATTCAGCGCGACCGGCGAGAGTTCTATGCGGATTTAAAGACAGCACGATCCCCAGCTTGACGCAATGGAAAGAAACAAGCAGCAGAGCAAATCGGCTTCCGGATCTCACCTGCTCATTCCATGCTTCCGAGTCGTGATCGCACCCTGCTCACCATAAACAGAGAAGGAAAGAGCCATGGCGACAGCAATCAATCCTCTGACTGAAGAACTGACCGGCGCTGCCATCCCCCTTTCGAAGCCCACCGGCAAGACCGTCCGCATCGAGATCAAGCGCCAAGCGAACCCCGACGCTGCGCCCTACTGGGACAAGTTCGACCTGCCGCTGCGCACGGGCATGAACGCGATCTCGGCCATGATGGAGATCGCCGCCAACCCCGTGACCGCCGACGGCCGCGAGACCACGCCCATCGCCTACGACGCCAACTGCCTGGAAGAGGTCTGTGGCTCGTGCGCCATGCGCATCAACGGCAAGGCCCGCATGGCCTGCTCGGCGCTGATCGACAAGGTGCAGGAAAACGGCGTCGTGCGGCTCGAACCCCTGTCAAAGATGCCGGTCGTCCGCGATCTCTCGGTCGACCGCTCCGTCCTGTTTGAAAACTTGAAGCGCGTGCAGGCCTGGGTGCCGGTCGACGGCAC
Organism: uncultured Acidobacteriaceae bacterium; assembly: GCA_964248025.1. GTDB lineage: Bacteria > Acidobacteriota > Terriglobia > Terriglobales > Acidobacteriaceae > EB88. Next base: position 5,838 of record CAXTWU010000063.1, on the reverse strand, counting down.
CTATGACCTGGGCTCAGGCCCGCGCCAAACTCCCGAGCAGCAGGAAGAGCTCTACCCCATCTCCCGCTGCATCTCCTGCACCATCTGCATGGAGGTGTGCCCGCAGTTCAACGAGGAGACAGGCTTTGTGGGCGCGGCGACCATCGCGCAGGTCAAGCTCTTCAACCAGCACCCCACGGGCAAGGCACTCAAGACCGAACGGCTTCACGCGCTGATGGGCGACGGCGGCATCCAGGAGTGCGGCTTCGCGCAAAACTGCGTCAACGCCTGCCCCAAGATGATCCCGCTCACCAAGGCCATCTCGGACGTAAGCCGGGACGTGATGGTGCAGGCGGTCAAGGATGTGTTTACGCGATAAGGCCTGTTAGATCCGTGCATGCAGAGGCAGGATGCGGAGGCGAGTGCGCTTCAGGTCAACCGTAAGCAGCGCGCCCTGCTCCAGTTCCTCACGCATCTGCCGGAGCGCGATGATCACCTGCTTGGCGACGGCATCGGGGTTTACATCCTGCGCGCGAATCTGAATGACGCTCGGCTTGCCGTCCTGGCTGGTGGCGAGCATGGCGCTGAAGTCCAGATCATGCGTGAGTACCGCGCAGCCGTTCAGTCTGGCATAGGCATGATCTCCGTATCGGGCGCGTTTGCCGCACCGAGTGTGGACCAGTGCTCGGCTTCAAAGCCTGCTTGCACCAGCACATTCACCCATCGCGGCGACAGATTCATGTCGATGACGATCTTCATGCGCTCGCCAGCACGACCTCGCGTTCCTCTGCCAGCCAAGCCGCATAGCGGAGCGCTTGAAAGATGTCCTCACGCTCTAGATACGGGTAGTCGGCAAGGATGTCCTCGATGCTGTACCCCGCCCCGATCTGGCCGACAATCATGCCCACCGTGACGCGCATGCCGCGAAGGCAGGCTTTGCCGCCCATCATGTCAGGATGCTGTGTAATGCGTTCAAGCTTCATATTCAGTTCCTTTACATGTCTCGTTCTATCCTAGAGGACCAACCTTCCAGGAACGGCGCTTTCAAAGGAACCCCATGCCCCAAGCTCAACGTCTCCATCCTCGAATGGGCGACGGCGGTATCCAGGAGTGCGGCTTCGCCCAGGACTGCGTCAACACCTGCCCCAAAATGATTCCGCTTACCAAGGCCATCTCGGAGGTCAGCCGGGATGTGATGGTGCAGGCGGTGAAGGATGTGTTTACGAGATAAGGAATGATTCACTTACCTATCCTCGTCAAACTGACGTGCCATCAATGATCCAGCGGATAACTCCCTGTTTACATCCCTAAACAGAACCACCTTCAAGGTCCAGTAGATACGGCATCCGCGCGACAAGCGTGGTCCAATCAGAGCATTATGCCTTTAACAGCAGCCCTGCCTGTTTCCGACGAGCAAAGTCTTCTCGATACAATGGCCCCACTTCAGGCCCGGCTCGCCGCACACCCGCTCTACGCTTCCATCCGCTCGCTCGCCGACCTGCAGATCTTTATGCAGTCGCACGTTTATGCCGTGTGGGACTTTATGTCGCTGCTCAAGAGCCTGCAACGCGCGCTCACCTGCGTGGACCTGCCGTGGGTGCCGAGCGCGAACCCCAACACCCGTCGCCTGATCAACGGTATTGTGCTGGGGGAGGAAAGCGATGAGTACGAGGGTGAGGGTGTGTCGCACTTCGAGCTGTACCTGCGCGCCATGCGCGAGTGCGGCGCGGAGACCGGGCCCGCGGAGGCCCTGATCGACGAACTACGGGGCAAAGCGCAAACGACGAGCATGGACATGCTTGACGAACGTAGCCACACAATATCCTCATCGCCCTTGGGCGCAGCCCTCGACCACGCACTGGCCGCCGCTCCATCCGAGGCCGCAGCCTTTGTACGCTCCACCTTCGCGATCATCGGCACTGGCGCATCGCACCGCATTGCCGCTGCTTTCACGTTCGGGCGCGAAGACCTGATCCCCGGCATGTTTCAAGAGTTTGTGCGCGAGCTGGACCGCCGGATGCCTGGTCGCGTCGAGTTGTTCCGCTACTACCTTGACCGCCACATCGAGATGGACGGCGACGACCATGGCCCCATGGCACTCGCGATGGTGCGCGAGTTGTGCCGCACGCCGCAGCAGTGGGGGGAGGCCGCGGAGTCGGCCTCATTCGCGCTCGAAGCACGGCTGCGTTTTTGGGACGGCATCCACGCTCGGATCATGGAGGCTCAGGCTGGTCGCTGCCGCGAAGCGCTTTGAAGCAACGGGCCGGTTGCCGGCCCTACGACTCTGAAAACCCCGCAGCGCTCCGGTGTCAGCGGCATCGGAGCTTGCTATGCTGAACAGGCATGATGCGCCTTTCTTCTTTAGCTCTCGCCGCTTCCCTGCTGCTTCCGGCAGCCGCCCTTGCACAGACCACAGCGGCGCCCGCTGCAAGCGCTCTCCCCGACTCCCCCGACACCAGCGTCAAACCCACCCTCCAGCCCACTGGCCCCACCGCCGTCTTCGACACCAGCATGGGCCAGATGCGGTGCAGGCTCTTCCAAAAAGAGGCCCCGCTGGCCACCGCCAACTTCATCGGCCTCGCGACCGGCACCAAAGACTGGACCGACCCCGCGACCCACAAGAAGCAGCACGGCAAGCCGTTCTACAACGGCACGACCTTTCACCGGGTCATTCCAGGCTTCATGATCCAGGGCGGCGACCCGCTAGGCACGGGCACGGGCGATCCCGGCTACATGTTCCCGGACGAGGTGGTGCCGGGCCTCGGTTTTGATGTGCCGGGGCGGCTCGCCATGGCCAACTCCGGCCCCAACACCAATGGCTCGCAGTTTTTCATCACCGAGCAGCCCTATCCCTCGCTCGACGGCAACTACTCCATCTTCGGCCAGTGCGACGAGCCGAGTGTTTCAGTGGTCGCGGCCATCACGCATGTGGAGCGCGACCCGGAGGACAAGCCGCTCGCCCCGGTCACGCTCACAAAGGTCACGATCGTGCCGGCCGGGCAGGCTGTACCCCCGCCAGCCGCCCAGCCCGCACCTGCGCCCGCCAGCCGTCCGGCTCCAGCAAGCCCCACTCCGCAGTAAACTGGAAGTGTCATCCGGCCCCATCCATCACCCGGCCTTCTTGTCTGAGCGTGTGAAGGGCCGATCCACGCGAAACAGGAGCCATGAACCCGCACCACCAGGAGCCCCAGCTATGCCTACAACCCCCGGCACCTACGCCACTTTTAAAACAACACAAGGCGAAATCGTCTGCCGTTTGTTTGAAGACGTCGCCCCTAAAACCGTAAAGAACTTTATTGACCTCGCCGAAGGCACGCGCGAGTGGACGCACAAAGGCCAGTCCAAGACCGGCACCAAGCTCTACGACGGCACCATTTTCCATCGCGTCATCCCCGACTTCATGGTGCAGGGCGGCGACCCCGACGGCACCGGGATGGGCGGCCCCGGCTACAAGTTCGAAGACGAAACCAAGGGCTCGCCGCACAAGTTCGACAAGCCGGGCAAGCTCGCCATGGCCAACGCCGGTCCCAACACCAATGGGTCGCAGTTTTTTATTACCGTCGCGCCCACGCTGTGGCTCACGGGCAACCACACCATCTTTGGCGAAGTCATCGAAGGTCAGTCCATCGTAGACGCCATCACCAAAGTGCCCCGCGGCGCGCAGGACAAGCCGAAGACGCCAGTCGTACTGGAGTCGTTGACGATCGAGCGGGTATAAAACCGCCTGCGCGGCTCGCGGTCCCTTCGGGACGTGTACTCGGTCAAGACAAAGGCGGGTGGGAACCCGCCTTTGCCTTGACGAAAATTCCCCACGAAGGAACCGCCGGCTACGTAGGCGATCTTACACGCCGATGATGCCGCACAGCTCCTTTACCGAGTCGGCGCTCTTCTGTAGCGCGGCCTGCTCCTCCGCAGTCAGCTTGATCTCAACAATCTGCTCGAGCCCTTTCGCGCCCAGCTTGCACGGCACGCCTACAAACAATCCGTCAATGCCGTACTCACCTTGCAGGTACGCGGCGCAGGGCAGAATCTTTTTCTTGTCTTTCAAGATAGCTTCGACCATTTCAATCGCGGCCGCGGCCGGCGCATAGTAGGCCGAGCCGGTCTTGAGGTATTTCACAATCTCGGCGCCGCCGGTACGGGTGCGTTCGACCAGCGCTTCCAGTTTCGAGGGCTCGATCAGCTCCGTAATCGGAATCCCCGCAACCGTCGAGTAGCGGGGCAAGGGCACCATGGTATCGCCATGCCCGCCCAGCACAAACGCGGTCACGTTTTCGACCGAGACCTTGAGCTCGTCCGCGATAAAGGCCCGAAAGCGCGCCGAATCAAGCACCCCAGCCATGCCTAGCACCCGCTCGCGCGGAAATCCCGAGTGTTTCAACGCTGCCTGGGCCATGGCGTCGAGCGGGTTTGAAACAACGATCAGGATCGCATGGGGCGAGGTCGCGACCACGCGCGTGATCACCTCCGACATGATCTTTGCATTCGTATGCAGCAGGTCGTCGCGGCTCATGCCCGGCTTGCGCGCAATCCCCGCTGTGATCACCACGATGTCGGAGTCGAGCGAATCCGAGTAGTCGTTGGTACCGGTGATCCGGCAATCCTGTTGCTCGATCGGCATCGCCTGCAGCAGGTCCAGCGCTTTCCCTTGCGGCACTCCTTCGACCACATCGAGCAGCACCACATCGGCCAGCTCCTTGGCCGCGAGCCAGTGCGCGGCGGTCGCGCCCACATGGCCCGCGCCGACAATCGTTACCTTCTTGCGCATCGTTCTCCTTCAATCACAACGCCTCAGCCTACCATCCACGCCGGGGCGCACGCACATTGACCAAACCCGGAGCTCCCCCGTAAACTCAAGTGAGTCGCGCGAGGCCTCACCACCGCGACCGGCAGGCCCATTGCCCCCTCGTTCAATGGTAGGACAGCTGACTCTGACTCAGCATATCGGGGTTCGAATCCCTGGGGGGCAACCAGCTACCAATCTAAGCATGTCTACCTCCGTTCATTCCTGCTACGTAGATCACTGACAAGAAGCGGGTGGCAGGATCGCAAAGCTGGCTATGTTCCTTGAGAACTGAGTTTAAACAGCACTCTTAACCGGCCAAATACCTTGCTTGCGAAATGATGTTGTCAATCTGTGGATAATACTGATGAACCTTGTCCGCTAATTCGGTCACAGTACTCGCCAGCGTTGCCCACTTCTGAAACTTGTCGAGTATGCCTACACCCTGATTCTGTGCGTCGCGTATCTCTAACGCAGCAACCTGCAACTCTTGGTTTCCTTCTGAAATTCGGTCAACGTCTTGCAGTTGCTGTGTCGTTATGTTGAAGTTGTTCGTTTGAACCACTGACGAATTTATGTATGCATTGCCGACTGGAGCGTTGAAGTTGTTCGTAATGCTGGTCGCTTGATTCACATGCTGCTTCTTCATCTTTAACTCGCGCAGACGGTTTGTTGCTTCGCGCACCAGACGATCTGCAAGTTGATCGCGCTTTCTTGCGAATGAGCCTTGAACAGCTTGAATTTGGGGCCCACTCAACATGGGCGGAACATGTAGTTGATTTGGCCCCGCCGTGAGCCTGCGAAATTCCTTAATCATGTCCATTTCAAATCCGACATCGATGGGGAATCCCCATTGGTCCACCGCTTCAATATACTTCTCAATAGTCCTGCTGAGACGAAGCTCCATCGCGTACAATTTCGCATCCATGTAGGCAGTGGGTAATGCTGCCGAGTTGTTAGTTCGCTGCGCCTTGAGTAGGAGCTCGCGTTTGTGCTGCTCACTTTTACCAATGAAAGACCGGTTAGGTATGCCTAGTAGGTACGAGGATCGCCACCACGCCTGAGCTATTCAGCTA
>CAXTWU010000062.1:6996-11519 GCA_964248025.1 uncultured Acidobacteriaceae bacterium | reverse complement strand
GGGCCGATGGTACTGCACGCGCAGGTGTGTGGGAGATTAGGAGATCGCCGGTAATAACATCGAAAGGGCCATGCGCATGCATGGCCCTTTCGGCATTTTCCCTACCGCCCGCATTAGAGTGAAAGAGTGGCTGTTCTGAACCAAATGCTATTAGTTTTCCTGGTCGGTTCCTGCTGCGTAGCCCTAGGCAGCCGTGGTTCGCACCGGACTCCCCATGCACAAGCCTCCCGCTCGAGTTCCACTTCTCAGTGCACGGACGTTTTTCTGCAGACCGCATATCTGGTTGAAGAAAGGCCGGGCGATGGACCTGCTTTTCTGATTGTGTTGCGCAACAACCGGTCCACTCCAATCGTGATTGCTGAACCCGCCCCCCTCAGCATTCATTGGTATGCCCGCGCGGGCGGTGCCTGGCTCTGGCGTGCTTCCAGTGGAGCCGGCGGCGCGCTCGTCAACGCGCTTCAAATTCATGGGCCTGTCTTCACAACGCCTTCTCCGACATTGCAAGAAACGGAAGTCGCGCCCCACCAGTCACTGACTTGGACGGTCTCGCTTCGTACAAAGTCATCTCTAGCCTATCGTCCCGGATGCCAGCATTGCGCGTTCGACCATCAAGAGGATTACCGGGCCATTCTTGCCTACGCAGTCCGTCCCGCAAGCGGGCAGGCGAGCACAAACTGGTTGCAGTGCGGGCTCCGGAGCAACCCAGTTAGCATGCCGCCTCTTGAAGATTCGCTGTCACCTCACAACTTCCAGCCCGAACCAGGGTCTTTACCGAAGTAAAAGGAGTGTTTATGCGCCCAATCTCGCAACAAGCAACGTTTGCCGCCATCCTGTGCGCCGGTCTTTGCAGCAGCCGCGTTCTTCCAGCTCAACCCTTGGCCGCTTTCCCTCAACAGGACAACTCGTCCATGCAGACCCAGGAGAATGGGCCCAGTCCGGACCATCATGGCGGCATGCACCATGGTCCCATGTCCCCCGATCAGGAGCTAAGCCATCTGACCAAAGCCCTCGACCTAACCAGCGATCAGCAGACGCAAATCAAGCCCGTTCTGCAGGACCGGCACGACCAGCTGATGCAGTTGCACCAGGACGGGAGCCTATCCCGGGACACTCGCATGGCCAAGATGAAGACTCTGGATGACGACTCCAATACCAAGCTTCAAGCAGTCCTGAACGACCAGCAAAAGGCCAAGTACCAGAAGATGGTTGCCGACCGCAAGGAGCGAATGGCCCAGATGCGAGGGATGCGCCACGGCGGTGACGACGGCGCGCCACAACAGTAGACGATCCGTTACCAAAGGGGGCAAAGGCCGAGCTGTTCAAGCAGGCCTTTGCCTCACGCCGTTCCGGCTCCCCTGTAGGATCACTCACTACGGCTTTGCTGTGGCAGGCTCTCCGGGCTCGGCTGACGCCTGAAACTTGCGGTACTGGTCATCTGTAATCTGCACCTGGATATGGTAGCCGAGAAAAATGGCCGCGCGCGCCTCGATGTGGATCGTGGCCCCGGTCGGCAGCCAGACTTCGTTGTTGATGATTTTTTGGTCAAACGTAAAGCTCGACCCTTGCGACAGGGAAACCAAGCCGAGCTCCAGCCGAAACGGGCTGTCGAGCCGCGCCTCCACCCGTCTTACCTGGCGATCGCGCTCATCCACCCACAGCGTTCCGGCCAGGTGCTTGGAGGCATCCTCGGCGATCCCGTGTGTCTGCGCGTTGCGGTCGCCGGCAAAGTCCAGCGCGATCATCGGCCGGTTATCAAGCGTCACCCGCCGCTCGCCGCTCCAATGCTCGATCGATAGCAGCCGACTGATACTCACTTGGTGACGGTTATTGAGCAGATCGCCGGGCGGGGTCGCTTCGGCAGCCTGCACCTTGTTCTGAATATGTTCAGCTTCTTTCTTCTCTTCCGCAGGCGACAAGGCAGCACCGTCCTTGCGGACCAGCCGCTGAATCGGGTGCCCATTGACGTAGAAGACGTTGTACTCCCGCTTTTCTTCCTTCCGCACCCCGCCGTGCTTGTCCAGTTCATGCAGATCCTGGATCTCTCGAAACGTGTAGCTTTCGCGAATCTTGTCCAGCGCCCGCTGGTTGGCTTGTACGTCCGCAAGCAACGTGGGAATAGCAGGCAGTCCCTGCGCTCCGGCCGTCATCGGAAGAACCCAAAGTAGAAAAACCGGCCACCCGCGTGTTGCCATACAGCAAGCCTCCTGTACCCCGTGTCTTTTGCGGGACACTCTGTCGCTTAAAAGTCGCAAAACCACGCTACGTCAGCTATCATTCGACCGAACTGTCTCATCAACCTATGATCCTGACGCTTTTTTCATTCGGCCTGAACTGGGCCATTTTTGCCTTCACCTTCTTTGGGATTGCCAGCGCCCTTCCTGGCTTCCATAGCGCATACATCCAGTCCACCTTTACCATCGCCTTTACGCTCGGCTTTGTGGATGCATTGATCATCAAAGCGGCACGGGTGATGGCCTTTGATGTCCATCCGGCCCTGCTCTACTCCGTTATCTTTGTTGTGGATTTCCTGCTTATCCTGGCGACCAGCAATGCCCCGATCGGCTATTATGTGACCGGTCATAAGAGCCCGTTTATCGCGGCGGCGATGTTGGCGGTGGTCGCCTACCTGACCGAGTTCATCAAAGACAAGTTCCGGGCCGACGCAGCGCGCTAAAAAGGGACAGCCGCGTTTATTCTTAGCTGGCGACTGCATGGCGGGTACGAGCCCCGTACTTGCATGCGGATCTCATTCGCGCTGCCGCGTCGGTCTGCGGGTTCCCACTGGACGCCTGCTAACGGCAGGCAGGCGACCAGCCACAAGCGGCCGGCTTAGCCTCGAAGTTGCGCTCTACTTTCCGGTCAGCTTCTGCGTCGCGATCTGCCCAGCGGCTGTGGTTTTGTCCGTATCCTTCACCTTGGCAAAGAGCTGGTTCGCGGCCTGCGGGTTGGTCGCCTGCTCCGACTCTGCCAGCGCCAGCCGCGCAGCATTCGCTGAGACCGTTGTGCTTGGGTGATCGATCAACTCCCCGTACAGTGTTGCCGCCTGCCCACCTCGTCCCGTCGTCGCGTACAGCCCTGCCAGCGCCATCTTGCCCAGGGCAGACAGGCTTGCATCGTGGAACCCAGCGGTTTTTTGCAAGGCCGCTTCAGCCGCGTCGTTGTCACCCATATCCTCGGCCGTCAGCCCAGAAAAATAGCGTGCGTTCCGCCCCGCCTGGAACTCGCCGTAGTGTTGCGCTGCGGCTTCAAACAGCGGCCGCGCATCACGCGCTCGCGCCGCCGCTGAGGCATAGCTTTTCACGTTCGGCACCGGCGGCTGCCCCGGCTGCTGAATGGGTGCGTCATATACTTCCATCGCAGCGTTCAAGGCTGCCGAGGCTTCCGTAGCACGCCGGTTCCACCAGATCAAGGCGGCGATCAGGATCAGGATTGCCAGCACACCCAGCAATGCAAGCCGCATGGCAAGCGACCTGTTCCGTTCAATCCAGGACAAACCTGGGGAGGAGCTTGGGGAAACAACACGCGCAAACGTGCCGCCGGCATTTGGTGGGTTTGTGTCGAGATTCACGGGTGAAGCCTGCGCCTTCCTGGGAAAGATGGGCCGCGGGCAGAAACGCCAACAGCCATCTCCAGTCTAGCAGCGGGGCTTCGCCGGTCCGAGTGGTGGAGACCGCTGTCCGGCCACGTCGCACACGATCCAGCCCGGGCCGGTCCTTCAAGCCAGCCCCGACCAGGCAAAGATCAGGCAACCCTAGGCCGCGCGCACCGGGCTGGCAATCTCGCCGTTTTCCACCTTTTCCTGGCAGGCGATGCAGAAAAGAGTCCACGGCACGGCTTCTAAACGCTTTTCGCCGATCACCGTGCCGCAATGGAGACATTCGCCAAAGCTGCCGTCCTCCAGCCGGTCCAGCGCCGAACGCACCAAGGCCAGCTGGCTATGTCCCTGGGTTCCTTGCAGAAACAGCAGCTCCTTTTGGTAGGACTGGACCGCATGATCCGCAGCGTCCTGCAAGTCATCCGTGCTGCTTTGGCGGCCTTCTTTCACGGCCGAAATCATATTGCGCTCTAGCAAGGCCTGCTGGGCCTTTAGTTTTTCTTCAAATCGGAGGAGAGATTGGGGGGAACGAGTCGTCACGTGTAACTCCTGTGGTCATCCGGTCATGCAGAGGTATGGTTGCTAATTGGACGCCGCTTCCGCCAAAAAATATGTTCGCGCTCCCAGCATTCCCCATCTATCTTTGCGCAGGGCACACTGCTCTTGCCCTACGCGCCGAGCCCACGTAGGCTAGGGGCATGTATGACGACTTCCATGTAGCCGACCACTGGACCGGCGAAGACCTCCACTGCCGCTGGAAGGCCAATCTCCTGGCCATCGCCACGCGCCACGCCGATGCCTTTGATGTGCGCTTCGATGTCAACGGCCGGCCTGTTTGGATCGCCATGCCCAACGGTGCCTGGGTCGAGCACAAGCGGCGCACCGGCTTTGTGATCACCGACCAGCTTGCTTCGCAGATCGCCGGCTA
>CAXTWU010000062.1:0-6896 GCA_964248025.1 uncultured Acidobacteriaceae bacterium | reverse complement strand
AGCGGCGCACCGGCTTTGTGATCACCGACCAGCTTGCTTCGCAGATCGCCGGCTATTTCCTTAAGCAATCGATTGAAAACGGCTACGACAATGGACGCGAGATGTACGTGATGAGCGTCGCAGAAGTGCTTGATGCACTTCCGGTTGTGCTGAAGGAGGCCGGCAGCACCGCCGCGTTGCCGCCCTTGCCGCGCACCGGCGACAGCGAGTCCATGACGTACTGGGGCCAGCTTGCGCCGGGGGTCAGCTGACCCGCGTCAACCATCAGGTATCCGCATAGAGCTTGTCGGCATCAGGACTCGGCGTTTCGGGCGATACGGTATCCAGCTGCCCAGCTATCCGGCGGCTCAGCTCAGCATGTAAGCACAGGCTGAGCTGCGGAGGCCGCAAAGCAAGGCCGTCGTTACAGCCCGGTTCGATCGACCGGCTGAATGCAATCCCGCGCTCCCGCTTCCTTGCAACAGCGCGTTTAGCGCAGTGCCAGCGTTGCCCGGATCGCCTCGTCATGCGGCGTTTTCTCCAGTCCACCCAGCAGCGCATGGAGCTTGCGGTCATCCAAAAGCAGCGTCTGCTCCTGCAAGTACCGTAGCTCGCCCAGTTCGCGAATATACGGGTTCATCGCCCGCACAAAGCGCATCATCCACGGCCCCGGCACGTTGTACTTCTGCGGCTTGCCTTCCAGGGCAAACACCCGCTCCACCAGGGTCCGGATCGTCGTTACGCCCACTCCACCCAGGTTCCAGCTTTCCCCCTCCGCCCTCCCTTCCCACGCAGCGTCGGTCTCGATCAGCCGGTTGATGGTCGCTACCGCGTCCGGCACGTACACAAACTCGTGCGGCTGGTCGACCGGCCCCAGCACCTGCGCTTCGGTTCCCCGCTTTGCCGCCTGAAACGCGCTCCAAAGGTGGCTTGCCTCCACTCGCGGCCCGTACAGGTCCGCCATCCGCAGCACCCCGGTCGCAAAATCGCCTGCCACGTGTGCCCCAAGCACCAGGTCCTCCTGCTCGCGACGGATGCGCCCCTTCACTGTTGTGGGCTGCCGCTCATGCTGTTCGTCTGCCCGGCCGGCGCCTGCCGGTACTCCGTAGCTCCAGTTGGAGCTGACAAGCAGAAAACGCCGCACCCCGGCCGCTCGCGCCGCCCCCAGCGCCCGCTTGATCAATGGCAGGTGGTCCTTAAACTTCCAGTACGCGACGCCTACCAGATACACCACTGTGCCGGCCCCGGCACACGCCTGTGCCATGCTGGCCGGGTCCTCCGGGTCCCATTGGAGGTGCTCGCACAGCGGCTCTTCGTTGAACCGCACCTGCAGCCCCAACAGCGAGCGCCCCACTACCCGGTACGGCACGCCGCGCGAGCCCAGCAGCGGACCCAACCCCCTGCCGATCGCGCCGTTGGCTCCCAGAAGTGCCACTTTGCTTAACGTTGCCATACCGTTTACGCTACCCCCGAGCCTGCCCGGCAGCAAGCACCCCTGCTTCATCCAGCCAACGCCAATCACCTGAGAAAATCTGCTCATGTTCGCCCAAATCTTCAAGGTAACGCTGGTCTGCGCAGACCATGCCCCGGCACCTGTACCCCTGCGCTGGCTCGACAGCTTTGCCATGCGCAACTTCACCAACAGCGCCGCCTTTGACGACACGCTCCCGGTTGCCGATGGTTTGCTTGAGGCAGGCTTCCGTGTTCCCCTTCCAGCGCTAACGATCGCGCTCAATCAATGGTTTCGCCGCAAAGGCTGGCTCGACCCCGGCTGTTCGGTCCTTGTGTTTCCCGGCAACAAGTGACGACGCATCCAAAACCGTAAATCCTCACAGGAGCATTCCCGCATGCAACTCACCTCACTTCGCCGATTGCTGATCGATGAGCTCCAGGAAATCTATATTTCCGAATCCTTAACCTCCGAAGCCCTTGGGCGATGGGTCCAGGGCGCCAACGCCGAACCTTTCAAGAAGGCTCTTGACAGCCACCGCAGCGAAAGCAAGGGGCAGCTCGCCCGCCTGGAAACCGTTTTCGAGGTCCTGGAAGACAGCCCCCGCGGCGGCCATGGCAAAAGCATGCGCGCCCTGCTTTCAGAAACCGAAGATCGCCTCGGCGATGCCGGCGACCCGCCCGTGCTCGACGCCGCGGTGCTCGCCGCCGTTCGCCGCATTGAGCACTGGGAGATTGCAAGCTACGGCACCGCGCAAATCTTTGCCGAGCGGCTCGGGCTCGCCAAGGTCGCTGCACTGCTTGCGCAAACACTTGGGGAAGAGCAGGCCATGGACGGCACATTGCTGGAACTCGCCGGGCAGCTGCCGTTCCGAGGCAGTGGCGATCACGCGCCTCGCAGCTGAAATTTCGTCCCGGCGCAGCAAACCTTTTCGTAACTCCAACATCCGACAAGGGGCACACAAAGGGTGGAGAGAAGCGACGTTTGACCCGCCCCTCAAAGGAGAACACACATGTTTTTAGTTCTGGCCGGAGTTTTGATTCTTGCGTGGGTTGCCGGTTTTATCTTGTTTCACGTCGCGAGCTTCGGCATCCACATCCTGCTGATTCTTGCCGTTATCGCGGTGATCCTGCATTTTGTGCGCGGGGCTCGCGCGGCGTAAGGCAGTCTGCCGGTCAGGATAAGCGGCATGCCATTCTGACCGGACAGGCCGGCTACCCGCGACGCCTTACTCCGAATAATGCAGCAGACTGAATATGTTGTGCTCCGGAAACCGCTGCCGGCCTTTTAGAAAATCAAGCTCCACAGCAAACGCCATCCCGGCCACCACTCCGCCCAATTGCTTCACCAACTGCAGTGTGGCTTGCATCGTGCCCCCCGTCGCCAGCAGGTCATCGACCAGCAGAACCTTTTGCCCCGACGCGATTGCATCCTTGTGGATCTCCAGCGTGTCCGAGCCATACTCAAGGTCGTAGCTCACCCGGATCACCTCCGCGGGCAGCTTCTTCGGCTTCCGCACCGGGACAAAGCCCGCGTTTAACCGGTACGCCAGTGCCGGACCAAAAATAAAGCCACGCGCCTCGATCCCCAACACCAGGTCCACATCATCGGCCGCGTAGTGCGACGACAGCCCATCGATCAACGCCGCAAAACCCTTCCGGTCCTTCAGCAGCGTCGTCACGTCGTAAAACAAAATGCCGGGCTTTGGAAAGTCCGGCACGGTGCGCACCAGGCTCTTCAGGTAACCGCTGTTGTCGCTGCCTTCAGCCATGCTTTTCACCACGCTCCTTCAATCTGAAAAGCTCCCAGGGTCGCCCCTTCGCTCGCGGGCACATCCCACTCCTCCACTCGGTCCACGCGGCTGCCGCGCGAGCCGCGCTCCAGCGCCGACCGCAGTGCAGCCAACTGCTCGCCGGTGCCCGCCGCCACGAGCTCAACCGCGCCACTCTCTGTATTGCGTACCCGGCCCCGCAATCCGAGCGCTTCCGCTTCGCGGTGCACAAACCAACGAAAACCCACGCCCTGCACCCGCCCAGTCACGCAATATCGGCGCACAACAGGCATCTCTTCCACTCCGCTCGCTGCTGGATCAGTTCGCATTTCTGCGACCGAGCTCATCCATTTCGTCCAGCCGCGACTCAATCAACTCCACCCGCTCGTCGAGAGACTCGAGATTGCTGTCAGTCCGTTTTCGCAGGATCTCCGCACGCCGCGCGCACTTATCAAACTCCGTCGGCAGACGTGTTTCTAACCGCCCCGTCTGCCGCGAGATTTCACCCACAAGTTCCCGGCGTTGGGCGTCGAGCGCTTCTGCCAACTCGTGGCGCTGTGCGGTCCGCCCTTCGGCCATCTCCCGTCGCAGAACCCTTAGTGCTTCGGCCACGTCCTGTCGCTGCACTTCGAGTGCTTCCGTAAAACTCTGGTTCTGCACATGGGGTACTTCCAGCAAATCCGCTTTCGTTGAGGGCGATCCGCTCGACATCGTTCCGCTCCCTGGGTGAGATCGCGAGCCGCCTGCCGCATACCCATGTGAGCCCAGTTTCAGGCAAACCTCGTTTCCATGCAACCGCTTCCCATCTCGCGGACCCTGAAAGAGCCCAATCACCATGGCTGACGAAAACGATGGGTTCTGTCCCGGCGCGCATTGGTCAGTGCCGCAGCCGGCCTGGCGTCGCTGCCGCTTAAGCCATGGCGTAGACCCAAACCGAACATCAGCGCAGTACCCTTCCGAAAAAAGGAGGGGCTGCTGCGATAAGGCGGCGGGAAGCCTTACACCTCCAGCTCCGATAGCGCCAGCGTCAGTGACCGCACCGTGTTTGCATCCGCCTTGTCGCCAAAGCTTTGAACCTGGGCCAGCGCTGTCCGCAGCGCCGCTGCCAGCGTTCCGCGCTCACTGGCCCCGTAGCGGCGAACCGTATTCAACAGCGCCACCGAGGCATGGAAAAACACGAACGGCTGCTCGACGCGCATCCGCTCGGTCAGCCACGGTACCGCGCGCATCTCCGGTTTCATCTGCAGGATGCAGATGGCAGCCAGCCGCAGCCCGGCCGAGTTGCCCGCGTTCATCCACTCATCGAGGTACAGGTCCGCCGCCAACGCCAGCGTCCGCATCTTCGCCACCACCGCGTTCATCGCGCGCGTTCGCTCCGGGCCTGCATGCATCGAGGCCCGCACTGTCTCGTATTGCTGCGCAAATGACACCATGCGCGCCTTGATCGCCCCTTCAGCCGACTTCCGCAAAGTCGAGTTCGGTGCCGACTCCAGCAGCGAACGCACCCCGGTCGCCGCCGCTACCTCCCCGCTCGGGATCGTCGCCGCTGCTGCCGTCGCGGCCGAAGCCGCCCTGGCCATGGCCACGCTCCCACCCGCCGGGTCTGCCGCCGCCACGACCGGTGTTACCAGCGCCGCAGTCTCGCTCTGCGTCACTTGCTGCTGCACGTCCCGGTCAAACTCGATCTGCCAGATCTTGAACCGCGTCGCCCCTTCCGCCACGCCCACCGCGGCCCGCAGCAGCTCCGCCGCCGGCTCGCGAAACCACCACAAAATCAGCCCGATCAATACCGGCCACACCACCGCCGTGCAGATCGCCGCCACCCCGCCCAGCACCCCGGCGATATCGACCCCGTGCTCGCTCGCCGCGACCAGATGCGGCACCGCGACCCCGTTCGCGTCGGCAATTACGTTTAAACGAACCGCCCAGCCCGACATCACCGGTCCAGCCCGGCCCGAGTCGCATCGTCTGAGTCGTGGAACAGCACGGGGTGCAAGGCCCAGCCCAGCGCCAACAGCACCGCTCCCACCAGCATCAGCTGCAGGCTAAAAGGCCACAACGCAACATAAAGGTGAATAAACCCCGGATCAGGCCCGTAGCCCGCGCCTTGCGACAGAAGCAGAACCCCCAGCAGCAGTACACCCACCGCGAGCACCACCGCACCGACCCCCTGAACCCGCCCGAATGCCCGCCGCCTTTTCATGTGCCTGCCATCCTAGCCGACCCACTCCCAACCCGCAAGGCGAAGACGGGCCGAGCCTGTGCGGCTCGACTCGACTTTCCAGCGTTTTAGTTCTTCACGGTCAACGAAGTGGAGTCGACCGCTTGCTTGCCGGTGATTCCCTCGAGCCCGGTCAGAAGCCCGCGGTAATCGTTCTTGTCGCACTGGACGGCAAAGCCGCCCTTGGTGTCCCCATCGGCCCAAGTCAACCCGATGTAATGCTTCTTTGACTTTGTAAGTGCCATCAAGGCGCCGGCACCAAATGAAACTACAGCCAGGCCGATCGCCGCACCCACTCGCCGGTGCGCGTCTTCTCCATAGGTGATCTGCGTCGCCGTACCTGCCGCGATATCGACGGCGTCCCTGCCGTCCCGTACCAAACGGATCTGCTTCGGTTCGATCTCGATTTCAGCCTTGTTCCCGGCTTTCAACCCGCTGACGGAGCCGCCGTCATACATGACTTTGTAGCTGTTCTCGGCAGCCACGGCATTGCAGCTCATGGCAAGGCAAAGTCCCAATGCAACCAGGTGTTTCATGTGGCTCCCTTTTTGCAAGGCGGTGCACTCCCGTCCCGCCCAACGCACCCTGAACGTAGCAGCGCTATAAGAGAGCAACAAGATTGCGAAAGATCAAGGGCCTTTGCCGCACGCATTCCAAAAAGGAAAAAGGAGCCGTCCCGGGATGGCTCCCTCTTGCCCAACAAACCAACCGATCTATGCTCTCGACAGATACACACCCTCGGCCGTATCCACGCGAATTTTCTCTCCCTCGTTGATAAATGGCGGCACCTGCACGGTCAGCCCCGTTTCCAGCTTGGCCGGTTTGGTGACCGACGACGCCGTTGCCGTCTTCAACCCCGGCTCGGTCTCAATTACCGTAAGCTCCACCGTCTGCGGCAGGTCGATGCCCACCGGCACCCCATCAAAAATCGAAACCGTAATCTGCAGGTTCGCCGTCAGGTACTCGACCGCGTCGCCGAGCGTGTCGCGCTTCAGGTTCGTCTGTTCATAGGTCGACGTGTCCATAAAGTAGTAGTCGTCGCCGTCGTTGTAGAGAAATTCCATCGGGACCTCGTCCACGATCACGCGGTCAATCGGGTCGGGCGAGCGAAAGCGATGCTCAAACATCGAGCCGGTCCGCAGGTTGCGCAGCTTGGCCTGAATAAACGCGCGCAGGTTGCCTGGCGTCCGGTGCTCCACCGCAAACACAGTGTGCAGCTCATTATTGAACTTGATAATCATGCCAGGACGCATCTGGGTGGCGGGAATCGCCATACGGTGAAACTCCTTCGCGCAAAAAGCGATCGGCTGCACAGAAACAGCGCTCCCCACCATTCTAGCGCAGCCCCATGGGGGTTAAAGACGCCCAAGGTCCCGCTCGCTTCCCCAGGCATGTTCGGACGTGGTCTCCTACTCCGCCACAAAGAGCTTCGAGAAAAAATGCCCCACCCTGCCGAACAAACCGCGTCGGGGTGC
>CAXTWU010000061.1:8177-11889 GCA_964248025.1 uncultured Acidobacteriaceae bacterium | reverse complement strand
AAAGGGTACGGCGTTGTTGTGCAGCTCGTGGAAGGGCGAAAAGTAGGTGTAGCGCAGTCCGTAGTTCCACGTCAGGGCGCGGCCGGCTTTCCATTCGTCCTGGATGTAGCCGGCAACCTGTTCCTTGCGCAAGCCCTTGTCAGGCAGCGGTGCTGTCAACTGAAAGGTGTTGAGCTGGTTGGCCGCAAATGCGGTTTCACTCAGGTAGGACGCGGTGCTGTCGAGCGAGTTGGCCTCGTTGTACTGCGGAAAGCGTAGATCGACGCCGGCCTTGACGGTGTGCCCGCCGCGGGTCGCGGTGACCGTGTCGTTGCCGGAAAAGCTCTGCCCCACCTGCGTTTTGTTGTAGTTTTCAGCCAGCCCGGTAAAGCCGCTGACGGTGATGTTGAGCGGGATGCCCGTGTTCTGCAGCTGGATGTAGGTATTGCGATTGAAGCCGAACTGCGCTTCGTTGAGCAGGGACGGGCTTACGATGTGGGTTTCTTCCAGCGCAAAGTTTTGCACGCGGGACACAATCGTGCTTGCCTGGGCGACCGCGTTCAGCGCGCCCGTGGAGGAGCCGTCATCGATGTTGTAGCGGGCGTAAGCTGAATCGTTGCTGCCAAAGCGGTGATCCACCCGCGCCGTGCCCGAGTTTTCAGTGTTGGGGCTGGGCACGACGGTGGTGAGTGCGTAAGCGTTGGGGTCCGTGGCCGAGGCGACCTGTCCCAGGGGAAATGCGTTGATTAACGGGGCCAGCTCAGGGTGCGCTGCCAGCGCGCGCGTGCGAAACGCCGGGCTGGGTACAAAGCCCGTCGCGGGCACGCCGCCGAGGTTCTGGCGGAAGCCCTCGTAATCGACGAAAAAGAAGGTGCGGTTTCGCGCGATGGGGCCGCCCAGGCTGCCGCCGAACTGGTTGAGCTGAAAGACGGGTGCCTTTGCCGGGGTCGCGGTTTTGATGGGTGATCGGGCGTCGAAGTAGCTGTTGCGCAGGTAATCGAAGACGCTGCCATGGAAGGCGTTGGTACCGGATTTCGACACCAGGTTGACCTGGGCCCCGGCTGAGCCGCCCGTGTCCGCTGTGTAGGCCCCTGCGTCCACCTTGAACTCTGAAACAGCCTCGGTAGAGAACTGTAGCCGGAGGCCGGACTTGAGCGCTTCGCGCAGTACACCGCTCGCATCCACGCCGTCCAACCGGTAAAAGTTGTCATCGATTCCCTGCCCGACAAAGCGGATGGACGATTGCGAACCCGAGCCGCTGTCGATCGCACCCGGTGCCAGCACTTCCAGGTTGGCGAGGTTGCGCCCGTTCAACGGCAGCTCGCGGATCTGCACGGATTGCACGGTGCCGCCAAAGGTCGCGTTGCTTTTTTCAAGCTGCGCGCCCTCCTTGTCGGCCTCAACCGACACTGTCTGGTTGACCGGTCCCAGCTCCATCCGCTGGTTCAGGGTTCGCGCGTCGCCCGAGTGGAGATCGATGCCGGCGACGCGCGTGTCCTCAAAGCCCGGCATGGCGAAGACAACTAGAAAGCGGCCGACGGGGAGTGAGGACACGACGAACTGACCGCCCTTGTCGGTCCAGGCTTTGCGGATCGCGTTTGTGCCTTCCTGTGTGACCGTGACGGAGACGCCGGAAAGCGGCGCGCCGCTCGCGTCGGTGGCGGTGCCGTTGATCTCCGCGCGGTCGATCTGCGCGTGCGCGCTCGCGCAGGCAGCCGCGGCAAGGAGGATGTAGAGCAAGGGTGTGGCTCGTTTCCTTGGCATGGGTGTGTGGGGTGCCGGAGCGCGCCCTTTCACGCGACCAGATGCTCCGGACTTCCCCGATGGAAGCATTGCAGGCATTAGGGTCAGGTTAAAGAATGCTCGCATGTGTTGACTTTTAACAAAGGGCTTACACAACAACGAGAGCGCCGTGCGGATACTCGAAGGGTGCGACCAGGCCGGCGCCGGCACGGAAAACGACGGGTCGCGATTTGGCGAGTTTGTTGAAAGAAGGTGGATTGATGTTTTTGAACAGGCGAGCGTTCTTATACCTGGGGGGCGCGGCTGCGGCGGCGGCTTGCGAGCTGGGCGGCCATGCCGACGCAGCGGCAGGCAGCTCTCTTTACCCGGTCAACCAGTGCGGCAAGTGGGGCTACATCGACGGGAAAGGAACGATGGTGATTGCACCGCGATTCGACCTTGCCTGGGCATTTTCCGATGGGGTCGCGCCCTTTCGCGAAGACGGCAAGTGGGGCTATCTCGACCCGTCCGGCAGGGTGGTGATCCAGCCGAAGTTCGATGAGGCGCGCAACTTTCACAACGGGCTTTCGCCTGCACGCGAGGGTGCGCTCTGGGGCTTTATCCGCAAGGATGGGAGCTACGGGATCGCCCCGACCTTTGAGTCGGCGCGAAGCTTCCAGGACGATCGCGCGCGGGTGCGAGCCGGGGGTAAGTGGGGCTACATCAAGCCCAGCGGGAAATACACGATCGAGCCGGTGTATGACGGCGCGAACGGGTTTAACGAGGGGCTGGCACCAGTGCGTAAGGGCGACAAGTGGGGCTATATCAACAAAGCTGGAGCCTTGGAAATCCCCATGAACCTTGAGCTGGCGGAAAGCTTCAACGAAGGGCTGGCTGCCGTGGAAACAGGTGGGGCCTGGAGCTTTATCGGGAAGAACGGCAAGCCGGCGTTTGCGGCGAGCTTCGAAAAAGCGGGGGAGTTTGCGGAAGGGCTTTGCCCGGTGCAGCTTGCCGGCAAATGGGGCTTTATCGACAAGACTGGCAAGCTTGCCATTCCTGCTCAGTACGAGGGCGCCGACCACTTCGCGCACGGCCTGGCCTCGGTGACCATGGAAGGGGTCTCGATGTACATCAATCGCTCGCAGGCGGTGGTGTGGCGCGGCTCGAAGACCTGCTAGCCGGGCCGGCGCACCCTTCTGCTTGCAAGGGAGGGTGACGCGATGGAGCAAGTCCGCGGCGTTGCAGCGGACCTGCTCGTTAGCCGCTGCCAGACAAACGCCCCCTATAGCAGCGGGCACAGGTAGGTCTCCAGGTCCACCAGTGACGGCGGCGCAAGCGTGATGGAAAACAGCACAACGTCCCGGTTATTCGGAAGCGTGATGCTCTTGATAGGCTTCAAGGGTTGCAGCCCAAAGGTGTAGAGGTACAAGGAAAGCGGACCGCCCGCAGGGGCGCCGTCGCTGCCGTTGCGGTAGGTCATTTCCACCGCAATGGATTCGTTTGCATGGCCCGGGCCGGCAAACCAGTCGCTGAATCCCTGTTGCACGGCCTGCGACGAACCATCCACGTAGTTGACGATAAATGTTTGGGCGGCCTGGTTTCCCCCGACTCCTGTCCCCAGCACCTTGAGCTGGTTGTACACGCCGTCGGGTAGCGGGATGGTCTGCCCCGCGGCGTACACCACGTCCGGCGTGTTGGCCGGGCCGAGGTGGAACCGCGAGGAATCCACCGCGATGTCTGCGCCCGCACCGAGATCATTCAGCAGGTTGGCCGAGTAGGTGTAGCCTGCTCCGTCAACGCCGCCGTCGGCCGGGGTCGCCGTGCCATCCGCGGTAACGCCGGTTGCATTGTAGAAGGGCGCCAGGTTGACCTGCTTGCCCAAGGGCAGGTCCGACAAGGTCGCCGCCAGCACGACCACGTTGCGGTTCTGCGGCAGGGTGATGCTTTTGACGGTCTTTGTATGATCGAGCAGCAACGTGTACCCGTAAAGATTGCCCTGGTGCGTGTCTGC
>CAXTWU010000061.1:0-8077 GCA_964248025.1 uncultured Acidobacteriaceae bacterium | reverse complement strand
AGGGTGGTTTGCGCGCCCGGCGCGAGCGTCGAGGCCCCGAGCGAGGCCGTGACCCCGGCCGGCGCCCCCACCACAGTCACCCGCAGGTTGACCGGGCTTGAGAAACCATGAGCTGCTGCCAGCGTAAGAACGGCAGCGCCGGAGCCGCCTGGCTGCAGGTTAAAGGAGGCCGGAGAGGCCGTCAGCGTGAAGTCCGGCAGTGCCTGGAGAGTAGGGTTGCTGGCGTCGGCCAAAGCGGCAACAAACGCATCCACCGCCGAGCCCTGGCTTGCGGTGTTGACCGCGTCAAAGGGTCCGGACCACACCTGCCCAAACGCGTTGGACGCGTTGCGCGAGGTGTACCAAATACTTTCCGCGTTGGTCAGCGAGAAATCTGCATAGCTTTGCTGGGGCGTAACGGCCGTCAGTGCGGCCAGGTTGCGCAGAAAAACGCCTTTGAACTGCGGTCCGTCCACTCCGAGGTTCGGCTCGTTCGGGTCGTGCAACACCCCATTGGCATCGGTCAAGTGGGCGATGGCCGACTGAGCGATGGTGTTTGCGGTGGCAAGCAGCTGCGGCGATGCCTGCGCCTGGTTCAGCTCCACCAGCCCGCCGAGCACCACCCCCTGGTTATAGCTCCACACGGTTTGCCCGTTGTTGGTGCAGGTCGCGGTCACCAGGCCGTCATTGATCAGGTTCTGGCTGTTGATCATCCCTGACCCTTGAAACCAGGTCCACTCCCGGTTGGCCCAGGAAAGATAGCCGGCCCGGTCACTTGAGGAACTACGATTGGCGAGGTGCGCCGCGACCGACAGGAAGAGTTCATTGGCGATCGCGTTTTTGTACGCGCGGTCCTTGCTCCACCAGATGCCGCCGCCGCAGGTGGAGTCCCACCCGCCCGTCATGTCGGTGAAGATCGAGTTCGCGGTCGCCAGGTACTGCTGGTTGCCGGTCAGGTCGTAGGCCGCGATCCAGGCTAGAGCCCACCAGCCCTCGTCGTCGTAAAAGTTGTTGAGGAAGCCCGCATTCTGGTGCGGTGCCAGCTGCAGCGTGTTGGCAAACACACCGTTGTAGGCCGTTGTGTGCGTCAGCAGGGCATAGTCGGCAAGCGTCGTCAGCTCGTTTGCGGAGGGCCACCAGTTCGTACCCTGGTACAGCCCGGTCGAGGGGGTGTAAAGGTTCTGCATCTCGTCGATGCCGGCTTGCGTTTGCGCGGCCAGCGCCGGCGGCGTGGTTGCCTGGGCGACAGCCCGCGAAGAAAGTGGACCGGCCGACGACGAGGCAAGGAGCAGAGCTGCGGTGGCGAAACGACGAGACATGATGTGCTCTCCGGAGAAGCATCGGTGAAAGGGCAGGCGGCAGCGCTGTCGCATCGCCTGGATCGCGTGACCCTCTACCTGTAACAGGAGCGGGCGCGCCAAACTGGTAACGTTTCCAACAAACGCGATTCTATGAACATGATTTCGCGACTGTCAAGGCCAGGCTGGTTGGTGGTGCGTGCGGGTGCCTCGGGCAGACCGCTCGATGATCACGCGTCGTCTTCCGTACAAGCAACGAAGAGCCTGTCTTCAGGCATTGCCGCGAATCGCCGGGAACGGCGCTCGGGCGGCATGCTTCAATGGAAAGAAAAAGGATTGGGAACGGAATGCCCCTGAACTGTGGAATAGTGGGTCTGCCGAATGTCGGCAAGAGTACGATCTTCAACGCGCTGACCTCGGCCAAGGCCCAGGCCGCGAATTACCCGTTCTGCACCATCGACCCCAACACCGGGGTGGTGACGGTGCCGGACGAGCGCCTTCAGAAGATTGCCGCGCTGATCAAGCCGAAGAGCCTGGTACCGACCACGATGGAGTTTATCGACATCGCGGGGCTGGTCGAAGGCGCGTCAAAGGGGGAAGGGCTGGGCAACCAGTTTCTTGGGCACATTCGCGCGACCGACGCGATCGCCCACGTCGTGCGCTGCTTTGACGACCCGGAGGTGATCCACGTGGCCGGTGGCGTGAACCCGCTGCATGACATCGACATCATCAACACCGAGCTGCTGCTGGCCGACCTGGACACCGTGGAAAAACGGTTTGCAAAAACAGAGCGCGCGGCCAAGTCGTCCACCGATGGCAAGGTAAAAGCTGAGTACGCGGTGCTGGGCAAGCTGCTGGCCGTGTTGAACGCCGGCAAGCCCGCGCGGACCGCGGAGCTGACCGACGACGAAAAAGGGATTGCGCGGGAGCTGTTCCTGATCACCGCAAAGCCGCAGCTTTACGTTGCAAACGTGGATGAGGCGGGGCTGGCCGGCGGCAACAGCTACACAGCGGCGGTGGAGGCGCGGGCCGCCGAGGAAGGCAGCCAGTTGGTGAGCATCTGCGGGGCGCTGGAAAGCGAGATCGCGCAGCTGGAGCCGGAGGAGCGGCTGGAGTTCCTGGCCGATATGGGTCTTGAGGAGCCGGGACTGAATCGGCTGATCCACTCGGCGTACCGCTTGCTGGACCTTATTACTTACTTCACGGCCGGCGTGCAGGAGGTGCGCGCGTGGACGATCCGGCGCGGCACCAAGGCGCCCGGCGCGGCCGGGGTGATCCATTCGGATTTCGAGAAAGGCTTCATCAAGGCCGATTGCTATGCGTCGGACGACCTGTTTGCCCTGGGCAGCGAGGGTGCGGTGAAGGAGAAAGGCCTGCTGCGCTCGGAGGGGAAGGAGTACGTGGTGAAAGACGGCGACATCCTGTTCTTCAAGTTCAATGTGTAGCCGCCCGCTTTCGCGCGGATGTGACAAACAGCATCTGTGCCAGACATGGTCACTTACGGGAGCGGGGCGGCGAGCATCCGCATGGACGCCTTGGAAGCAGCGGGTCCAGAAAAGAAGCCCGCGCTGCTGCTGCTTCACGGTTCGGGCGGCGCGGTCTCCTACTGGTTGGGGCGCTTTGCACCGGCTATTCGGCAGTTCGGCATGGGGGTTTACGCGCCGCACTACTTTGACAAGACCGGGACGGAGCGCGCTTCCGCTGCGACAATTCTGGACGGCAGGCACTTCCCTGCCTGGCTGGCGGCGATCGACGATGCCATGAGCTACCTTGCGGGCCGCCCGACCGTGGACGCCGACCGGATTGGGGTGCTTGGGGTTTCGCTGGGCGGCTACCTGGCAGTGGCGCTGGCCGCGGGAAACCGGCGTATCCGTGCAGCGGTGGAGCTTTCGGGTGGGCTGCCACCGGGCTCGGCAGGTCAACTGTCTCCGTCCATGGCACCGGTGCTGGTGTTACATGGCGACCGCGACACGGTGGTCCCGGTTTCCGAGGCGTTTCGGCTGCGCGACGCGCTCGTCGAGCACAGGGTGCCGCACCAGATCGAGATTTTTCCCGGGGAGACGCACTGGTTTTCGCCGGCCGCACAGCCTCGCCTGCTGCTGAGCTGCGCGGACTTCCTGTCGCGGCATCTGTCCGCCCCGCCGGGCTAACTCGCGCGACGGCGGGCCCATCCTAAGGGCAGAGGTGATGGAAATGGCAGATGACCAGGCACCGGCGAAATCGGAGCGGGAGCCGCTGGGCTTTACCGGCCGCACGCGGAGCCTATCGAGCGAGTATGCGCATGAGCAGGGTTGGGGGTTGAACGAGGACGAGCGCACGGCTGTGCCGGCTGAAAAGCACAACTTTGAGGGCGGCACCGATTACGACTATGGGGCGCGGGACTTTGGCGATACAGCGACGGATACGAGCGCTGTGCAGCCATCGCCGGAGTCCGTCCAGTATTTGCTCCAAACAGAACCAGAACCGGAAGAAAAAGGAGCCTGATTGATGTCGCAGACACACGCACACCCGGACAAACATACCAATCATAGCGGCGACGCCAAGGCGATGCACGAGGCCGACGCCGCCGGAGTCGAGGCGCAGCCCATACCCGCGCCCGAGGAGGGCAGCCACGCCCGCTCGCATGCGGCCCACCTGCATGCACCGGCCGACGCACATACGTTGCCGGCCGGCAACCTGCGCCAGGGCTCGGCGCCGGGGGCGCTCAAGCAGCCACCGCAGGAGATCTCGCGCGCGGGCAAGCAGCACCGCGACTAAAAAGGCTAAACCCTGCTTCGGGGCAGGGCTTTCCCTTCAGTTATGGAAAACGGAGCCGTGTTCTGCGCTTTGCGTCCAGCGCAAACCGAATGTGTAGGTAGGGCTGTAGTACTCTCGCTGGATCGGGTAACGCTGGCTGCCATTGTAGAAGCCGAAGACCTCGTTGTTCAGGTTTAGAAACTGAGCTACCACACTGACCCCGCGACCTTTCGGGAGCAAGTAGCTGACCTGCGCGTCAACCTGCGTGTGCGGGTAGATATAAGTATCGGAGTCAGGACCCTTGATGCCTCCGGGCGTAACGGGGCTCGGCGTACCGTCGACGGGCGTGCCGTCCTGGTAAGCATAGGACCATAAGTAGCTGTCGTTGTGAGTGACCCCCAGGCGGGCAGACAAGCCATAGCGATCATAGGTCGCGTCGAAGTTGTAGTTATTTGGCGCGGTTCGCTGGAGCGACGGGTGATCGGAGCGGCCGGGGATGCCGACCACCGAGGTGGTGTAACTGTAGTTGGCCCGGAATCCGGTGCCGCCGAGGGCGCCCGGCAGCATGGTCAGGTGTTGCTCCCAGCTTGCTTCCGCACCAATCAGGTGAGCGGCACCGGTATTTATGGGCGCCTTTTCAAGAAAGGGCGCGGTTGCTGTTGTACCGGGCGCCGTGAACTGCACCGTGGTCAGCGAGGTCGCGATGTAGTTATACAACATCTTGTAGAAGACGCCGCCCTGGATGACCCCGACATGATGCAGGTAATGCTCGCCGAGCAGGTCCAGGTTATGCGCATAGGTGGGTTTCAGGCTGGGGTTACCGGCGCTCAGCTTCGGGTTGGCAGCGGTTCCGCTTTGCGACGGATCGTAAAGGATATAGGGTGCAAGGTCGCCGTAGTTGGGGCGGGCAAGGCCGATGCTGTAGGCGAAGCGAATGTCGGTGTACTCATCCAGGTTGTACTCGGCCGCCACGCTCGGAAGAAAGTAAGTGTACCCGGTATTCTGCTTTGTATGCTGGGCGGTGTGCACCGTGTTGCCGTTCGCGTTGACCACGGGATTGCCGTCGGCGTCAAGCGTGGTGATCAGCAGGTTGCCAAGCACGTGATCGGTTGTACCTTCAATGCGCAGTCCGGTGTTGAGGCGGTACTTGCCCCGGGTAAAGGTGTTCATTGCATAACCCGCGTAGACGCGTTCGTTCACGTGCCAATCGTTCGGCAGGTCGCGGGCAAAGGTGACATCGGGGTCGATGCTGAACTGACCGCGGTTTTGATTGTAGTAAGACAGAATCCTCGTCGCCTTCGCTTCCGGTCCAAACTGGTATTGGTTGAAGTAATAGTTAGGGTCGGTGCGGCTGCTTAACACGGAGCTCAGCAGGGGCGCAGGTCCGCTGGCGTCCGTCTGGTTGTAGAGCTGCCCTTTGATGACATCGCGAATCTTGAAGCCGGTCTCCCACTGTCCAAAGAGTCCGCTGCTCGCAGCATAACGGCGCGCATAGTTGATCTCGCCGACCAAATCCCGCTCAAAGGTATGGTTGTCCGTGAAGCTGATGTTATCGAGGGAATATAGCGACGGATCATAAATGCTGACGTTGCCGGGCGTG
Source organism: uncultured Acidobacteriaceae bacterium (assembly GCA_964248025.1). Lineage (GTDB taxonomy): Bacteria > Acidobacteriota > Terriglobia > Terriglobales > Acidobacteriaceae > EB88. The sequence continues at coordinate 2,464 of CAXTWU010000061.1, read as the reverse complement.
GCGACAGGATCGAGATGCGGCAGGTGCGGGTTCGTCGTAGTGACGTTGTAAGTGACGCCGGGAACCGGAGCGGTCGCGGCGCCGTTGACCAGCGTGGCCGGTTGCGGAGCGATGCCGTTGAAGGTGGAGTAATCGGAACCGCCGGTCAGCTTGGCCTCTGAAATCGCCGCGCGGTAGTTCAGTGTGGAGTTGCCGAACTCCTGGTGCGCTCCCGCATTGAAGCTGAAAATCTGCTGCACGGGACGCCTGTAGTTGTCGGCGTACTGGGTCGAACCCTGGTCGTCGGTTAGGGTCGGCGAGATGAAGTTACCGGTCTGCAGGGAGTAGATACCGTTCTCGCCGAAGTCGTCGAAATAGGAGAACAGCCCGTGCAGAAAGGCGGATGAACCAGGCCCGAGCCTGTAATCAAGAGTGCCGCCCAGCCCATAGCGCGACCGGTCATAAAAGTAGTCACGAAGGTCGATCTCGTTGGGCCCGTTGACGACCTGCCCCGTCGGCTTGCCGTCGGAGCCGACGATCGGGTTGACGCCCTGGCTCGGCTCAATGTCGTTGATGCCGCGACCGTTCCAGTCATAGCTGCCGGTCAGCAGAAAACCGAGTCTCTTGTCGGCCAGGTATCTCCGTCCGTAAGTTGCAAAAACCTCATCCTCAGCCCGTCCGCCGCCGATGGGCGTGTGGCCCAGCAAGCCTTCTACCGCGAAATAAGGTTCATCCGTAGCCTGCCGAGTTACCAGGTTGACCGAACCACCGATGCCGTCCGCGTCCATGTTGGCGGTCAGGGTTTTGTTGACTTCGATCGATTCGACCAGGTCGGCCGGAATGGTATCGAGCTTGACTGCGCGAATGTTCTCAGGCGACGGAACAACGATGCCGTCAAGGGTGATGTTGTTGAGTCGCGGCTCAGTCCCGCGTATCTGGACGTATTTGCCTTCACCTTCGTCCCGCTCAAGAGAAACGCCCGGCATGCGTCCGATGGCGTCGGCGATGTTCACGTTGGGCAGGCTGTTGATTACCTCCGAAGGCAGCACCTGCACGATGTTGGTGGCGACCCGCTGGCGGTTCAGAGCTTCGGCCTCGCCGACCTCCCGCTCCGGGCGCACGTCCACCGAGGTGGTGGTGTTTTCAATCGCCATCGTGATGTCGGCCTTTGCGATAGCACCGGCAGCGACGTCGGCCGTTGCCGTCGCTGTTTGGAAGCCGAGATACGAAACGGAAACGGTGTACCGGCCGGGCTGGAGGCCGGGGATGATGTAGGCGCCGCTCTGGTCGGTGACGGCAGACTGCCCGCCGGGCGCGAGCGTGACCTGCGCCCCTTGCAGCAGCGCGTGGGCGCTGTCGGCGACATTGCCGGCGATGGAGCCCCGGTCGGCCTGCGCGTGAGCCGCCGCGGAGTAGAGCAAGGGAGCGATGGTGAAACAGGCCATGGCGAGCGAAACGGGCGATGCAAAGCGAAGGGCAGCAATTCGAAACAAGCGTTTTCCTCTGGTTGGCTGGATGGGTGAGCGGCATCGTGAACGAACGCCCTCACTCACTTCACCTTCACTTGCTTAAGCTGGGCTGAATTCAGCCCTCCTCTGCGCGAGGATTCAACAACTGTTGACCCAGCCTTCACAAAACATCCGCGGGCGGACCGGGTACTGCCCTCGCTATGCTGGTAGCTGCACCGCCTTATGACACTTTCCCTGCAGCAAATCATCCTTGAGCATGCACAGGACGCGGGCTTCGCACGGGCAGGCATCGCGCCCGTGCCGCCGGCCGGCGCTGCTGAGGGTGAAGCGCATGAGCGCTACTTTGCCGAGTGGATCGCGCAAGGCCACGCCGGGGAGATGGAGTACCTGAAGCGCCGGGATGCGCTGGGGCAGTACCTGCGCGGCGCGGTGGAGAATGCCGTGCCGTGGGCGCGGTCAATCGTGGTGTGTGCCGCCCCCTACGGCGGCGGGGCCCAGTACCCCCTGTCGACAGACGCGGCTGCGCCGGGTACAGGGTGGATCGGGCGCTACGCATGGTCGGGCCGGCAGACCGAAGAAGGCAAACTGGTGCCGTCCGACTACCACAAGGTCCTGCTGCGACGCCTCAAGCGCCTGGAAACGAGCCTTGCTGGGGCGCTGCCGCCGTTCCGGTCCTGGGCCTACATCGATACGGGGCCACTGGTGGAACGGGCGTTTGCCGCCATGGCGGGCGTGGGCTGGACCGGCAAGAACACGTGCACTCTCCATGAAGAGCTGGGGTCGTTTTTCTTTCTAGGCGTCATCCTGCTGGACCTAGAAATAAGCGACGAGCAGCGGGCGACGCTGCCGGCGGATCGCTGCGGCTCGTGCACGCGCTGCCTGGAGGCATGCCCGACCGACGCGCTGATTGCGCCGCGACAGATGGATGCAAGCCGCTGCATCGCGTACCTGACCATTGAAAAGCGCGGCTCGATCGACCCGGAACTACGCGCGGGCATGGGGCGGCAGATCTTCGG
>CAXTWU010000060.1:0-12080 GCA_964248025.1 uncultured Acidobacteriaceae bacterium | reverse complement strand
CGTTGCACGCGGCGCACCCGGGCCTTGATGGCCGGGTTGCCGTCGGTCTGCTTCATCTCGTCCTTGACGTCCTGCTTCGACATCTTCAGGTCGCCTTCCATCTTGAACCAGGTGAACAGGTAGTCGACGCCTGACCAGACAAGCAGTACGAGTCCACACTTCCACCCGATCGAAAGCGCAACCGACCCCAGCAGGCTCGCGAACGAGCGCGGCGTGTCGCTGGAAGCGTGGACGATCGCGCCCCAGTTAGCGCGCAGGGTGAGCGCGCCGGCCACCGCGATGGACCCAAACGGCAGCAGCGACTTGAGCAGATTGTTGACGCCGGCGATAGAGAAGATTTGCCCCAGTTTGGAAGCGGGACTCATGCGCTCGGGCTTGATCGCAAGCGCGGCGGGGGCGATCGAAAAGCCGCCCTGCGCCAGCTGCGCCGCAAGCACCAGCAGCATGCCGGCACCCACCACGGGAAAAACCCAGCGCATGACCTCGACTGCCGACCAGAAAATGATGGGCCCGTTCGGCTCGATACTTTCGCGGGCGGCCGAGTCGAGCAGTTCGCGATAAAAGCCGGTCCAGTGACTGGCGGCACCCGGTGCCATCAGCATGCAGGCCCCCACCACGCCGACGATCGCAAGGAGGTTCGGCAGCTCGCGAGAACGTGCGATTGTGCCCTGCGCCCGGGCCTTGCGGCGTCGCTCGGGTGTAGCTCGTTCTGTTTTGTTGTCGTCGGCCATGGTGGTGTGTGCGCGTTGCGACAGAGCGTTGCGAAACAGTTTGCTTCAGCGGTTTCGTGGGATCGTCTCGTTAAACAGCCAGGTGTAGCAGCCGTTCTCCCAGTTGCACGGAGGACAGAAAGAAACCCCGAAACATATCGGGCCAGTATTTGAGCGTGGTGACGAGTACCAGCAGGGCCAAAAGGCTCTTGACGGCTGGGCCCAACAGCATGACCGGCAGCTGCGGCGAAGCCTTGCCCAGCAGCCCCAGCACCAGGTCAGCCAGAAACGTGGCCGACAACACCGGCGCGGCCAGCTGCAGCCCAATCGCAAAGACCGAAGCGCCGGCCGAAAGCGCGGTGCGCACAAAGGCGGCGCTAAGGTGCGCGGAGCCGGGCGGCAGGTACCCGAAGCTTGCGGCGATCGCCCTCAGGATCCAAAGATGCACATCAAGCCGGAGAAAAATCAACAGCGCGAGCGCTTGATAGAAGCTCGCCATCACGGTCGATTCCGCCTGGGTTTGCGGGTCAAGAATCGTTATCAGCGAATAGCCCATTTGGACGCTGACAAAGTGGCCCGCCATCTGCACCGCGTCGAACACAAGCGTGGTCGCGATGCCGATGGCCGCGCCGACCAGCAGCTCGCCGAAGACGATCAGCGGCCACGCGTTGAGCGAGGTACGAGGAAAGTGCGGTGCGACCATGGGGTAGAGCGCGACCGAAAGCGCCAGCACGAGCCCGGCCTTGACGCGCGCCGGGATGGCGCTGCTGCCAAGGAACGGCGCAAACAGCATCAGCCCCGACAAGCGCACACCGATAAACAGGAACCCGCTGATGATCTGGAACAATGGAATATCAATCACTGCAGTACCTTGTGGAAGTCGCCGAGCAGCCGCACGGTGTAAGCCGCGAGCTGTCGCCACATCCAGGGCATCAGGAAGAAGATGGCGGCACCGGTCGCGACGAGGCGCGGCACGGACGAAAGGGTCTGGTCCTGCAGCGAGGTGAGCACCTGCACGATGTTGACCAGGAGGCTGACCACGATGGCGACCAGCAGGATGGGGCCTACGAGCAGCATGACCTCGGTGAGCATGCCGCGCCCCAGCGCAATCACAGCGTCTACACCCATGCGGCGCTCATTAAAAGAAGCTCCGCATCAGCGCGCCGATCAGCAGGTGCCAGCCGTCAACCATAAGGAACAGCAGAAGCTTCAGCGGGGTCGAAATAACAACCGGCGGCAGCTGCATCATGCCGACCGAGGTGGTAATGGAGGCGACGACCATGTCGACGATTAGGAATGGCAGAAACAGAACGGTGCCGATCTGAAAACCGGCTTTGAGCTCAGACAGGATGTAGGAGGGCAGCAGCACTCGAAATGAAAGGTCGTCGACAGTGCGCGGACGCGGTTCTTTCGCTATCTCCAGAAACAACTCCGCGTCTTTTTCGCGAACAAAGCGCGCCATGAAGTGCCGCAGCGGGTCGCCGGCGCGCACAACCGCGTCGAGCGGCGTGAGCTTGCCCGCCTGCGCGGGAAGGACCGCGTCGCGGTAGATGACTTCGCCGACCGGCTGCATCAAGAAAAACGTCATGATGAGCGAAAGCCCGATCAGGGTCTGGTTCGAAGGCGTGGTCTGCAGCCCCAACGCTTGGCGCAGGAAGTGGAACACGATCAACAGCCGCGCGAACGGGGTGACGCACATTAGCAGCGCCGGGATAAGCGTGAGAATCGTGAGCAGAACCACGATGGACCACGAGGCCGACGAGCCGCCGAGTCCGGTGATGTGAATGTCGCCCGCGCCGGAGGCGGGCATTACGGCGAGCAGGCTGGCGGTGGCGGCTGTCGCAAAGTTGACGACTGGTGCGACGGCGTTGGTTGCCATCGCGGCCGACTGCACTGCCTGCGGAGCGGGAAGCGATTGGGCGTGCAGGGTCCCGTGGGCCGCGAAAAAGACAAACCCGAGGCAGGCGAGCCCGCCCAGCCTTCGACGGAGCCGATGGAGGCCCGTGCTGATTGGACTTTCGACCCGGCGTGGGCGCGGGGCCGGCGGCTCGCTTGCGGAAGCCTGCGGCACGGCTGCGACCGGCTGCTTTGCGTTGATCTCGGCGAAGACTTCGGAGGCCAGCATGCGAAGTTCCAGCAGGGCCGCAAAGCGGTTGGCCGCGTTGATGCCCTGCTCTTCTTCGATCTTTTCCTGTCGAGGGGGAATGGACGGGGCCGTGATTGGAGGCGCGCTGAACGCAGCCCACTCGTCTACGTGAACTGTGGGGACGGGTCGGATTCGGGTTGATTTTGGAGCGGACGAAGCGACAACTGTTGCCGGGGTGCCGGCTTTCGTCGAAGAACGAATCCGTGGTGCTTTCACGGGGGCAGCCGTGTTGAGCTTCGGCGCGGAAGCAGCAACCTTCGCTGGCTTAAGGACCGAGGTCGCCTTTACCGCCCGTACTTGCTCCGAAAGCGGCTGAGCTTTGGCACGAGCCTTGGCTTCCTTTGCCGGTTCGGCCGTAGCGGCGATCAGTTTAGACAGCGGCTGCGCCTGAGCGGGGTCGGCAGAGGCTTTGCTCGCGAGTTTCGTCGTAGTCTTCCCGGCCGGAGGCGTTGTTTTGGCACGGGGCTGTTTGACAGCTTTTGCCGCGGGAGCTGCCGCGCCGACCCCTGCCCGGTCGAGATAGCCTGTGCCGGCCCCGCCTCCGCTCAGGGCCTGCCCCCCGTCGCCGTCCCAGCTTCCAGACGGGGACCACGGCACCGCGCCTCCATCCTCAATGGAAATTTCTTGTAGATTCTGGAGCGCGGCCTGGCTTGCACGCCCGTCTACACTGCTTTGCAGGTCGTGCGCGGCGGTCAGCGTCAATGCGCCGCTGCCGCCGCTGCTCGCGAGAAAGCTGACTCCATCGATCTCCAGCAGCGCGACGAAGTGCTTGTCGCCGAGCGAGATTTTTTCGATCAGCCGAAGCCGCCGCGTGGACGTGCGGGCGGCCTGGAGCGAAAGCAACCCGCGCCATACGCCGACCAGCATCTGGCCCAGCCCTGCGGGGGCGTGCGATGGAGGGAAAGAGTGGGCGGCAGCCACCGGGCGCCTGCGGACGCCGAATCGCTCCATCCAATGGGGGGCGGCCTGCATGAACACGCTCATGCGAGATCCGTAATCCGCGCCGCCAGGCGCTCGCCGACCACTTCAAACTCGGTCCAGGCCATCAGGAGGCCGTTGACGCGAAGCGGAATATCCATGCTCTGGTGGCAACTGGTTTCAAGAACCGCTCCCGGCTGCAGGTCAAGGAGCGAACGGACGGTAAAGTGGAGCACAGGGACGTCCAGCGCCAGGGTGCACGGCAGCCACGGCAGGGTCTCCACCGGGCGGCGTGAAGGCGGCATGGCCAGGGCACCCGGGGCCCCACTGTCGATTTCGGTCACTTGAAGCGCGGTGCTCATGGAGGAAGCTCCTGGCGATGGGGTGAGCCTGCGCTGCTCGCATGCGGGCAGGTTTCACAAACCGGTAGTGCAAGCCGGTAGCCAAAAGAGCTCGATCGGGGAAGGCTGACGTTACGAAAGAGAGGAGTGGAAGTTGCGGAGGTGGTGAAGTGCTGCTGCAAATCGCTACAGGCGGAAGACGAGCCTGCGTGGAGCGTGCCCCCGCAAGATCCGGCTGCCCGGCCGCCCGTCGAATACCAGGCAAACGGGTTCGGGCTTAGATTAAGTTCGAGCCGGGCGCAGGGCTGACGCTGCTGGCCGACCCATCGCATGAGACATCGATGAGAAATCAGGCGCGAAACGGTCACCTGTCGGCAGAGTGGGGCGAAGAACACCGGGGCGCGAAGCAGCATGGCTTCCCCGCGCCCCGGAGAATCTCATCTAGGACTCATCTCTGTAGCCACCCGGTTCGGAACGTCAAGACTACCCCTGCAACATGTTCAGCGTGGCCTGCTCCACCTGGTTAAAGGTGGTGACAACCTTGGCATTGGCCTGGTACGCCTGCTGCGCCACAATCATCTTTGAAAATTCGCCCGCGATGTTGACGTTGGAGCCTTCGACCGAGCCGCCCTTGATAGTGCCGCGACCCCCTGTCCCCGCAATGCCGATCTCTGCCGGACCCGACCCGGCCGTAGCCGTGAAAAGGTTGTTGCCGATCTGTTGCAAGCCTTGCGTGTTGATGACGGTAGCGACAGCGACCTGGCCGATGACGAACGTTAAGCCATTCGTAAACGTGCCTTCAACTGTGCCGTCCGCGTTCACACTGTATTTGTCCAGGGTGCCGGCACCGCTGCCATTCTGAATGGCATCGGATGTACCGCTTTTCAAGTCGGCCTGCGAAATCGTAGGGTTGCCGCTGGTATCGAGCAGATTCCACTTGATCGTGGAGTCGGCCGCACCATCCGCATAGCCGGCTATGTTGATCGTTACGGGTGTCGTCGTGGTGAGCTTGCCGCTGGTGTCAAAAGCAAGCGTACCGGTGCCGACATTGACTGGTGTTGTCGTGACCGGGCTGGTGGGCGCCAGATCACCAGGCGGTACGGTGACAGTGAAGCTCCATGCGTTGGTGCCGGTCTTGGTGTAGTTGACCGTGAGCGTATGAGGTGCACCCAGCGAGTCGTACACGTTGATGGTGGAGGAGGCCGTGCCGTTCACGGCTGTAGTGGCGTCCAGGTTTACGGTTGCTGAAAACTGCGTGGTGGCTACCGCGGGCGACGCGGCGGTCGTACCCAGCTGTAGCGGCTGGAGGGAGGCTGTACTGATCGCATCGCCCTGCGCCGGGTATCCAAGCACCAGCGAGCCGTCAGGAGCAACAAGCTGCCCTGCATTGTTGGTGGTGAAATCGCCCGCTCGCGAAAAGGCGATGTCGCCGTTGGTTTGGCGAACCACAAAAAAGCCATTGCCGCTGAGCGCCATGTTGGATGAAACGCCGGTAGCCGAGCTGTTGCCGTCGGTGAAGTTAATGGTGGTCGACGCGGTGTTGACACCCTGGCCGGCCTGCAGGGGGTCGAGCGCGCCGTTGGTTACACCGGACTGTGAAAAAACATCGCTGAAGGTGACGTTCTGGTCCTTGTAACCATCGGTGTTGGTGTTGGCCAGATTGTTGGAGATGGATTGAAGCGCGCTCTGGCTGGCGTTGAGACCGGACAAAGGAACGGAGAAGAAAGACATCTACTTGCCTCCAAAAAGTGTGTTGAGTTTGCCGAGATCGAGTGGGGCGGCATTGTTCGCGCTGGCCGGAGCAGGCGCGAGACCCTGGGCCGCAAGGGCGGCGGTGACCGGATCGCTTGCAGCGGGGGCGGCCGTGCCGGCTGTTTGAGCGGCGGTTTGATTAGCGGCCTGGGAAGCGGTTTGGGCCGCACCGAAGGAAGTGGGCGGCGTCGTATCGGCCTTCGCGCCCGAGCCTGTAGAAACCGTCGCCGTGGCTGCTGTTGTCGCTGACGTCAGGTCCTGGTTGATGCCGATCAGTTGGTTCAGCTGATTCAAGGAGATCAGCTGGCCGACTTCCTGCGTTGGGTCCATGGGCTGCGTCGGGTCCTGGTTCTGCAACTCCTGCACCAAAAGGCTCAGAAAGGTGGAGCCCAGGTTGTTGGTCGAAAGGCTGTTGTCTCCGGTGGCGGAGCTGGCAGCTGATGCGTTGCCGGTGGTGACCTGCGCCTTTGCCCTGCTTTGCACCGCACCGAAAAACGGCGCTGCCGTTTGTGCGATTCCTGCTGTTCCTACCGTCATCCCGTTTCTCCTTTTTGCTGTTTCGCGATTGCTTGCTGTCCAAACCGCGGCGGCATACCCGTTCCGCCAGCTCCGATAAGCCTGCTAGGCCTGCACACTCAAACGGCCCTTGTCTGCTGCCTTGAACACAACCGCTTCAGGAGCAGCCATTGCGTAAGCCGTGTCCCCGGAGCGCTGCGGCGCCGACCCTGCGGCCTCCCTGCCCGGCGTGCCCCGTTGCGAGCCGCCCCCGCCGTATGCACCGCCCTCCGAAGCGTGGCTGTCGCTCGCCTGCGAGCTTTGGCCACCTCCGTCGCGCAGCTCCACGCGCGCTGACACACCCAGGGCGCTGCCAAGTTTGTCCTCAATCGACGGCAGATGGGTGGCCAGCGCGCGGCTCAGCGCCCCATGGTCGAGCGCGATCTGCGCGGCAACACCGCCCGGTGTCACCAAAGTCGCGATCGAGATAGAGCCGAACTCCTGCGAGTGCATGCCGACCCGCATTTCGGTGCCACTCATGCTTTGCAAGACGCGGGCCGCGTTGATCGGCTGGGATTCCGTGCCCGCGTTCGTCTCCCCAGGGGGGAGGGTGCCTGTGCCTCCGCCGGCCGCCGAGTTGGAGGTGGCTGGAATGAGCTGTGTCGATGGTGGGGCGACCGACACACTGAGAGCCGGATTGACGCTTTCAACAATTGCCGCTGCTGCATGCACCGGTACCGGAGCGGCGGAGGCTCCCTCGATGCTGAAAGGGATCGCCGAGCTGGCGGCCAAGTCCAGGTTCTTGTTGCCCGCAGGCCGGGTTGCAGTCCCGGCGCTTTCGCTGCCCGACTGCGGACCTTCCTTCCCTGCGCTGTTTCCCTGCGCATCGATGGGCACACTTGCCTGCGCAGTGGACGTTCCCGCGTTCGCCAGTCCCGGATGAACCCCGTATGAAGCGGAAGCGGGAGCAAGCGCTGTGCCCATTGCAGGCGGCGCGATCAAGCCGTTGCCGGGGGCTCTTTGCCCTGTGTCGGGAATGGGCGGAGTTGCCGGGAACCGCGCCGGAGGCTGATCGCTGAAGCTCTGGCCGTGGGGAAAAGTGACCTGCGATCCGAGCTCCTTTGCGGACTGCGTCGCCGCCGTTTTCGCGCCGGGCGACGTTGACAGAGCCTCACCTTTCCATGCACCAGGAGCGGAACGATTCATTCCAGGAAGGGCAACGAGCCCTGCCGATTGCGCCGTCAACGCCGGAGCTGCCCCGTTCGCCGGCAGGTCTCCGTCCTGCGACATCGTGGCGATGGCCTGCGAATCTGACGCCTGGGGGTCGGCCGCCGATGTTTTGGACGTGGAAAGCGGAAGACCACTGGCCGATGGGAGCAGCAGCTGGACCGGGAGCGGAAGCGCGAGTTCACCGGCGAGGTCGGCCAGGCCGGCCGGGGATGGGCTCCCAGGTGTGCCGGGAGCTGTGCCGCCGCCTTCGAAGCTCCGCGCGCCCGCGACGTCGCGCTTTCTCTCGCTACGCCCACGTTCAGGCTCGTCCGGCACCTTTTTCGCCGCATCGGTACGCGCGGTGGACGTTGGGGCCGCATTTTCGTCTGACTTGGTGGCCTGCTGCGAGCTGTTGAGCGCCGCCTGAAAACCAGGTTCAGCCGCGGCTGAATTTGAGCCCGGCGAGGACGCCGACGGTGCCGTTGAAGCGTGAGTCGCTACTGCGGATACCATGTTCACACCCTTCTTCTGTGCAACCCGGCGGCCAAAACGCCCGGTTTTCCCCAAAGCTTTTCGAAAGTGCTAAGTGCATTCCTTTGAAGCGTTTGCGCGGTGTGTCCGCCCGGAAAGCGCTGCAATCGCCATTTGCGCTAGGCAAAGCTTGCCGGGTTGCTGCCCGGCAAGTTTTGCCGGGTTCAGGTCACACTCCACATCCCTTTCTCATCCACCTTGCAAGGAACGCCTCATCCGCAGCGGTCTGCTCCCTTTTTCCTTGCGCCAGCGTCCAGGCATCTCGAGCCTCGTCGCGTAGGGAGCACAGCACTTCGCGCTTGCGGCAGGCCTCCTCGTACCGGCTGACCTGCGCCGCGCGCAGGTTCTCATAATGAGCCAATTGCCGGCGGATCAGTGTGCTTCTCACCCGAAGCTCATGCGCGGCTGCGTAGGAGGCATGGAGGTGCATGGCCGGCAGGGCGTTGCCGGTGAAGGCCTGATTCCGCGCCGCCGCGGTCTCCATCAAGTCGGCTTCGGTTCGGCAAAGATCGGCGCGCAGCTTTTCCAGTTCGCGCAGAAGGTGGCTCAGGGCCCGCTCTTCTTGCTCTTCGGCCAGTTTGCGGACACGCAGCACTGTTGCGAGCGAAAACTGCGGCTCCGTGCTCATCGTTAGCTCGGCAGAGCCAGAAAGCGCTCGTAGGTCTCCATCTGCGGGCAGACTTCGCCGGCACGCTGGTGGAGAAAGGCCTGTAGTTGCGGCAGGATCTCGACGGCGCGGTCCAGCGTCGGGTCCGACCCTTTCTGGTAGGCACCGATGCGCAGCAGGTCCTCGGAGCGCGTGTAGCTGGCCAGCAACTGACGCAAGGCGCCTGCCTTGGCCAGGTGCTGGGGCGAGGTGATGGCCGGCATGAGCCGGCTCAAGCTGTCGAGCACGGAGATAGGCGGGTAATGGCCGCGCAGGGCCAGCGCGCGGTCCAGAATGACGTGGCCGTCCAGCAGGGAGCGGACAGTATCGGCCACCGGGTCTTGCTGGTCGTCGCCCTCCATCAAGACGGTGTAGAAGGCGCTGATGCTGCCGCCCTTGAAGTTGCCCGCCCGCTCCACCAGCCGCGCCAGCATGTTGAGCACCGACGGGGTATAGCCCTTGGCGGTGGGCGGCTCACCGGCGGCAAGGCCGATTTCGCGCTGCGCCATCGCGAAACGTGTCAGGGAATCGACGACTAGCAAGACGTGCTTTCCACCGGCGGCAAAATGCTCGGCAATGGCGGTCGCGCTCATGGCGGCGCGCAGGCGCAGGAGGGGCGACTGATCCGAGGTCGAAACCACGATGACGGACCGTCGGCGGCCTTCCTCGCCCAGCACCTCCAGGAACTCGCCGACCTCGCGACCGCGTTCGCCGACCAGCGCCATGACCGTCAGGTCGGCTGCGGTACCTTGCGCCATCATGCCGAGCAGCGTGCTTTTCCCTACGCCCGAACCGCCAAAGATGCCCAGCCGCTGCCCGCGGCCGCAGGGCACAAACGTATCCAGCACGCGGACGCCTGTGCCGAGCGGCTCGCGAATCGGCACTCGGTCGAGCGGGGCGGGGGCCGCGTCATCTACCGGGGCGGCTCGCTCGGCACGGTACTCAGCCTTGCCGTCGAGTGGCGCGCCGGTCGCATCGATGACCCGGCCCAGCATCTCCGCGCCGACGCGGATCGACGGATGCGCGCCGCGCGCGACCACCCGGTCCCCGAAGCGGATGCCCTGCGGACGCTCAAGGGTCATCGACAGCATGGTCGAGCCGCGAAATCCGACGATTTCACCCGGGTAGCAACGACCGCCCATGCCCTGCACCTCGCACGCCTCGCCGACTGAGCAGAACGGCCCTTCTGACTCGATGAGGTTGCCGGCAACCTGGAGCACGCGCCCGGTCCAGCGCAGTGTGCTGCTTTGCTCGAGTTTGTCGAAGTAGGAAGCCAGCGGCATGGCCTAGGTCCGGGGCGTTTGCGCGAGGACGTCGAAAAAGCCTTGTTCGACCTCCTTGAGTTGCGCTGCGAGTGAAAAGTTGGCGGAGCCGAGTTCGGTTTCGAGCACGCAGTCGCCTGCTTCGAGCTCAGGGTCTTCGACCACAGTAACGCTGGCCCATTGCGGCGCCCCCGCAAAGTGCGCGCGCCAGCGTTCCGCACTGCCCGGGTGAACGCGCACACTGACCGCCGTGTTTTCCTTGAGCTGGTTGACGGCAATCTGCACCAGCGCGCTGACCAGCATGGGGTCCACCTGCGCTTCGCGGTGCAGGATCTTGGCGGCAATCGAAAGCGCCAGCCGCACCACCTCGGTTTCGACTCGGGCGAAATAGCCTTTGCGCTCGCGTTCAAATACATCGAGCGCCGCCGTGACACGGATTTTTTCAGCCTCGATTTTCGCTCGGCATTGCGCTTCCAGACGGGTCTCGGTCGCCGTCATGGCTTCCGTGCGGGTTTCCGTGAGCAATGCCTGCAGTTCGGCCTCGGACATTTCGACCTCGGCGCGCTTGTGCACTTCCGGCTCAGGCACCGCGGCGCGGATCCGCGGCAGCGACGGGATCGACGGCATTTCGCGGTACTGGAACGAAGTCACCGGTGCAAGCGGCATGCGCGGCACGCCCCCTCCCACATTGTTGCGGCTAAACGACATACTCATCGGCTCCCTCACTCTTCAATACCAGCTTGCCTTCGGACTCGAGCGTACGTGCCAGAGCCACCACTTCCAGCTGCGCCTTGGCGACATCCTTGGAACGCACCGGACCCAGCGACTCGGCGTCTTCCTTCATCATTTCGATCGCGCGCGAGCTCATGGTCTGGAAGAAGTGGTTGCGCAGGTCTTCGCTCGCACCCTTCAGGGCCAGCGTCAGCGACTTCTTGTCGACGGCCGACGTGAGCTCGCGAATCTGCAACTCGGGCACGCTCAGGAAATCCTCGAACGTAAACATCAAGTCGCGGATCGAAGCTGCCAGCTTGGCTTCTTCCTTTTCGATCATTTCCAGGATTTCGCGCGAGGTCGTGGCGTCAATGTTGTTCATCAGGTCGGCGACAGTCTGGAATCCGGAGTACGTCCGCTTGGTCTGCTCGCCGACCGACCGCAACCGGCGGTTCAGCACCAGCGATACTTTTTCAGCCATCTCCGGGGAAAACTGCCGCAGCTGTGCCAGGCGCTTCACCGATTCGGCCCGGGCGGGCGGCGGCAGGTGCATCAACAGGGCCGAAGCCTGCTTGGCGTCAAGATGGCCGAGAATCAGCGCGACCGTCTGCGGATGCTCGCCCTCCAGAAAGCGTGCCAGCTGCTTCGCGTCGATGCGCTGGAGCGATTCAACGCGATTCGCGCTCAGCTCACTGGCCCGCGTAAGCCGGGCCACCATTTCGCGCGCGCCGTTTTCGCCAAAGGCTTTCACCAACATGCGTTCCGCGGCGTCCTTGCCGCCCTGGGCGATGTAGTTCTGTGCGACGGCCATCTGCTGGTACTCCTCCATGATCTTGAAGGAGATCTCCTTGGGCACGGTGCCCAGTCGCGCGATCTCGCCGGTGACCGTGTGCAGCTCATCCTCGGGCAGGGTCCGCAGAATGGCACCGGCTGCTTCCTCCCCCAGCACGGCAAGCAGGATGGCGGCCTTGCGCACGCCCGACATCTGGTTCATCGCTCCGGATTCAGCATTCATTTTCCGTCCCCTTTCAACCATGCCTGCACGGCGCGTGCGCTGTTTGAAGGCTCGGCCTTGACCATCTGCACCAGCTGCTCCTTGAGCGCAGCGGATTTCAGAGCTTCCTCGCCGGGGTCGATCGGCGGCAGGGTAATCTGCGGCACTTCGGCAATCATCGGCATCGGCTCAGGCGCGGGCGCAGGCAGCGAGCGCGCGCCGCCCAGGGCGCGCTTCTGCACTGGGCGCACCATCAGCACGTAGCCCAGCAGGAACAGCAGCAGCAGCGAACCGTAACGGATCACCACCGCAAAATCGTTGACCCCTTTGCGCAAACGGTCCACCAGCGAAGGCCCGGCGAGCTC
>CAXTWU010000059.1:0-12545 GCA_964248025.1 uncultured Acidobacteriaceae bacterium | reverse complement strand
GGATCTGCCTGGTACCCATCTGCGCATTCGAATATGTTTTCTGCTTCGACTCCGCAAAACGCGCGCGCTGCCGCTCCCGCGCGGCCAGCACCCGCTCGCGGATGGACGCGGAGCTTTCCGCCGACGCGGTCGACCTCAGCTCGCGATACTGCACAGCCGGCACCTCGATATGAATGTCGATCCGGTCCAGCAGCGGGCCGCTCACTTTTGCCACATAGCGTTGAATGATGGGAGGGGTGCAGTGGCACTCGCGCGACTTGTCGTTGAAATAGCCGCACGGACAGGGGTTCATGGCGGCCGCCAGCATAAAGCGCGCCGGAAACGAAAGCGACATGGACGCGCGGGCGATTACCACATTGCCGTCTTCGAGCGGCTGCCGCATGACCTCCAGCACATTGCGCGGGAACTCCGGCAGCTCGTCCAGAAACAGCACGCCGTTGTGCGACAGCGACACCTCGCCAGGACGCGGCACCGCGCCGCCGCCGATCAGCCCGGCGTCCGAGATGGTGTGGTGCGGCGAGCGAAACGGCCGCTCCGTTACCAAACCAGCCCCTTCTTCCAGCACGCTCGCGACCGAGTGAATCTTCGTTGTTTCCAGGGCTTCTTCGAGAGACAACGGCGCCAGGATCGTCGGCAGCCGCTTGGCCAGCATCGTTTTTCCGGAACCCGGCGGCCCGATCATCAGGATGTTGTGCCCGCCGGCAGCGGCTACTTCCAGCGCGCGCTTCGAGCTTCCCTGTCCGCGCACGTCGGCGAAGTCGACATGAAACTGCTGCTCCTCCGAGAGCAGCGCGCGCGCCTCCACCCGAAACGGCTGCGACTGCATGCCGCCGCTCGCATGCTCGTTCAGCAGCTGGCGCACACAGTGGAGCGACTCGGCCGGGTACACATCGACCCCATCGACCACAGCCGCTTCGCGCGCGTTGGCTTTCGGTACGATCAGGGTCCGAATGCCGCGCTCTCGCGCCAGGATGGCGATCGGCAGCATGCCGGGCACGGGCCGCAGCAGGCCGTCGAGCCCCAGCTCGCCGATCAGCAGGATTTCATGCAGGTTTTTGAGCTGCATCGCGCCCGAAGCATGGAGAATGCCGATGGCGATCGCGAGATCGAAGCCGGAGCCTTCCTTCTTCAGATCGGCCGGGGCCAGGTTGATCGTAATGGAGGTCGGTGGAATCTGAAAGCCGGAGTTCTTGATCGCCGCGCGCACCCGCTCGCGCGACTCGCGCACCGCCGAGTCCGGCAGGCCGACCATGTAGAAGCGATCCTCCATCAGCTTCACGCCGGAGAAGTCCACCTCCACGTCGATCAGGTGCGCGTCGATGCCGTACACAGCGGCGCTGAGTGCTTTTGCCAGCATAGGTTTGGGATTGCGAGCTTGAGCCTAGCATCGCGGCTCCCCTGCGCAGACACGAAAACGCGCCGGACGTGACCTTCGGCATGTCTCGGGCTGATGTGCTGCGATCCAGGCTGCTTGCAAAATGCGTCTCCTGAACCTGTCTCGTACTGATTTCCGCGCGGAGACCGGTCCCTTGGCGGTTGGAGCAAGCGATAGACTGACAGTGTGACCACCAGCTTTTTCGACCTGTTCAAGATCGGCATCGGCCCATCGAGCTCGCACACCATGGGTCCCATGCGGGCCGCGCGCAGCTTTGTGTCGGCTCTCGAACGGGGCGGGCTGGCCGGGCAAACAGCGCGGCTCACGGCGGCCCTGTATGGCTCGCTCGCGCTGACCGGCAAGGGCCACGGCACCGACCGCGCGGTGCTGCTGGGCCTGCTCGGCGAGGATCCTGCGACGGTCGACCCATCCTCGGTCGATGCGAAGCTGATTGCGCTCGCCGCCGCGGGCGCGCTGACGCTGCCGGGCGGACACTCGGTGCCGTTCCGCGTGGAAGCCGATCTGCTGTTTCATCGCGACACCATGCTGCCGCCCGATGCCAAAACCCAGCACCCGAATGGAATCCGTTTTGAAGCATGCGACCACTCCGGCGCTCTTCTGCTCCGGCAGACTTACTTCTCGATTGGCGGCGGTTTTGTGGTGCTCGACGGAGAAGAACTCCCTCTCTCGAACGCTCCGGTCGCCACTCCCTATCCATTCCGCAGCGCGGTCGAGCTGTTGTCGCTGGCCGAGGCTGCCCATCTCACGATCGCTGAAGTCGTCTTCGCGAACGAATGTGTGATTCGTTCGCCGGATGAAGTCCACGCCGGCGTTCTGAAGATCTGGGCCACCATGCGCGCCTGCATGGAGCGCGGCATGGCGACGGACGGTATCCTGCCGGGCGGCCTCAACGTGCGGCGGCGCGCGGCCCGGCTCACGCAACGCCTCCGTTCCCGCGCGTCCGACCCCGCCGGAGGCGACCCGCTTGCGCCGCTCGACTGGGTCACCGTCTTTGCCATGGCCGTCAACGAGGAAAACGCCGCCGGCGGTCGAGTTGTAACCGCGCCTACCAATGGCGCTGCCGGAGTCGTTCCCGCCGTCGCCCGCTACTATCTCGACTTCACGCCCGATGCAAACGAAGAAGGGCTGCTGCGCTACTTCCTCACCGCCGCGGCCATCGGCATCTTGTACAAGGAAAACGCATCGATCAGCGGGGCCGAGGTCGGCTGTCAGGGCGAGGTCGGCGTGGCCTGTTCCATGGCCGCGGGCGGCCTGGCGGCAGCGCTCGGCGGCTCCAACAACCAGGTGGAGCACGCCGCCGAGATCGGCATGGAACACAACCTCGGCATGACCTGCGACCCCATCGGCGGCCTGGTGCAGATCCCCTGCATCGAGCGCAATGCCATGGGCGCGGTCAAGGCCGTGCAGGCCTGCCGCATCTCCATGCACGAGGGCGACGGGCACAAGGTTTCGCTCGACCAGGTGATCCGCACCATGTATCTAACGGGGCTCGATATGCAGTCGCGCTACAAGGAAACCTCGCTCGCCGGGCTCGCGCTCAACATCATCGAGTGCTGACGAGATGGCGCGAAGACGATGGATCGCGGACGAGTGGAACGAGGGAGCAGCGGCCCCTGAAATAGGGGCGCCCCAAAGCGCAGCCGTGACCGGCGCTCAGGCCTTGCACCTGGCGCGAGTGCTGCGCGCCGAGCCCGGCATGCGTTTCGACGTTGTCACGGGCAAACGCGTATGGTCGGCGACCGTCACGGTTGTGCGCGAAGATCGCGTCGAGTTCCAGCTGGATGAGGAGTTGCCTGTAGACGCGCCTTTGCCCGTCACGCTGCTGCTTGCGATTTACAAGTTCGACCGCATGGAGTGGGCGATTGAAAAGCTCACTGAACTGGGCGTCGAGCGAATCGTGCCGGTCGTCGCGCGGCGCACCGAAAAACACCTGGCACAGGCGTCAGCGGCGCGGGTGGAGCGCTGGCGCCGCATCGCGCTCGAAGCCGCGAAGCAGTCGCGCCGCGCGGACGTGCCGGTTCTCGACGACCCTCGAACCTTGAAAGAAGCGCTCGCGGAACCCTGGCACGAGCGAAAGATCCTGCTCGCCGAAAACGAGCGCGCGGCGATGCTGCGGGATGCGCTGGAGAACTGCGAAGCAGCGACCCTGGCCGTAGGACCGGAGGGCGGCTGGGCACCCGACGAGGAGCGGATGTTCGCCGAAAGCGGCTGGCAGCCGGTCAGCCTCGGCCCGCGTATTTTACGGGCGGAAACGGCAGCGATCGTGGCCGCAGGCGTGGCGGCGGCACTGCTCCGGTCAGGCGAAGCTGGTTTTTAGTTCCGGAATCCGACTTGGCTATCTTAATCTTTCGCGAGGCGCGGGCGGCTCGCGGTAGTATCAGCAACGCGACTCTTGGGACACGGTGGGCTGAATACAACTTAACGATGGAAGGTTTTATGCTCGAACGAGTACAGCACCAGGAGCAGGCGGCGCGAAGCTTTTACCTTGGAAAGGTTAGTTGTCTACACGATGTCTTGTTAGTGCTTAAACACCTTTCAGCTAGTTTTTGCCTCTTTCTGGCTGTTGATGCAATCTCGCTCAATGATGAAGAAACTCGCAGCACTGCGAAGCTGTTGGTGGAAAGAGGGATTGCATACTTCTGCGTATGGGGACCTGATTGTGAAAGGGTGCACGATTTATTCGATCTAGAACGCTTGGCTGACGAGCCTTTGGATCGTGTCGTAATGACAACTTGGCACTCGAAAGTTTCTCTCTCCGAGGGTCTGTGGTTCTTTAAACACTGTGCGGAGCCGGTAGAGGGCTTTGCCGCAGATTGTAGAGATTGGGTCGTGTTATCCATGGCAAATGAGCCATGGGCCCAGCAGATTCGATCAGCCTTCATGGAACGGCGATGAACGTAGCATGTATTCGGTGAGCGACTTTCGAAGATTCAGGGCGTTAGTGTTACAAAACGCCGTCGGAAGGTCCTCCCGTTCAGAGTCGGCGGATCAACTCTGGCTGGGCACAACCGCTGCCGGGATCACTTAAGTTAACGCAAGGCGAGTTTAGGAATCTTGATCAGTGGTGCGCAAAGTCAATCACCACAGCGCAGAGCCAAACTACTGTGGTCAACAGCCACAAACGGCCACCATACCAGTCTCTGCCTATAAGGATTTGCATTGCCCAAGCAAGATTGACCACAAAGAAAAGCGCAACAATCGGCATAATACTCAAAAACCAGGTAAAAGGCTCTCCTGTTATTGTGTATATGCCTGCTGCCCGCTCTTGCGGTATTGCCCACCCTCCACGCGAAGCCGCAAACACGTAGAGAGCTGCACCAAGTACATTAGCGATGAGAAGTGCTTTTGACCGAGTAAGTAAGGGTATCCTCGTCAGTTGCATCTGCGGCTCCTGCGTCAATTCAGCCTACTGAATTGAATCACTGCTCAGGCCATGGCACCACGGCTGACTTCGCCTAACCCAGAGCGAAGTCGCCCAACCCTGATCTCTCTACGACAGCATTTCTTTGAGCTTCGAAAACAGCGACCGCGAAGTCGGGGCGTTTTCCACCGTCACGCTTTCGCCCAGCTGCCGCAGTAGCTCTTTCTGCTCGCGCGTCAGCTTTTTGGGCGTTTGCACCTGGATCTGCACCACCAGGTCGCCGCGGCCGTGCTCGTTCAGGTACGGGACGCCCTTGGCGCGCAGCCGGAACTCCTTGCCGCTTTGCGTTCCTTCGGGCACCTTCAGGCGAGTGTCGCCGTCGAGCGTCGAGATCGGGATCTCGTCGCCCAGCGCCGCCTGCGTAAACGAGACCGGCACCACACAGTGCAGGTCGTTGCCGTCGCGCTCAAAAAACGGGTGCGGCTTGACGGTCAGCACGATATACAGGTCGCCCGCCGGGCCGCCGTAGCGCCCTGCGTCGCCGCCGCCGTTGTAGCGAATCCGCGTTCCTTCTTCGACGCCCGCCGGCACACTCACGCGTACACTATGCGGCTTTTCTGTGCGGCCGTCGCCGTGGCAGGCCGTGCATGGGTCGGTGATCACCTGCCCGGTGCCGCCGCAGTTGGTGCAGGTGCGCGCAACGGAGAAAAACCCCTGCTGAAAGCGAACCTGCCCGCGGCCGCCGCATTGCTGGCACACCGCCGGGCCCCGGTTGGAGCGGGTGCCAGTGCCGTCGCAGGTATCGCACGGCTCCATACGTTTGACCGACACGTCGATCTCCTTGCCGAACACCGCCTCGGCAAAGTCGATGGTCTGGTCGTAGCGCAGGTCGCGTCCGCGCTGGGCCCGTGAGCCGCCGCGTCCGCGCCCAGCCGCGCCGCCAAACATCTCCCCAAAGATATCGCCAAAGATGTCTCCGATATCCTGCGCGTTTGCAAACGGATTGCCACCGCCCGGCCCGGCCGCACCCACGCCGGCGTGCCCATAGCGGTCGTAGGCGGCGCGTTTATCCGGGTCGCTCAGCACCTGGTAGGCCTCCGAGCACTCCTTGAAGCGCTCTTCAGCGGCCTTATTGCCGGGGTTGCGATCCGGGTGAAACTGCATGGCGAGCTTGCGATAGGCGGTCTTCAGCTCGCCGTCGCCGGCTGTTCGGGAAACGCTTAACACTTCGTAGTAATCAGTTTTCGTCACAGGCATGGGTCGGAATGGTTCTCAAAGTTCGGCGCTTGCGCGCGTTCAGTATGTGGCCTTCGGCAATGGACAAGCCGCGTCGAAATCTTTTCAGGAAAACAGCTATGCCTCTGTCTGCTGCGGATTGGAAACCACCCGCACCAGGGCAGGCCGCAGCAGGCGCTCCCGGATCCGGTAGCCGCGGCGCACTTCCTCAAACACGTGGCCGTCCGGCAGCTCCGGCGACTCCACGCTGCCCAGGGCCTCGTGGAAGCGCGGATCAAACGCAACGCCCACGGTCTCAACCGGCACGACATTGAGCGAGCGGAAGGCTTCTTCCATCTGCTTCGCAATCAGCTCCACGCCCGAGCGCAGCTGCTCGGCCGTGCCATTGGCTTTAAGCGCCAGCTGAAAGTTGTCAAGCACGGGCAGGAACTGCTCCACGGCGGAGCCGGTCGCGTATTCGCGGAACTCGCCGCGCTCCCGGTCGGCGCGGCGGCGCGCGTTTTCAAACTCCGCCTGCAACCGCGCCAGCCGGTCCAGCAGCCCATCGCGCTCGGCGCGCAGGCGCTCGGTTTCATCGCCCGCGGCTTCCATCGGGGTCACGATACCCTGCGTTCGTTCCGTGCCTTCAACCCCAGTCGTCAGGTCGTCGGCGGGGTCGCTGGTCGGGTCGGTATTCTGGATCGCTTCCAGCAGCTCTTCACTGGTTTCGGGTCGGGTTTGGCTCATGGACTCCTCTGCTCCGGTCGCGCTCGCTTCGCCACGCAGCCGATCGATCTGTTCACGGATCCGGTCCTGCAGGCTTGGGCGCATACCCTATTTTCCCATGAACGCGACCCGGGGTGCCTCCATCAAGGTTGCGGCAGGATGCGGTCCGCCAATTGCGCCACAAACTGCACCGCATCAATGGTCTTGCCGTATTCCACGCGTGTCGGGGCGATCACCGCGAGGCTGCCGGCCTGGTGTGCCCCCAGCCGTGTCGGCGCACCGATCAGTACGAAGTTGCTCATCTCCGGCATCTCCGGCAGGTCGCCCTCGAGGCCCACTACCACCCGGACGGTTTGCTGCCGCGCATCCACATAGGCGCTCAGCAGCGCCACCAGCCGTTGCTTTTCTTCAAGCGCCAGCAGCATCTGCCGCAGCCTGGAGCGGTCGAGCTCGCTCGAAAGGAGGTTGCCGACCCCCCCGATAAAGATCGTGGTTTCGCCCGCAACCGCTTGCAGCGCGCCGCCCGAGCACAGCTCCTCGGCCGAGCGCAACAGCCGGTCGTACTCGCTTTGCTCCTCGGCCATGCGCGCGTCCAGCTCGGCACGGATGCGCGGCACCGACCAGCCGCGGAAGTTCTCGTTCAGGTAGCGCGCGCTGCCGTCCAGCTCCCCGGGCACCATCTCGCGCGAAAGCTGCAGCACCCTGTCCAGCACCACGCCGGCCGTCGTGACCAGCACGGCCAGGACCCGTCCAGCGGCCAGACGCGTGAAGTGGATGTGCTCGAGCGAGTGCGTCTCGCTGGCCGCCATCAACGCGATGCCGAGCCCGCTTGAAACCGAGGCCAGCACTTGCGAGGTCCGCTCCAGGAACTGCTGCGCCGACGAGACCCCCGTGAAGCACTCCTCGATCTCGGCCCTTCGCTCGGGTGAGAGTCCCGGCGATAATCCCGTGGCCAGCTCCCGCTTGCTCAGCTGCTCCACGTAGAAGCGGAACGCGAGCGGGGTCGGGATGCGGCCGGCCGAGCTGTGCGCCTGGTCCAGCAGGCCCGCCTCGCCCAGCGAGGCCATCACGTTGCGAATGGTCGCCGCGCTCATGCCGTCCTTGTGCGCCCACAACCGGGCAAGCGACTGCGAGGCCACCGGCTCGCCGGTCGCGATGTAGGCTTCGATGATCGCCAGGAGCACGACCCGCTCCCGGGGACTGATCCGCAATGCCGGCAACATGAAGAACTCGTGAAAAGTTTGACCTCGTGGCTTATCTTCTAATGCTGGCTGCCACGGGTCAAGGTTTTCTCCCCCACATCTCCGGTGCTGGTCCCAAAATGGGAATCGGCATCAGTCCACCCGCACCGGCCGTCCCCAGCCCGCCAGCAGCACCAGCAAGACACAAACGGCCTGCATCGCGGTCCGGACCGGCACACCCGGCATCCTCAAACCCGCTACCATTTGTCCGGCGACATGGATGTTGGCCGGGAAGATAGCCACCAGAAACACTCCCAGCAATACGCTGGCGGGCCGGCGCAACCGGGGCATAAATAACCCCACGGCCCCCAGCAGTTCCGGCACTCCGGTGGCCACAATGATCCATGCGCGGGGTGGAAACGGCGGCGGCAGCAGGGGGATGTAAACAGCCGGATGCAGCAGGTGCAGTGTTCCCGACCCAAGGAGCGGGGCCGCGGCCAGCAAGCGCGCGGCCATGGCCCAGCGACCCGGCAACGGGCGAAACCGTCGCGTCGCGAAGAAAGCGGCGCCCACGCCCGCCAGCAACAGCATGGGCACTGCGTACCGCTCGGTAACGGTCACGGGTGGGCCATCACGGGTGTACGGGCAGGCTTGCCTTCACCCATGCCAGGGCCTGCGCCCAAACCCGCGCCCAAACCCGTGCCTGGGCCGCCCAGTGAAGGAAGGGCATATACCTCGATGGCCCCGTTCCGCAGGATCGCCAGCCGGTCTCCGTCGGGCGAAAGCGTGAAGTTCTCCCCCGCCGTCAGAATCGGCGCGGCGTCCAGCACCAGCTCCGGCTTGCCCGTGGCCACGGCGAACACCCCCACAGGCTGGCCCAGAATCGACGACGGATCGACCGGGTCAAAGTTGCCCAGGTCGTGATTCACCTCGATCGACTCATACGCAAAGCGGCTGCCGGAAGCGCTGAAAGCAAAGCTGCCCCAGGCAAACCGGCTCTGCCAGATCTGCTCCCACAGCTTGTGGCCGCCCAGGTCGAAGGCCTCGACCAGCCGGTCGGTGGATACTGGCAGGCAGCTCTGCGTGATAAAGGTTCGGGCGCTGATCGGCTCCAGCCGCGGCTGGCAGGTGCTGGTCACGGTGGTGACAGCGTGCGAGTCGCCGTGGAACGGGTGCATCGACACGGCCCACTGCTTTCCCTTGCCATGCTCCGCGCCCAGGTAGCCGCCCTCCAGCACGGGCAGCGCCACCGGGTGATGAAACGGGCCGGCCCGCTTCGCCCTGTGACTTTCTGTGTCGATCACAAGCAGCGTGTACTGCTGGGCGCGCCCCCCGGCTCGCTCCCCGTCCGACGGCGCGTCGTCGCCGAGCGATGGCGGGGTGAGCCGGTCGCCGGCCTCGTCATATATTTCAACAGGCTTGCTGTACTGGGCGATCAGGGTCTTGCCATCGGGCGAAACCTGCACGGAGGCAAGGGTACCTTCCGGATGAAGGTAGTCGTGCAGCACCAGCGTTTTATCGCCCACGGAAAGCCTGTTGCGCTGCCGCAGCAGAAACTGCCCATTGCCCAGTGTCCAAAGGTAGCGGTTGCGATCGTGGAGCCGCCAGGTGCCTTCGCCCTCGACCTTGCCGTCCGGCAAACTCAGCACCACGGCACGTATCGTCTGGTCCTGGTCCTCAGCCGGGTCGTCCGGCTCACGGTGCATCAGGCGCGCGACATGAAAGGTAAACAGGAGGTGCGTCGCATCCAGAAAATCAAGCGTGGCGGCAGGGATGCGGTAGGGCATAAAAAAGCGGCTGGGGGGCACAAACCCCAGCTCATCGGTCGGGACGCGAATGGCCGGCCTGGGCGCGGGCGCGGCCGGCGGTAGGGCGGCTGCCGGCCGCAGCAGCGCTAGGCCCAATCCCCAACAGGCCCACCAGCCCCAGCGGATTGCGCTCGACCTTGTTCCCGGCACCATACTCGCTATTGTGCAACATGGCATGGAGGGGTGAACATCGCGGAGGGTGGCCCGGACTGTGTACTTTCATGTCACGGTCGCGGTGCCGGCGATTGAACAGCGGCACACCCCGGGGAACCCCCGGGAAAGCCCCTGGAAATGGAAACCTTTTGAGCCACCGGCTGGTCCTTTTATCCATGCTTCTCCGTTCGCAGCGAGCAGCGCTCTATGCCCTCCCGATCGCCTTGTTGCTGGGCGGGACCGGCGCCAGCCCGCAAACACCGGCCGCGCCCGCCCAAGCCCAGGCGCAAGCGCCAGTGCACGCGCTTGACCCTGCCCTGCGCGACACAACCACCGATCCCTGCACGGACTTTTACCAGTACAGCTGCGGGGGCTGGTTGGCGCAGCACCCGGTGCCCGCCGACCGCGCCGCCTATGGTCGCGATACGGAGGCCGCGGACGCGGACGCCGTTGCCCTGCGGAGCATCCTCCAAAGGGTTTCGGTGCCGGGCAGCACAGGCCGCACCTCTGACGAACAAAAGACCGGCGATGCCTATGCCGCCTGCATGAACACGGACCAGATTGATGCGGAAGGCACAAAGCCGCTGGAAGGGCCCCTGCGCGAAATCGAAGGGGTGAGCAAAAAGAGTGAGCTCCCTCCCCTGCTCGCTTTCCTCCAGAAACAAGGGGTGCCGGGCCTGTTCCGCTTTGGCGCGCAGCAGAACTACCGCGACGCCACCGAGGAGATCGCCTTTGTGGGGCAGCCCCAGCTGGGCCTGCCGGAAAAGGGCTACTACAGCCGGTCCGACGGCCGGAGCGCGCAACTTCGCGAGGACTACCTCGCCCATGTGCGGCGTAGCTTTCTGCTGCTTGGCGAGCCGGCAGAGGAGGCCACGCGCGATGCTGCCGCCGTGCTGCGGGTTGAAACGGCCCTCGCCGACGCTTCTTTATCGCAGGAGGAGCTGCGCGACCCCACGCTGCTGTATCACTGGACGCCGCTTGAGCAGTTCGAGGCCAACTCCCCCGAGCTCGCGTTCCGGCGCTACCTCAAAGAAGTCGGCGCGCCGCCGGTCGCCAGCCTCAACGTCGCCGAGCCGTTGTTTTTTCTTGCTCTGCACAATGTGCTGGAGGAAACGGCGCTTGCGGACCTTAAAGCCCTTTTGCGCTGGAACCTGCTGCGCTCCGTGCCTTCCACCGCCCTGCCGCGCCCGCTTGACGACGAGCACTTTACCTTTTACGGCAGGATTCTTTCCGGTACGCCCGAGCAGCAGCCGCGCTGGAAGCGCTGCGCGCGGACCGTGGACGCCGAGGTGGGTGAGTCGCTGGGCAGGCTGTTTGTCGCCGGCCGTTTTGTGCCCGCGGACAAGGCCCGCACAGAGGCCCTGGCGCGATCGATCGAGGCTGCCGCGGGCAGCGATCTGGCCACCCTGCCCTGGATGAGTGCACCCACCCGGGCAGAAGCGACGCGCAAGCTGCAGCTGGTGGCCAACAACATCGGCTACCCCGACCGCTGGCGCGACTACACAAGCCTTCGCATCGCGCCCGGCGATGCGTTCGGCAACGCCATGCGTGCGGCTGCCTTTGAAGCCGCGCGCGACACACGCAAGATCGGGCGGCCGGTGGACCGCTCCGAATGGGCGATGACGCCGCAGACCGTGAACGCCTACTACGACCCGCAAAAAAACAGCGTCAACTTTCCAGCGGGCATCCTGCAGCCGCCATTTTATGACCCGGCGCAGGACGACGCGGTGAACTACGGCTCGATCGGCGCGGTGATCGGGCACGAGCTTTCGCACGGCTTTGACGACGAAGGCCGCCGCTTTGACGGGCAGGGCAACCTGCGCGACTGGTGGCGCCGGGACGACGCAGCCCAGTTTGCCGAGCGCGCCAGCTGCGTCCAAAATCAGTACAGCGCCTTTGTGCAGGTGGACGGGCAGCACGGCAACGGCAAGCTGACGCTGGGCGAAGACCTGGCCGATGAAGCCGGGCTCAAGCTCGCCTGGCTGGCGTTCTCAAAAACCGCCGGCACCCTTGCCGAGCCCGGCGGCCCGGCGTACGGTGGGCTGACGCCCGCACAGCAGTTTTTTGTCGCCTATGGGCAAAGCTGGTGCGCAAGCACCCGGCCCGAAGCACTGCGCGAGCGCCTGCGCGCAGACCCGCACGCCCCCGAACAGATGCGCGTCAACGGCGTGGTCGCCAACCTGCCGGCGTTTGCCAAGGCTTTTCAATGCAAGCCCGGCGCGCCCATGGCACCGGCCAGGCGCTGCGTCGTCTGGTAGCCAGGCGCGATGGTGCGGCCGAAACCCTGAAATGCCGTCGTAGGGTGAGCCGTCTTGTCTGCTGAACCCATCAGGCATGAAGCATGAACGACGAATTACGGGCGGTGCCGCCCGCGGTGCAAAAGGAACCATCCGAGATGACCACGAGCTCGACGCCGATCGCACACAGCGTCCCGCACACAGTCCCTGGCGCGCGCCGCTTGCGCGTGCTGGGCTACTGTGCCTGCGCGGCAGCCGGCAGCCTGTGGAGTACGGGGTTCCTGTTCGGCAAAATCGCGCTGCGCTCCATGAACTCAAGCCACATGGTGTTGTACCGGTTCTTGTTCGCGGTGCTCGCGCTGCTGCCGGTCCTGCGCACCCCGCGTTTCGGCCGGCGTGAGTGGCTGCAGTTACTGGCCGCCTCGCTGCTCGGCGTCCCCGTGCAGTTCCTGACGCAGTTTCACGGCC
>CAXTWU010000058.1:0-12941 GCA_964248025.1 uncultured Acidobacteriaceae bacterium | reverse complement strand
GCGAGCTCTTGTAGGAGCAGTGCTCGCTCCACATCACGCTGTAAATGCCCAGCTCGGTAAGCGAGGGCACACGCCCCAGCGCGGCTTCGATGCGCGCGTACTCCTCCGGCGTGATGGAGTGCTGCTTGAGCAGGGCAGGCGTGATGGTGGTGGGCGTTGGGACGGGAGATGCGTCGAGCGGGGTTGTTTCAGCCATGGCGCTGCCCACATTGTCGCATGTTGATGGCACGTGAAAGGACTGCCCCGGCACGACATGCGACAGCGAACGCGCGCTCCGGCTACCGGTTCTGCGACTGGGTCCGCGCCACGGCCCGCACATACTCAGGTCCTGTCCGGCAGCAGCCGCCTACAGCCTGGGCACCTGCGGCAAACCACTCGCCGGCCAATTCTTCATACCTTTCCAGGCCGCTTGCACCAGTCCAACCTCGCTTCAAGGCGTCCCAACGCTCGCCGGAGTTTGGGTAGGCCAGCAGCGGCTTGCCCGTCCCGGCGCGTAGCTCGCCCAGCAGCGAACAAACAAGCTCCGGCGCGATGCAGTTGACCCCAACGGCCAGCACCTGGGGGATCGACTCAAGAAACGCTGCACAATCGCGCAGGGGCTCTCCATGCGCGGTATGCGCCGCATCGCGGCAGGTGAACGACACCCAGGCGCCGATCGCCGGCCAGGGCTCCAGCGCTTCGGCGATCGCCTGCGCTTCCGCGAGCGACGGAACCGTTTCAAACGCAAGCAGGTCGGCGTCGGTCCCGGCCAGCACGGCAATGCGCTCAGCGTGAAACGCGACCAGGGCCCGATGCTGTTCAGCTTCCGAGGCAAAACCGTACTCTCCGTGGAACTCTGCCCCGTTTGCCAGCGCCGCGCCATAAGGCCCAAGGGAGGCCGCGACCCAGACTGCCGAGCCCTCCGCGGCCTTACGCGCCAGCCGCACAGATGCTCGAAGTGCCTCGGCGGCCCCTTCCCGCGCGGCTTCCGCCTCAAGCCCGAAAGCGGCCGCGTACCCGAGCGACGACAGCTGATAGCTCGCGGTGGACAGCACATCAGCCCCCGCCTCCCGGTACGAGCGATGCACAGCAAGCACCGCCTCCGGTGCTTCAAGAAGCGCGCGCGCCGACCACAGCGGACCCGCCAGCGAAAGGCCGCGCTGCTCCAGTTCCGTCGCGAAACCTCCATCCAGCACGCCCATCCGGCGGAAATCGAGTTCGCTTCCGGCCCTCATGCTGTCAGGATAGTCCGTCCTCCCTCCGCTGCCTGCCTCGCCAGGCGGGCAACGCGGCTTAGCCTTCGGTCCTTCTCACCTCCCCAAAGGGAGTAAACACACACCATGACCACCGTCCATGAAGGGCAATGCGGGCTTTGCACCCACTTCGGCGAGCAATCCGGGACTTCGGGCAAAAGCCTCCAACTGGTTGAAATCCTGTCTACGCGCCAGGCGTCGGAGGAGTTGATCTCCGGCTGCGGCCACCCAAAACTCGCGAACCTCCACCTGCGCGTCACGCCAAACAGCGGTTGCGACGGTTTCCAGGCTGCCGCCTAGGGCATCGGCTGCTTTCAGCTTCGCCGGGTCCTCTGCTACACTCAAGGCTGTCCGCAGCCGCCTGCCAGGGGCGCGCAGCTCCAGCGGACTCAGGGTTCGGGGAGTGGCTCAGCCTGGTAGAGCACCTGGTTCGGGACCAGGGGGTCGGAGGTTCAAATCCTCTCTCCCCGACCAACATATCGCGTTTACTTACTTATATTTACGCAGCTATCGCGGGCCTCCTCACCACCGCCGGTTTCGGTACATTCGGTATAATTAAAGGCATTTCGAAGCCGAATCCGCATTGTTCCGCAGCTTCTTTCCGGAATGCCACATCCTCTCTGATTTTGTCGTAGAGGTCGGGTATACCTTTTCCAGCATGACCCATCCAGAACTTCCGGATGCCCTCGGGGCATGTCGTTCGGTTCCGCAGATGCGTGTTCCGGAAACGTCGGAAGGCGTGGCTGCCTGCTTTGTGATCGCCATTCGAAGCATTCAGGTAGCCAGCACCCTTGAGTGCCGGGTGCAAGTGACGTTTCAGAATGTTAGAGGTTGCGATCGGCTTTCCATTCCGGCTGCAAAACAAGAACCCCGCCTTGCGGCCTGCTGCATAGGTCTGGAGGAGAGCAGCTATTTCGGGATGTACATCGATCTCGCGACGAGCGCTCCCCGTTTTCAGTCTCTCCTCGACTTGGCAGTTCTTAACTTTCTGCCGAACGGAAAGAGTGCTGAAATCCTGTGAGAAGTGCTTGTCGATTTCTGAACCGAGTGCTTCCCCGATTCTTAGGCCAGCAGCCCCGCAAAGAATGAAGAGGACCCGCTCACGCTCGTGTCTCCAACCAGCCAAAGCGGTCATAACTGCGAGGAAAAGCAAGGCGTGTTCTGCTTACTTTTGTCGACCACAGGCAAATCCATGAAATCGGGATTCCATTTGCGAGGGTGGATCTGCTCGCCCTGTTACCTGCTCACCTGGAGTGCCTGTCCGGTGGCTCTCAAATTGCGCACACTCTCCTTCGAGCTTGTTGCCATGCGGGTAGTCGGCCCGGCAAGCCGGGCGCGAAAGGAGAGCCTGCCGACAACCTCCTGCTGTTCCGGCGTGAGACCGCCGACCGGGTCGCAGCCTTGCTGGATCGCCTGGCTGATCCAGGCCCACAGTGAGCAGAGAGCAGCCAGCACTGATTGAGTGCGTGGCTTGCCAGGGTCGGGGCATGTGCCCGGCCTGCAACGGTCGTGGGCGCTCGAGGTACTTCCTGGCTCTGCCGCCTTCGGATGCGAAACCATGCCGACGCTGCAAGGGCCGCGGCAGATGCGCGGAGTGCGGCGGAAGTGGGCAGGCCGAGGACCCGGCTACCCGGTTCTGTCCGCACATCCATGTGCAGACTTCCGAGCGGATACCCAACTCGATCAGCTGCGCGGCGTTTACAGCGCGCCGTGGAAATATATAAACTTGCCTGCGCATGTGCTGAAGCGCACGCATGAGGGCCAGCGCGGCTGGGTCAGCTGGCAGGTGCGACGGCATTTCCGCGAGAGCTGCGGTGTCTGTCCCTTGTTCTGCACGATTACCGGCTACCACTGGCATTACGCCCGGGACTGCGGACTCAGCTTCGATACGCGCGGGCGCCAGCCGAAAACATCGGGGTCAACATAAATACCAATGGTGCAGCAGTGTTGATTTTGGTATCTCTGCAAGCAGATGAAAATGCATACGTTCCTGACACTCGATCCCGCTGTCCGCGTCCTTTGGGCAAAGAGCGGTGAGGACGGCGGACATGGCTTGCTTGCCCACATGCTCGACGTCGCTGCCGTAGCTCAGGTTTTACTCGAGTATGAACCCGACAGTAGTGGCACGCATGCAGCGGGGTGGCTTGGGCTGGATCGACGGTCGGCAAACAGTGGGATTGCGGCTTTGGCCGGACTGCATGACCTCGGCAAAGCGACTCCGGGTTTTCAGTGCAAGTGGTCCGAAGGCAGGGACCGTGACCGCGCGGCAGGTCTGCCGTTCCCCCTCCGGATGGGCGAAACGGATCATGCGCTGAGCACAGCGGCTGTGCTTCCGGGTCTGATGAAACAGCTGCGCCTTCCTGACTTGTGGCTTAGACAGGCACTCCAGGCCATCAGCGCTCACCATGGGTATAACCCCAGCTCGGAAGAAATCAAGGGGGCGATTCCGGCGCGGAGCCCACACGGTTCGCCGGACCCGTGGGCCGAAGCGCGCGGACTCCTGTTTCAGGCGTATTGGCAGACTATGGAGGCGGAGCTTCAACCTTGCCAAGGAGACATGCAGACCGCCGCAGTTGCCTGGCTTGCCGGGCTGACTTCGATTGCGGATTGGGTTGCTTCGAACCCTGCCTGGTTTCCACAGGGCGAGCGCGCTGAAAGCTTGCGCGAACATTTCAATAAGGCGCTTGCCCTCGCGGCAGAAGCTCTGAAGGCAATCGGCTGGCCACCCTATCAGACTTTGCTTGAGGAAAGTTTGCCCGCTGACGAAATCATCGCCCGCATGCTCGGTACGAGCGGCGCGTCCAGACCGCTCCAGTCGGCAGGCGATTGGCTGCTCGGCACTGCGCAAGGGCCTGCGCTGCTGCTGGTCGAGGCGCCCATGGGCGAGGGTAAGACGGAGCTGGCTTTGTTGGCGCATCTCCGCTTGCAACGAGCCAACCGGCATCGGGGCCTTTATTTCGCCTTGCCCACACAGGCCACCGGCAATGCCATCTTTGATCGCGTACATCACTTCCTTAAAGCATTTGGGCGCGAGGTCCCGCTCGACCTTCAGCTAGTTCACGGCTCTGCCTTGTTTCAAGAGCGGGTTGAGAAACTCCGCCGTGTTTACGACTCAAGCGGAGAGGCTGCGGGCGCCGTTGAATCTTCCGTTTGGTTTTCGCAGCGCAAGCGGCCTTTGCTTTCGCCCTACGGAGCCGGGACCATCGATCAAGCGCTGCTTTCCACGTTGAACGTCAAGCATCACTTCGTGCGGCTATGGGGCTTGACGAACCGAGTCGTGGTGCTGGACGAAGTTCACTCGTACGACGTTTACACGACGGGGCTGATCGGGTCGATGCTGCTTTGGCTCAAGGAGCTGGGCTGCTCCGTGGTGCTGATGAGCGCGACTCTTCCGGCGGAAGCGCGACGAAAACTGCTGGAAGCCTGGGGTGCCGTGCCGGAAGCACTTGCTGAATACGGGTATCCGCGACTGCTTTTGGCGGACCGAGAAGGTGTACGCGGAGCCACGTTCGCTTCAAGGCAGATGCCCACGCTGCTCATCAGGAAAATAGACGAAAGAGAAGAAAGCCTCGTTTCGCAAGCCCTCCAGTGCATGGAAGGCGGAGGCTGCGGGGCCATCATCGTCAACACCGTCGATCGTGCGCAAAGACTATATCGGTTACTCCAAAACTGTCTTGAGCCCGGTACGGAGCTGCTTTTGTTTCACGCCCGATACCCTGCCGATGAGCGGGAAGCGCGTGAGGGGCACGTGTTGAAGCTGTTCGGCGCGCCTGGAGCGCAAACACGACGACCGAAGAAAGCCTTGTTGATTGCAACGCAGGTCGCCGAACAATCGCTCGACATCGACTTCGACTTTCTGATCACCGATCTGGCTCCTATCGACCTCATCCTGCAACGCGCGGGTCGGCTCCATCGACACGGGCGCTCGCGACCGGACACTCACTCCGAAGCGCGCCTGTATGTCGCTGGGCTCGACCCTGCGCGCATGCCCGAGACGAAGACGACCGGGTGGGAGTTTGTGTACGACCGTTACATCCTGCTGCGAACTTGGGTTTGGCTTTCACGGGAAAGGGAGCTGCATATGCCGGAGGACATTGACCGGCTGGTACGGCTTGTTTACGACGGCGACGGACTGCCGGACGAGCTCACGGACGAAATACGCGACCAGATCGACGTTAAGGCTTTCGGCATCTACCTGAGCAAACGGAAGGAGCAAAGGCAGAAAGCGCTCAATGCCGCCATTGACCCGCGCAACGAACCTCAAAATGCATATTTGGACAAACCGCGAGGCCACGAGGAGGAAGAAGGATTGGGCATTAAGAACACAACACGGCTCGGCGACGATGCGATCGGCCTCGTGCCGGTGCACCTGACTTCCGGCGGCTGGAGCGTGTCGACGCAAGAACCGGCCTTTGATCCGCTGAAGACCCTGGACGATGCGCAGGCCAAACTGCTGTTTTCGCGCCGGCTCAGGCTTAATAGGAAAGCCGTCCTCCGCCACTTTCGCGAGCTGGAAGCGCCGCCTACTTTTTCCGAGCATCCGCTCTTGCGCGACCTTAAGCCGCTCGAACTCCGGAACGGAGTTACCAATATCGGCACTCTCGTAATGCGACTCGACGCGGAACTTGGGTTAGTCTTTGAAACGACCGGCAGCGAAGCGGTAACGATGGGAGATGAAGACGTAAGTGTTTGAGCTGCCCGCCTACAACCTGCTCGATGAAAAGTGGATTCCCGTTCGCTTCCTGGATGGCAGGCAAGACGAGGTCGGCTTGCTGGAACTGTTCGAAAAAGCGGACACGATCGCCGCGCTGGCTGAAACCTCGCCGCCGAACCTGATCGCGTTGTATCGCGTGCTGCTCGCAATCACGCACCGCGCGCTGACCCGCGCGCATGGCCCCTGGAAGGACAAGGACCGCGCCCGCTGGTATCGCGAGGGCTTTCCGTCCAATGCGCTGCGCAGTTACCTCGAACACTGGCGCGAGCGGTTTTGGCTGCTCCACCCGGAGTTCCCTTTCATGCAGGTGGCAGCGCTGGCGGCAGCTGAAGAAACGCGGGACAAGCTGAAGCCCTGGACGCAGATCGCGATCGGGAGCGCCTGCGGTTCAGATCCGCTTTTGTTCAACCATTGCGTGGACGACGCGCCTGAACCGATCACCCCGGCACGCGCTTGCAGAATGCTGCTCGGGTATTTGCAATTCACGCCGGGTGGTCTGATTAAAGTTTTGCGAATTTCCGACAATGCAGGCCCTCTCGCAAACACTGCTGCGATCTTACCGATCGGCTCCGTCTTGCAACAAACGCTTTGTTCGGCACTCCATCCGCACTCGTTCTCGGCGGCGGAGGACCTTCCCGCCTGGGAGCAGTCCGCGCCATCGCTTCAAGATTTACGAGCATTGCCCGCGCTTGCGACCGGCATCAACGACAGGTTCTCCCGCCTGTCGAGGGCGGCGCTGTTTTCGCGCGACCCAGATGGACATGTACGCCGGCTGCTTTATGCGGCGGGCTTGGCATTGCTTGAAGACGTGGGCGCGCCGGACCCCATGACGAGCTACAAAGCTGGCAGCAACGGCCTGGTCCGCTTGGCATTTCGCGAAGGCCGGGCTTTTTGGCGCGATTTGCCGTCACTGGTCCCTGACACGGAGGGCAGACACGGACAACCTGCCGCCGTTCTGGGGTATGCCGCCAACCTGCATTTGATCTTGGGCGAGCCGGACACCGAGCAAAACTTTATAGCGGCAGGCGTGGCAAGCGATCAAGCCAAGCTGCTGCGTTGGCGCTTGGAACAGGTTCATCTGCCCGTATCGTTCTTGAAGGATCCCGCGCTGGGCAATGATCTCCGCAAAAACCTCCTCGAGGCCGAATCTTTGTATGAGAAGCTGCGCAAGTTGTCTCGGGGCATGTATGCCGCCGTGATTGCCCCGGACCCGAAAAGTCAAGAGGCATACGTACGGGCTGGGGCAACGCTCGACAACGGCCCGGCCACGGCCTTGTTCTTCGCTGAAGCGGAGCGCGGGCTGCCCCGCGTGCTCACCCTCTTGGCGGAGGGCAAAGACGAAAGCGCGTATCGGCAATGGCAAGGCGTTTGCCGGTTCGCGGCGCGGTCCATGTGGAATCGAGTTCGGCAGAACCTGGGCCAGTCGCCGAGCGCGCTCCGAGCGGAAGCGAAAGCATGGCCGAAGTTTCAGGCCATCGTGCGCGCCTTTGAGCTTACACAGCGCATGGATGGAGCATCCGAGGAGGCACGATGAACGAACATGGGCAGGCCTTCTTTGCCCACCTGAGCGCGCTGCGCGAACGGAACCCCGGCGCTCTTGCCGTGTTGCGGCGCAGCCTCGGCTTCGCGCCCGGTGCTTACCCGCCCGCCTATCCGTATGTGGAGCGGTTTGCAGGCGACAGCAATCCCCACCGGCTCGCGTTGTACGTGACGGCAGGTTTATTTGCCCTGTACCCTAAACTCGGCGCGGATAGCTTGGCCTATGCGCTGGGCACCTTGATGCAGCGGCGTGGAAGTGACAGCATCGAAAGGCGGTTCATCGCCCTGCTCGACGCGGATGCCGAAAACCTCTCGATTTACCTTCGTCAGGTCGTCAGCCTGCTGCGTGCCGACGAACTTGGATTCGACCACGCCATGCTGTTGACCGACATCGCCGTTTGGCTTAACCCATACACGACCGAACGGCGCGATGCGGTACGCCAAATGTGGGCACGCGACTTTTATCGAGCCCTGATGCACGGCGACCGGCAACAAGAAGCAGACCTTACCCCCAACGAAGCCTGAGGACGCCATGACCGTGTTTGTCGAATTTCACCTCATCCAGAACTTCGCTCCTTCCAACCTCAATCGCGACGACACGGGAGCGCCCAAGGACGCGCTGTTCGGCGGCTACCGAAGAGCGCGGGTAAGCAGCCAATGCTGGAAACGCGCTATTCGTTTTGCCGCATACGAAAGCGCGGTTCTGGAGCCCCGACACCAAGCAGTGCGAACAAAAAAGCTGAAAGACCTGCTCGAAAAAGCGCTCGTCGAGCATGGCCGCCTCGACACCGGAGAACGCATTGAAGCGGCGTTGGGATCAGCCGGTCTCAGGGTCAAGGACGATGGAAAAACCGAGTACCTGCTATTCCTCGGCAAGGAAGAGATCAGGGGACTTGCCGAGCTAATCCACCAGCAATGGGACGAGCTGGACATCCCGGCAGAAAAGAAGTCCAAAAAAGAGGCGAAGGGAGCTCCGGCCTCTCTGTTCAGCAAAAAAGCCAAGGAGTTGCTGAATGGAGGCAAGGCGGTCGACGTGGCCTTGTTCGGGCGCATGCTCGCCGATTTGCCTAAGGTCAATCAGGACGCCGCTTGCCAGGTAGCCCACGCAATCAGCACGCACAAGGTTGAGCGCGAGTTCGACTACTTTACCGCCGTCGATGACCTCGGAGGCCCGGACGAAACCGGTGCGGGCATGATCGGCCAAATTGAATTCAACTCCGCCTGCCTGTACCGCTATGCCGTGCTTGATCTCGGCAAACTGCTAGCGAATCTTCAAGGCGACACGGAGTTGACAGCGGCAGCAGTCGAGGCATTTGCACAGGCTGTGGCCCGCGCCGTGCCGACCGGCAAACAAAACACCTTTGCCGCTCATAACCTGCCCGGATTTGTCGGAATTGCGCTGCGCCGCGGCGGCCCGCTCAACCTGGCGAACGCGTTTGAAACGCCCGTTCGCGAGCACTCGGACAAACCATTGTCGGCGCTCTCCGTCGGAGCCATGGCCAAGCACGAAGCCGCGCTTGCCTCTGCCTACGCCGACCCTCGCGACAGCTGGGGCTATCTGGACCTGACCGGCGCGTGGCCTCAGGACAAAGGGCACGCGCAAAGCAGTCTCGACGGCCTGGCACAATGGATAAAGGCGCAGGCTGAGAATTGGCTTCATGGCGAGCGGGCCGGGAGGTAGCATGCACACGCTGCTGCTGCGGCTGCAAGGACCCATGCAATCCTGGGGCACCACAAGCCGCTTCGACGAGCGCGACACGCAACTCGAGCCCTCTAAATCCGGAGTGCTGGGGCTGGTCTGCGCCGCGCTCGGGCGGGATCGTGCAGAGCCGGTCGCGGACTTGGCGGCGCTGCGCATGGGGGTGCGCTGCGACCGTGAAGGCGCTCCCATGCGGGACTATCAAACCGCCGGAGGCGACCGCGACCCGGCAAGAAAAACCATGCGGCTCGCTTCCGGCGAAGCAAAAAACCGCACCGTCGTGAGCCACCGCTACTACCTGGCTGACGCGGCGTT
This sequence comes from uncultured Acidobacteriaceae bacterium, assembly GCA_964248025.1. Classification (GTDB taxonomy): domain Bacteria; phylum Acidobacteriota; class Terriglobia; order Terriglobales; family Acidobacteriaceae; genus EB88. The sequence continues at coordinate 3,442 of CAXTWU010000058.1, read as the reverse complement.
TCTGGTTGGGCTTGAAGGCAGAGACTGCGGCTTGCTCGCGGACATCCATGCCGCGCTTCACACTCCTCACTGGCCGCTCACGCTGGGGCGCAAGAGTTTCCCGCCTGGACTCCCGGTGTGTCTTCCCGGAGGCCTCGTCGACCTCAGCCTCGAACAGGCACTGCGGACTTGGCCCCGCTTGGCTGCCTCAAGCCGCCGCGACCATGCGGCCATGCGGCTGGTGCTGGAAGATGAGAGGCAAGGCTCCATGCGCTTCGACCAGCCCGCCGGACCTTTTGCCGCACGGGTGTTCGGCCCGCGTTCTGTGCGCACGGAAATGCTAATGGAGGTCGCGAATGTACCTGACACGCCTGAGACTTGATACACGAAGCAAGGAAGCGCGACGGGACGCGGGCGACTCTTACGAGATGCACCGCACCCTGACACGCGCCTTTGTGGAGAACGCCACAAGCCGCCCCGCGCGGTTCCTTTGGCGCTTGGAAGGGGGGCGCAACGCCGAGTTTCCGACCGTCCTTGTGCAATCGGCAACGCCGGGCGAATGGTCCGCAGTGCGGATGTTGCCGGGGTATCTCCGGGCCGAAGACGGGTTTGCAAGCAAGCATATTTTTCCGGAGCGACTGGTGCAGGCCGGACGCCAGTGTCGATTTCGGCTCGTGGCCAATCCCATTGTTTGCCGTGGGGGCAAGCGGCTCCCACTCGTGGGGGAAGGAGCGCAGCTCGCCTGGATGGAGCGTCAGGGCTGCCGGCACGGGTTTGCGGTCTTTTCCTCCCTCCTCGCCGCGAAAGATCGTATTTTCGACAGAAAGCGCGGCATCGTTGTGGACCGTGTCTGCTTTGAGGGCCTGCTCACGCCGGAGCAGCCCGATTTACTCAGGGAAGCGCTGGTGGCGGGGATCGGCCCGGCCAAGGCGTTCGGCTGCGGGCTGCTCAGCATCGCGCCGGGCCGGTGACCTCGTGCTGCCGCCTCCCAGACCGCTGCCCCTCAAGGACCGCGTTTCGCTGATTTTTATTCAGTATGGCCAGGTGGACGTGCTGGATGGCGCGTTCGTCGTCGTCGATCAAACGGGTACACGCACGCACATCCCGGTCGGCTCGGTCGCCTGTATCATGCTGGAGCCCGGCACCCGGGTTTCGCACGCCGCCGTCCATCTTGCCTCAACCGTGGGCACGCTGCTGGTGTGGATCGGCGAGGCCGGGGTCCGCTTGTACGCGAGCGGCCAACCCGGCGGCGCGCGGTCCGACCGGCTCCTGTACCAGGCAAAACTGGCGCTCGACGACGACCTGCGCCTCAAGGTCGTGCGCAAGATGTATGCGGTGCGCTTCGGCGAGCCCGCGCCCGAGCGGCGCAGCGTCGAACAACTGCGCGGCATCGAAGGCGCGCGTGTGCGGGAAACTTACAAGCAACTGGCCCGGCAGTTCGGCGTGGACTGGCGCGCGCGCAGCTACGACCAGGCCGATTGGGGTGCGGCGGACCTGCCCAACCGCTGTCTTTCCTCGGCAACCAGCTGCTTATACGGCATCGCGGAAGCAGCGGTGCTTGCCGCGGGGTACGCTCCCGCGGTCGGCTTCATCCACACGGGCAAGCCGCTTTCCTTCGTGTACGACATCGCGGACCTGTTCAAGTTTGAAACAGTCGTGCCCGTCGCATTCCGCATCGCCGCCAAGGGCACCACACAGGCTGAGCGGGAAGTGCGTTTAGCCTGCCGCGACGTATTCCGTTCCACCAGGCTGCTCGCGCGCATCATCCCTATGATCGAAGAAGTTCTTGCTGCGGGGGAGATCGCGCCCCCGCAAGCCGCACCCGAGCAGGTCACGCCCGCGATCCCGAACGCATCCTCGATCGGCGACGCCGGCCACCGTGTGGCGGAATGAGCTTCACCGTGGTGGTCACGGAAAATGTGCCGCCCCGCCTGCGCGGTCGCCTGGCGATTTGGCTGCTTGAGATTCGTGCGGGGGTGTATATCGGCGATGTTTCCCGGCGTACGCGCGAGATGATCTGGACGCAGCTGGAGGCCGGATACGAGATGGGCAGCGCAGTGATGGCCTGGGCAAGCAGCCATGAGTCCGGCTATGAGTTTCAAACCCTGGGCCCGAACCGGCGCGCCCCGGTTGAGTTCGACGGGCTGATGCTGGTAGCCTTCCACCCAAGGGTGGAGGGTGGCGACCTTTGACAACCGAAAGTCGGTGGAACGGCAGCGGCGTTCTATCTCGTTGAGAGCAGGTCGTTTCTCGGAAGAGTGTTCCCCGCGCCAGCGGGGATGAACCGTGCCGCTGTCGCGAGCGACAGTGCGGACGACCGTGTTCCCCGCGCCAGCGGGGATGAACCGGCTGTGCGCACACTGAGCGGAGACGCATGGCTGTGTTCCCCGCGCCAGCGGGGATGAACCGCCGCTGGAGATGCTGCCAGGGCTGACCGCGTGGTGTTCCCCGCGCCAGCGGGGATGAACCGCAGCACGTCAGCCGCCGCGTGGTCGCTACGAGGTGTTCCCCGCGCCAGCGGGGATGAACCGATTCTGCTCATCTGCCTCAGCGATGTGCAGCAGTGTTCCCCGCGCCAGCGGGGATGAACCGGGTTCTTGGATAGGACCGCGAAGTACGATAACCGTGTTCCCCGCGCCAGCGGGGATGAACCGTACGGCATCTCACAAGAGATCGCCCTGGCGATGTGTTCCCCGCGCCAGCGGGGATGAACCGCTCATCTACGCCGTCCGGGTCTGTGCCGCCGGGTGTTCCCCGCGCCAGCGGGGATGAACCGTGGATATTCCCCGCGCCTTGCTGCATAATCTTGTGTTCCCCGCGCCAGCGGGGATGAACCGGCACAGGGTACTCTCCGGCCTCAGCATTGCCCGTGTTCCCCGCGCCAGCGGGGATGAACCGGCGTGGGAATGGTCGGCGAAGTGGCCGGAGTAGTGTTCCCCGCGCCAGCGGGGATGAACCGAGCACACTCACATGCGAGGCGAAGTGATGGCCGTGTTCCCCGCGCCAGCGGGGATGAACCGCGGCCATCATCAAACAGGAAAACGCGATCCACGTGTTCCCCGCGCCAGCGGGGATGAACCGGCAGTTGAGCCAAATTATTTTCCTCCGCAACAGTGTTCCCCGCGCCAGCGGGGATGAACCGCCTATTACAACGAAATTGACCCGTTTTGTGCCGTGTTCCCCGCGCCAGCGGGGATGAACCGGTTTCTGGAATCCTTTTGCGCCGTGCCTGTAGCGTGTTCCCCGCGCCAGCGGGGATGAACCGCGGGACCACTCACGCGCATGCAGGATGGCGTGCGTGTTCCCCGCGCCAGCGGGGATGAACCCCTCATAATTTTTTCGATTCTGAGCACTTGAGCGTGTTCCCCGCGCCAGCGGGGATGAACCGACGCGACACACTCGACGGCCGGGTTTGGGGCGGTGTTCCCCGCGCCAGCGGGGATGAACCGGAGGGGCTGTGCCC
>CAXTWU010000057.1:0-13341 GCA_964248025.1 uncultured Acidobacteriaceae bacterium | reverse complement strand
CCCAGGCTCGGGCCTCGCTTGCGGGGGCGCTCGCAAACCAGCAGGCGGTGGCGGGTGGCGGCAGTCCGGAAGATCGATACACGTTTGCAGGGCAGCTGGACGGGGCACGCACGGAGGCCGCGACCGCGGCGCAAGCGCTCACCACGTTGCAAAAGCTGGCCGGGAATGGCGCGGCCTCGCCGAGCGAGGTCGCGCAGGCGCAAAGCCGGCTCAACAGCGACCAGGCCGATGTGCGGGTGCTGGAGCAGCGGCAGGCGGCGCGCGGTCACTCGCCCAACCTGCAGCAGGCGGGGGCCGAGGTGGTCGAAGCGCGCGCGGCGGTGGCCGGGGCCGAGGATGCGATTGCCAAGGGCGCGGTGCGTGCGCCGATTGCGGGAACGGTGTACTCGCTGGCCGCCACTGCGAGCCAGTATGTGCAGCAGGGTGACCGGCTGCTGCAGATGGCCGACCTGAACCAGATGAAGGTGCTGGCCTACTTTGATGAGCCGGATCTGGGCAAGCTGAGCGTGGGGCAGCCTGTGACCATCACCTGGGTGGCAAAGCCGGGCGCGGTGTGGCATGGGCACATCACGCGCATGCCGGCGACGGTGGTGACGTATACGACGCGCAACGTGGGCGAGCTGATCTGCTCGATCGACGACCTCAAAGAAAACCTGCATGACGGGCTGCTACCGGATACGAATGTGGACGTGACGGTGACGACCAGCAGTGTGAACGATGCATTGTTTGTGCCGCGCGAGGCGCTGCATACCGAGGGCGGGTTGACCTATGTGTACAAGGTGGTGCGTGGATCCCTTCGGCGCTCGCAGGTGACGGTGGGCAGCCTGAACCTGACGCAGGTGCAGATCCTGTCGGGCGTGGGCAGCGGCGATGTGGTCGCGCTGGGCTCGGTCGGCGGGCAGCCGCTCACCAACGGGGTCGCCGTGGATGTGGTGCGCTGACGTGGAAGGATGCTGTTGAAAGGGTGCTTCCGGTCGAGCGGCCTGCTCCTACTGCCGGCGCTGGTTTGGCTCCAGGCAGGCGCGGCATGGGCGCAGCTTTCGCTGTACTCGACGGTGGACCTGGCGCGGCGCAATAGCGCGCCGGTGCGGATTGCACAGGCAGACGTGGCGCGGGCACAAGCAGCGTGGTCGGAAACCCGCGACGCATATGTGCCATCGCTGACGGTGGGGTCGGGCGCGGGCTACTCTTACGGTTTTCAGGGCGGTGTGCCGAGTGTGTTTAACACCCAGGTGCAATCGCTGGCGGTGTCGTTTTCGCAGCCGGATTATATTCGCGCGGCCAAGGCGAGTCTCCATACGGCGACACTGAACCTGCAGGACGCGCTGGACCAGGTGGAGCTGGACGCGGCGCTCGACTACATCCAGCTGAGCACGGTTTTGCAGCAGGTTCGGGCGCTGGAAGAAGAAGAGCAATATGCCGAAAGGCTCCAGGGCATTGAGCGGGACCGGCTTTCAGCGGGGGTGGAAAGCCAAATTGCGGCGACGCGCGCGGAACTGACGGCGGCACAGGCGGACCTGAAGCGGCTTGACCTGCTGGCGCAGGCTGAGGTGTTGCGAAAGCGGCTGAGCGACCTGACAGGACTGGCGGAAAGCGAACTGCAACCGGAGGCCGGGACCATCCCCCAGGCACCCGCGGGCGAGAGCACGACCGGAGCGCGGCGAACAGCCGGCGTGGATGCGGGTTACAGCAACGCGGTCAGCAAACATTACCTGGCACGTGGGGACGCGCGGGTGAACTATCGGCCGCAGATCGGCTTTGTGTTCAGTTACCAGTTGCTGGATACCCAACTGAATCGATACAACCAGTATTACAGGAACCTGCTGCAAACAAACAATTTTGCCATTTCAGCCCAGTTGAGCCTGCCCTTGTTCAACGCCGCGCAGGCGGCACACGCTCGCGCGAGCGACGCAGACGCGGTGCATGCGGACGAGCAGGCCGTGCAGGGGCGCCAAACGGCCGAGCAGCAGGTCTCGCAACTCCACAGCAGCTTTCCGGAGCTGCGGGCGCAGGCGCGGGTTGCCGACCTGCAGGCGCAGCTGGCGAGCCAGCAGCTGCAGGCGGTGCTGCTGCAGCTGGCTTCTGCTCCGGCGAACCCGAACTCGGCACCGCTGACGCCCGCTGACGAGATGGGGGCGCGCATCAACGAGCGGATCCGGTTTTCAGACGCGCTGGACGCTCATTTCCTGCTGCTGAAGGCACAACTCTCGCTGCTGCGCGCGACCGGTGAGCTCGCGCCCTGGATCAACCGGGGAGCGCGGTAAAAGTAGCTCAGGAGGCCCATTTCGTTGCGTTCCCAACACATCGTGCCGGACTCCCAATGGTAAACTGAGGACCGATATGCCGCTGAAAACCCTGTTTCTGAACCCGCCTTCTTTTGAGAACTTCGATGGCGGCGCCAGCTCCCGCTGGCCCGCGACCCGTGAGATTGAAAGCTACTGGTACCCGGTGTGGCTGGCGTACCCGGCCGGGATGCTCCAAGGATCGCGGCTGCTGGACGCGAATCCGCACCACGTGTCCTGGGATGGCGTGATCGAGATCCTGAAGGATTACGAGTTTCTGGTGCTGTTTACCAGCACAATCGGCTGGACGGGCGACCAGCGCGCGGCCGAAAAGGTGAAGGCGGCTCACCCGGGCATCAAGATCGCGTTTGTGGGGCCGCCGGTCACGACAGATACCGAGAAGGCGCTGGACGAGTGCGCGGCGATCGATTTTATCTGCCGGCGCGAGTTCGATTTTTCGGTGGTGGAGTTCGCCGAAGGCAAGCCGCTCGAAGAGATCCTGGGCGTTTCGTATCGCGATGCAAGCGGGGTGATTCGTCACAACCCGGACCGGCCGCAGGTGGAGAGGCTGGACAAGCCGGACATGCCGTGGGTGACGGACATCTATAAGCGCGACCTGGACGTGACGAAGTACAACGTCCCGTTTCTGCTGCACCCCTATGTGTCGCTGTATTCGACGCGCGGCTGCCCGGCGCAGTGCACGTTTTGCCTGTGGCCGCAGACGTTGTCCGGGCATGCGTGGCGCAAGCGCTCGACCGACGATGTAGCGGCTGAGATGGCGCATGCGAAGAAGCTGTTCCCGGACGTGAAGGAGTTTTTCTTCGACGACGACACGTTCAATATTCAAAAGGCACGCACGATCGAGCTGTGCGCGAAGCTGAAGCCGCTCGGGCTGACGTGGAGCTGCACGTCGCGCGTGACGACGGATCGCGACACGCTGAAGGCGATGAAGGAAGCGGGCTGCCGTCTGCTGATCGTGGGCTTCGAGTCGGGCGATCCGCAGATTCTCAAAAACATTAAAAAGGGCGCAACCGTGCAGCGCGCGCGCGACTTTGTGAAGGACTGCCACGACCTGGGCCTGACGATCCATGGCGACTTTATCCTGGGGCTGCCGGGGGAGACCAGGGAGTCGATCCGCAACACGATCAACTTTGCCAAGCAGCTGGATGTGGAAACGATCCAGGTGTCGATCGCGCATGCGTTCCCGGGCACGGAGTTTTACGACTACGCCAAGCAGCACGGCTTTATCACCAACGAAGCGAAGATGGTGGATGAAGGCGGGCACCAGCTGGCGCATATCGAGTACCCGGGGCTGCCGACCGAGTATGTGCTTGAGATGGTGCACCGGTTCTACGACGAGTACTACTTCCGCCCGAAGGCGGCGTGGCGGGTAGTGTCCAAGGCGATCATCAACCGTGACGTGCCGCGGCTCTACACAGAGGCCAAGGCATTTTTGAAGCTGCGCGCCGAACGCAACCGCATGGTGAAACAAAGCAAGAGCGACAAGGCTCGGGACAGCCGCGAGGCCGTCGGCGCGGGCGCATAGGCCCTTGTGTCAGGCGTGCAGCCGCATAGGCTGGGGTGAACGATGGCTGACTCTCGCATGACGCCTCGCCGGTACCTGGTGCTGTTGACGGTCGCGGTGACCGCGCCGCTCGGGGATACCCTGCTGGCCGTGGGGATGAAGCGTCTACCGCCCGTGTCGCTCGACCACCTCCCGGCGTTGATCCACGCCCTGGCGACGCCGTATGTTGGGCTTGGAGTGGCGATGCTGATCGGCTTTTTTGCGTCGTACACGGCAGCGCTTTCGTGGGCCGACCTGACGTATGTGCTGCCCACAACGTCCATCGGCAATGTCATTATCGCGGTCTTGTCGCGGTTCTGGCTCCATGAACAGATCAGCCTTTCGCGCTGGCTTGGGATTGTGCTGATCACGCTGGGTGTGGGTTTTGTGGCGAACGGGAAAAGCTATACCGAGCAGCCCGGTGCCTGCGCAAATCGGGAGCGAGACCGGGCGCGACGCTTTGGCGCGGGCGCGGCACCGCCGGTTCGGTGAGGCTGTGGTGAACCCAGGGACGCACCATGCTTCGGGCTGGGCGGTGGCTTCGATGGTCGCGGCCATTGTGCTGTTTGCGACGGCGGGCGACCTGCTGATCGCGTCCGCGATGCGGCGGCTGGATCTGGATGCGATTCGCGCGGAACGGGGCCTGCTGGGCGCGAGCTGGGCGGTGGTGACGAACCTGCGCTTTGTGGGCGGCGTGCTAGGCATGACGGGCGGGTTTTTCGCGCTGCTGTTTGCTTTGTCGCATGCAGAGGTGAGCCTGATTGGGCCGGCTTCGGCCTCGCTCACCTTTGTGACGAATGCGATCGCAGCGAAGTTTTTCCTGAAGGAAGATGTAGACCGGCGACGCTGGGCGGCTGCTGTGTTTGTGTGCATGGGCGTGGCGCTGCTGAGCCGCTGAGGACTACGGGCAGGTATTTTCTTCGGCGACGAGCTCCGGGTACCCAGGACGCCACAGGCGTGCGCGGATTCGGGCTTCAAGCGTCGCCCTGCCGGCTTTGGGTGCCAGATCTTCCTCCATGGCGCACTGCCCGACGGCGACCGCGACCGAAACGGCGGCTTCCTGCATCGCCTCGATCGGTGGCAAAAGGGGCGCGCCGGCCGCGTGAATGGCGGGCGACCAGTCGCCCAGAGCGCGGGCAGCGGCCAGCATCATGCGATCGGTGACGCGGCTGGCCCCCGTGGCTGCGACACCTTGTCCCACCCCTGGAAAAATGTAGAAGTTGTTGACCTGCGCGATGGGAGTTGTTTTCCCGTCGCGCTGCACGGGGGCAAACGGGGCGCCGGTGGCGACCAAGGCACGGCCCCCGGACCATTCGAGGATCTCGGACGGGATGCCTTCGGCGCAGCTGGTGGGGTTCGAAAGGGGAAGCAGGATAGGACGCTGATGGTGCCGGGCCATGGTCTCCACGACTTCGCGCGAGAACAGGCCGGGACGCGTGGAAACGCCAATCAGGATGGTAGGGGCGGCATGATTGACGACCTCTTCGAGGCTCCAATTGGGGCGGCTGTTTCGAGGTTGCGGCCAGTGCGCGACGGCTTCGGGCGGTTGCGCAAAGCGCTGCTGGGCTGGGCTGAGGGTGGGGTCGCCCGCGCGGAGAAGGCCGTCAACATCATGCAGAAAGAAGCGCCGCTTCCCTTCCCTTTCCGGCAGGCCTTCGTCCGACATGGCCTGAAGCAGGGCGGCGGCGATGCCGGTGCCAGCGCCGCCCGCACCGGCAATGGCGACGGTCTGATCGCGCAGGCGCTGCCGGCCGGCGCGCAGGGCCGCGTAGACCGCGCCCAGTACAACGGCTGCCGTGCCCTGGATGTCGTCGTTGAAGGAGCAAAGCTCGTCGCGGTAACGGTCGAGCAGGAGGCGAGCGTGCCGGCGCGCGAAGTCCTCCCATTGCAGCAGCACATGTGGCAGTGTTTGCTTGATGGCCGCAATGAACTCGTCGATAAAGGCGAGGTACTCATCTTCGCCGATGCGCGCGTGGCGCCAGCCGACATAGAACGGGTCACCGTGGAGGCCGGGATTGTCGGTGCCGACATCGAGCACAACGGGCAGGGTACGCGAAGGGTGAATGCCGCCGAGCAGCGAGTAGATGGCGAGCTTACCGATGGGGATGCCCATGCCCCCGACGCCCTGGTCGCCAATGCCGAGCACGCGCTCACCATCGGTGACGACGATCACGTCGACTTCGCGGAAGGGCCGGCTTTCAAGCATTTGCCGCATGCGGTGGCGCTGCGGGTAGGAAAGAAAAAGGCCGCGCGGCTTGGTGTAGAGGCGTGAGAAGTGAGCGCAGCCGAGCGCCACGGTGGGCGTGTACAGGATGGGCATCATCTCGGCGGTGTGCGCTTCGATGAGCGAGTAGAAGAGCACCTCGTTGCGGTCCTGCAGCTGGCGGAGGAAGCTGTGTTTCGCAAGATCGCCGGGCTGCTCTCCGTAGGCGTGGTAGAGGCGGGCCACCTGCTGCTCGCGTGTGAGAATGTGAGGCGGCAGCAGACCGTTGAGCGCGAAAACGTCGCGCTGCTCCTGCGTGAAAGCCGTGCCGCGGTTGAGCAGCGGCGCATTCAGTACGTCCATGCCGCGCAGGGTGGTCGCGACGCCGGTCACGGCACCGTGGACGCCGGTAAGCCAGCGAATGTTGGGGTTCATGCGCGGGCTCCCTCCTTTGGCTGGATCAATGAGTCAGGGTCGGGGTTGGCGTCGCGATCAGGCCCAAACCTCCCCGGTGCCGTCGAGGGCGCGATCAAGGTAGGTGGCGGCGCTGATAAGCGCGAGGTGGGTGAGTGCCTGGGGGGTATTGCCCAGGTGTTCGCCATTGGAGCCAAGCTGCTCTGAGTACAAACCGAGATGGTTGGCATAGCCGAGCATTTTATCGAAAAGCAGCCGTGCCTTGTCGAGTTGGCCCGAGCGTGCGAGGCACTCGACCAGCCAGAAGGAGCAAGCAGTGAAGCTGCCTTCCGTACCTTCCACACCGTCGAGGCCGGGCGGGTAGCGAAAGACGAGGCTGTCTTCACTCAGCTGCTCCTCAATACGTTGCAGCGTGGAAAGCCAGCGCGGATCGGATGGGCTGATGTAGCGCAGCATGGGCATAAGCAGCAGGGCGGCGTCGAGCGTTTTTCCGCCCTGCACCGGCACGTAGGATTGCAGTTCCTCGTCCCAGAAATTGTCGTAGATGTCGTTGTCGATGGCGCGACGCGTGTCGAGCCACTCCTGCAGCGGTCCGTCGAGCGAGCGCTTTTCAGAGAGGCGGATGGCGCGGTCAAAGGCGACCCAGGACATCAGCCGCGAATGCAGCAGGTGCTTGCGGCCGCCTCGCACCTCCCAGATGCCCTCGTCGGGACGCTGCCAGTTCAGGCGCAGCCAGTCCATCAGTCGGATGACGCGGCGCCAGCCTTCCTTCGGCATGCCGTCGGAGTACTTGTTGGACAGGTAGACGGCGTCCATGATCTCGCCGTAGATATCGAGCTGCAGCTGCGAGTTGGCACCATTGCCGATGCGTACCGGTCGCGAACCCATATAGCCCGCCAGGTGTTCGAGCTCGGTTTCTTCGAGATCGAGGCCGTGGTCGACGCGGTACAGCACTCGCAGCGGGCCGTTTTCGGAGGTTTCCGTATCGAGGTTGTCGGTCAGCTTGCGCAGCCACAGCGTATAAGCACGAACTTCGCTGAAAAAGCCGAGCCGCACCAGGGCGTACAGGGTAAAGGACGAGTCGCGCAGCCAGGTGTACCGGTAGTCCCAGTTGCGCACGCCGCCGGTGTGTTCGGGCAAGCCAAAGGTGACGGCGGCAACGGTGGGACCATGCTCATGCGAGGACAGGAGTTTGAGCACAAGGGCGGAGCGGTTGACGATTTCGCGCCAGCGTCCCTTGTAGGTGGATTGCTTGATCCAGGCGCGCCAGTACTGGGTGGTGAGCTGGAAGCAGCGTTCCATCGCTTCCGGTTCCAGCAGTTGCGCGGGGCTGGTTTCTTCGGGTTTGAGGGCTCCGAAGGCGAAACTTGCCGAGCTGCCGGCAGACAAGGTGAAATCGGCGATTGCATCGGGGCCGTCGATGTTGAGTGGAACCGTGGCGTGGAGAGACATTGATTCGCCGAGACCCGATTCGGGGTAGAAGCATATGGCTTTTTCTTCCTGGCACACCTGGTGCGTGGCCCGGGCGTAGTTGAAGCGTGGGGCGCAGCGCACCCGGAAGCGCACGGAGCCCTTGATGACCCGGATCATGCGGAGGATCTGGTGCGCATAGGCAGGTTCCTGCTGCCCGGGCGAGCCGGACGGCCTTTCGACCGGCATGAAGTCGGTCAGTTCAGCCACGCCGTCCTCCGAAAGATAGCGCGTAAGAAGGATGTTGGTATCGGGCAGGTAAAGCTGCTTGCAGCGGAGATCGTTCATCTCCGGCACCACCTCAAAAAAGCCGCCTCCCGCGGGGTCAAGTAGAGCGGCAAAGACGGTAGGCGAGTCGAAGCGCGGATAGCAGAAGAAGTCGATGGTGCCGTGCGTGGAAACCAGAGCCGCGGAGCGCATGTTGCCGATAACACCGTGGTTCTCAATCCGTTGATGCGGGCTGGTGGCTGGCGGCAAAGTTTCGGAGCTCCTTTGGTGGTTCAGTGGACGTTTGGGACGCGATTGCGGGCTCAGCCGAACAGGCGCATCAGGCCATGGGGCGGCAGGTCGTCGACCAGAAAGCGGTCGCGCCCGCCGGTGACGGCTTCGGCGGCCAAATGGCCGGAGCGTGCGGCACCCTCCATGGTCGCGGGCCAGCCGGTATCGGTCCAGTCGCCTGCAAGAAACAGGCCGGGCCAGGCTGTGCGCGCACCGGGGCGATGGCTGTCGAGCCCCGGCGTGACGCAAAAGGTTGCGTGAACCTCCTTCGTTACGATGCCTCGGAGCAGTGTTGCTTCATGAACAACGGGGAAAAACAGGGCGAGTTCACGGAGAGCGAGGTCCAGGATCTCACCCTGCGACATGGGCACGAGTTTGCGTGCGACGCTGACGACCAGCTCCAGGTGGCTTGGCTGCCCTTTGCGGTAACCGGATTGCAGCACATCGCGCTGATACACCCACTGAATGGTCGTATCAAGCAGAACAGCATGAGGCAGGTCGGTGATTTCGCGATCAAACCAGAGATGGATGCCGACCAGCGGCGCGTGCCCAAAGCAGTCGAGCGACCGGCCGAGCGCGTCGCGGGCCGGGCCGTTCGGCAGCATGGGCAGGGCCTGCCGGGTGGCTTCCCAGGGCAGGGCCAGCACGACCTTGCTGAAGGTTTCTACGGCGGCCGCGTTCTCGCTGCGTGTGTGCACCTGCCAGCCGCCGGTGGTGGGCTCCAGGGCTTCGAGCGAGGTGCGGAGGTGCACGGTTCCCCCGCGCGATTCCAGGTAGCGTGCCGCGCCCGCGTACATCTCGGAAAGAGGCAGCAGCGGAACGCCGATGCGTCCGGCCTCGGCGGAGCTGAGAAATGAGTCGCGAATGACCTTGCCGGCATAGTGGAGCGAGATACGATCGAGGTCGTCATTGAGCGCGGATTGCAGGATGGGCTCCCAGAAACGCTTCAGCGCGCCGGGGGTTTGCCGGTGACGATGAGCCCAGCTGAGAAAGCTTTCGCTGCCGGGGGTGTCGGACGGATAGCCCGCAAAGAACTGCCGCAAGCCCACGGCGATGCTGCGTTTGTCGGCTGGCGAAAAACAGCGCGCACCGAGAAACGAAAAGGCAGAATGCAGGGGGGCTGGACGCCAGCTGGGCCTGACGACACTGCGACGGCCACCGGGCTCGATGTAGGTGATGCTGTCGGTCCAGGCGATTGCGCCGGTGCGGCCGACACGCTCAAACAGGCTGCGGAGATTGGTACAACAGCCCAGCAGGATGTGCTGGCAGTTATCGATGACCTCGCTGGAGCCGGGGTGGAGATAGGACGAGGCGCGGCCGCCGACATAGGGGCGGCGCTCGATCAGTGTGACCCGGTAGCCGGCGTCGGCCAGCGCGCAGGCCGCGGCAAGGCCGGCGACGCCCGCGCCGATGATCGCGACGGTTTCGCCGTGGGCGACGCCCACCCGGCGTGGCACGGGGGACGGCCGGGCAGCGCGCGTGGGAAGACGGGCCAGCACGGTACGGCCGATGCCGCGCAGCAGCAGCGAAACCTTTTCGCGCGTGGGCACCTCCCTGCGGCTCGAAAGGACGTCGTAGCCTGAACGGTGGATGCGCCCGAGCAGGCGATGGTAGATGGTGATCAGCACCCACAAAGCGGGGCGGCTGTCGGGAGCGACCAGCGGCAGCAGCTTGTAGCCGGAAAGGTAAAAGCGCTCGACACGCACAGCCTGCTCCGCCAGCAGGCCGCGCAGGGCTGCTGATGCCGGAGCCCCGGATCGAGCGGCCTCGGATAGCGTTTCCGGGGTGAAACCATGCCGGACGAGGTCGTCGACAGGCAGGTACACGCGTCCGCGTTCGGCGTCTTCGCGTACATCGCGCAGGATATTGGTGAGCTGAAAGGCGAGCCCAAGCTCTTCGGCGAACGTTTCAGCCTCGAGCGAACTGTAGCCGAAGATGCGAATGCAGACCAGGCCGACAACGGAGGCGACCAGGTAGCAGTAGCGACGGAGGGCGCTGAAATCGGGATAGGTTTCGAGGGCCGGGGTGGGCGCGAGTTTTGTTACGTTGGGCGCGGGCTCGGGCTCGGCCAGATCCATCGCCGTGCCTTCCACCAGCTGGTCGAGCAGGGCCAGCGGGATGCGGAAAAGGAGCCGTGCATCGTTGAGCGCGAGGAAGACCGGGTCGGTGGTCTCCCCGGTTTCGGCGGCATGGTGCCAAGCCGCGACCCAGGCGGCGAGTTGAGCGCGGCGCTGGGCCTTGCTCTGCGACTCGTCGTCGGAAAGGTCGTCGGCGTGACGCATAAAGGCGTACACGGCGCAGATGGCATCGCGCTTGCGAGCCGGCAGGGCAAGAAACGCGAAGTAAAAGTTCTTGGCCTCGCGGCGCGCGATGCGCCGGCAGGTGCGGTACGCCTGTTTGACGGTCACGCGCGACGGCCTGTGCTGCGGACGGGACGCCGGAGCAGTTTGCCGGCCAGTGTACCGCTGACTGCATGGACCAGGAGCGCTGCTTTGCGCGGCTTCGAGATGCTGGGCCGTGCGGCCAGCACGTCATACTGTTGCGCCGCGATGGCCCGGAGGATTTCAAGGCCGCCGCGTGAAAACAGATCGAGGTCGACGGCGAGTTCGCGGTCGACCATGCGGATGAGCGGCAGCCCGCTCGCGAACATAACACGGGTGTAGCCTACCTGGTAGCGCAGCAGCTCTCGCACTGCGTCGTTGGCCTTGCCTGCGGCTATGCCCTCGGCCAACATGGCCTCCGTGACCTTGAAGCGGGCCATGTCGGCCTGCGGCAGGTAGATGCGTCCTTCCTTGTAATCTACGCAAACATCCTGCCAGAAGTTCGCCAGCTGCAGCGCGGTGCAGGTGTGGTCGGAGAGGCGGAAACGCTCTTCGTCCGAGTAGCCGGCCATGTAGAGCACCAGGCGGCCGACCGGGTTGGCGGAGTAGCGGCAGTAGCCGAGCAGGTCTTCGATGGTGGCGTAGCGGGTGATGGACTGGTCCTGCCGGAATGCGACGAGCAGGTCGGCAAAGGGCTGTACCGGGATGCCGCAGCTTTCGATGACCGGCCGCAGCGCGACAAAGACAGGGTGAGTCGCCACGCCGCTGTAGCAAAGGTGGAGCTGCCCCTCCCACCAGTCCAGCAGGGCAAGCGATTGCGCCGGGTTGCCGATCTCATCGCCCAGGTCATCTGCGACGCGGCAGTAGGCATACACCGCGTGGAAGTGCGTTCGCAGCCGTTGGGGCAGAAACCAGCTGGCAACGTGGAAGTTTTCGTAATGAGTTTCCGTCAGGCGACGGCACCAGAGCTGTGCTTCGGCAAGGGTGGGCGCCTGTTCGGGCGGCCGGTAGTTTTGAGGCAGCGCCGCCCAGCCCCCTTGCAGAGCGAGATCGCGTTCGGACTGAAAAGAAGCTGCGGCCATGCCTTACGGAAGGATAACTGTCTTGATGCCGGTGTTGCTGTCGGAAGCGCGATTCGTGTTGGTCTGGTTGAGATTGCCGGCCATGGCGCGGTAGACAGCGGCGACCTCGGCAAGCGGCGCTCGGCCGGTGAGAAAGCTTTCGGACCGGAAGGTGCCGCCGGCCAGCAGCGCAAAGGCTCGACGGACGGAGTGGGGCGTGTGATGGAAGCTGGCGCGCAGGGTGAGGCCGCTGTAGTGCAGCTGGTTGGTGTCAAGCGCGACCCGTGTGCCGGCCGGCGGACCGCCGAAGAAGTTGACCGTGCCGCCCTTGCGTGCCATGTCGACGGCCCAGTTCCAGGTGGTGGGGCTGGCCACGGCTTCGATCGCGATGTCGACGCCCCGGCTGTTTTCCGTCAACGCGCGCACGGCGGCAACCGGGCTGTCGCCATTGGGATCGATCAGCACCGCTTCGGCCGCGCCGAACTGCCGGGCTCGTCGTGCCTGCTCCCGGTGCTTGACGACGGCGATGACATGGAGCCCGGCAAGGGCGGCGGTGTGGATAAACAGCAGGCCGATCGGGCCCGCGCCGATGACTGCGAGGGTATCGCCGGCGCGGGCACCGGTTTCTTCCAGGCCGAGCACGACACAGGCCAGCGGCTCGGTCAGGGCGGCGTGCTCAAACGGCATGCCGCTGGGCAGGCGCAGGGTGTTTTTCGCGGCGATGCGCGCGGGCACGTGCAGCAGTTCGGCAAACGCGCCGTTGTTGAACAGGAGGTCGTCGCACAGGTTCCACTGAGCGCTGCGGCAGAAGAAACAACGGCCGCAGGGAGCGGAGTTGAGCGCGACGACGCGGTCGCCGGGCTTGAAGCCGGAGCCTTCCCCGGCTTGTTCGACGGTGCCGGCGATCTCGTGACCGAAGGGAACGGGCGGCTGCAGCATGCGTGCATGGTAGCCGCGGCGAAAGACTTTCAGGTCGGTGCCGCAGGTGAGCGCCGCGCCGACGCGCACCACCAGCTCACCGGCGCGCGCGCGCGGGCGCGGCAGAGCTTCGAGGCGCAGGTCCTCTTTGCCGTAGAGCACAGCGGCCTGCATGGTGCCTGCGGGTGCCATCAGAGCGGCTCCGCGTTGGCAGTGAAGAAGATCTTCATGGAGTCCGCGGTGGGATGGGATGCAACGTTGATGGCCTCAACGGCGTCGGCAAGCGCGAAACGGTGCGAGACGAGCGGCGTGAGATCGAAGCCATTGCGATAGCCCTCGAAGACCAACTGCGCGCCTTCGTCCTGGATGTCGACGGAGGCGCTGTAGGAGCCGAGCAGCGACTTTTCGTCCATGCAGATTGCAGCTGGATCGACTGCGGCCTCGCCATGCTGGGTTTGCGCGAAGAGCAGCACACGGCCGCCAGGGCGCGCGGCGTTCATGGCGACGGGGATCAATGGGTCGCCTGCGACGGCGAGCAGAACGGCGTCGGCACCTCGGCCCTCGGTCATGGCGCGGGCACGGGCGACAACGTCCTCCGTGCGGGCATCGA
>CAXTWU010000056.1:0-13391 GCA_964248025.1 uncultured Acidobacteriaceae bacterium | reverse complement strand
TGGAGTTTTGGAGGTGGACATTGTCGTCGCCGGTGCCATGGGCCAGCAACAAGCGGCCATGGAGTCTCCCGGCTGTGGGCAGGACGGCGGCTGCGTCGTAAACGGCTGTCTGGGCGGGCATGCCGGCTTCTGCGATCGGCAGGCCCAGATAGCGCTCGGTGTAGATGGAGTCGTAGTTGCGGAAGTCGGTGACAGGCGCGACCGAAACCCCGGCGCGGAAGCGAGTCGAGTGGGTCAGGGCGTTGAGGGTGAAGGTGCCGCCCCAGCTCCAGCCCCACCAGCCCAGGCGCCTGGGGTCCAGCTGCGGGTAGCGGGCCAGCACCTGGTCGAGCGCGGCGAGCTGATCGGCCAGTTGCACGGGGCCGAAGTCGTGGTAGGCCGCCTGCTCGAACTCGCGGCCGTGGCCGGCCATGCCGCGGTTCTCCACGTGGAGCACGGCAAAGCCGTGCTCGGCCAACAGCTCGTCGAAGAACAAGGCTTTATCGCCCCAGGTATTGGAGACGTCGAAGGATCCGGGGCCACCGTAGGGGTTGGTGATGAGCGGGACGCTGGCGGCTGCGGTTTTATCAGCAGGCAGAAGCAGGGTGGCGTAGGTGGTGGTTTTCCCGTCGGCGGCCTCGAGCTCGAGCAACTGGGGCGCGCGCACCGTGCGGTTGGGGGGCAGGGTTGCCTTCCAGAGTGGCCGACATTGCGGGGCGTCGCCTTCAAGCGAGCACAGGTCGAGCACGGGCGGGGTGCTGAGGGTGGAATGCTGATCGGTGTAGCTGAGCCGGCCCGCGGCGAAGGAGATTTTGTGGACCCCCGGGGCTTCGGTCACACGGTGCTTGCCCGTGCCGTCGAGCCCGACGCTCCAGAGCTGCGTGTCGGTGGATACGCCCTCGTGGCTCAGGTAGAACACTGTGTCCTTGCCCCCGGTTCCGTCGCCCGCGGGCGCGACGGTCAGGAACTCGGACACATCATAGGGGCCGTCCTCGAGCTGCCGGGCGAGCTTGAGGCCGCTTTTCTCCGGGTTGTCGACGGCATAGGTGTAATGGTCCAGGTGCATGTAGCCGGTGCGCCACGATCGCAGGATCAGGTGGCCGGGGCGGAAGAAGTGAAGATCGTACTCATCCGTGAAGAACTTGGGGTCGGTGAGCGCGAGCGCGCGTTGTGCCTTGCCGGTGTCGATGTCGGCGAACCAGATATCGAGATGTTTCTGGTCGCGCCGCAGGGTTTCGATCCAGACCGTGTGGGCGTCGAGCCAGCCGGAGCGGGGGATGTAGTCCTCGTTGGGGCGGACCTCGGGGAGCTCGATCCACCGAGTAGGGCCACCGGCGGCGGCGACGATGCCGACGCGGACGGCCGGGTTGGGATCGCCGGCCTGGGGGTATTTCTGCATGTCGACTTCGGCGTGGGTGGGAATCCAGTCGGTCAGTGGATAGCTGGGAACCCGGGTCTCGTCCATCTGGATGTACTGGAGGTGGCGGGAGTCCGGGGACCAGGAGTAGTTGGAGCGGGCCTTTAGTTCTTCGAGGTACACCCAGTCGACCTCGCCGTTGAGCAGGTTGGGGTCGGTGGTGGTGGTTAGAGCGACCGGGGTGGCACCCTGGGCGGGCGCGATCGCGTACAGGTTGTGATTGTGGAGATAGGCGACCGTTTTGCCATCGGGAGAGAACTGCACGTCGTCACCCGAGCCCTCGCCGGTGTCGCCGATCTGTTTCACTTCGCTGTTGCCGGTGTTGAGAGTGTCGAGCCATAGGGTACCGTCCTTGTCCCACAGCACCTCCTTGCCGTCGGGAGACCAGATATAGCTTTTTTGCGCGTAGCGGACGCGATGGTCGCTGTTCTTTTCACTCACCGGATGCGTGGCGACGCCGGCGAGCCGGGAGGCCGGGGTGAGCACGGTGTGGTTGCCGGTGCGGACGTCGATGGCGCTGAAGTCCCCATTGGGGGCGCGAAAGGTAAACAGGCGGCCGTCGGGCGACCAGGAAGTGTCGGCGGGGGCGGGCGTGGAGGGCGGGGGCGCGTAGATGTCGTGGACGGTCCAGGGAACCGCGGAAGCCGTGGGCGCAGCGACGGGGGAAGGCGCGGCAGCCTGGGCGAGGACAGAAACGGCCAGCAGAAGGGGCAAAGCAGGGACAAGGCGGTGCAGGTTGGGCAAGGGAGCTCCGGGCGAATGAATAGATTGGAGCTTAGTGTACCGACTGGGAGCCCGGAAGACGGGGAGCGCCTGGGGGCAGGCACATAAAAAAAGGCGACAAGGGAGGATATCCCCTTGCCGCCTTTTTTGGCTTGGTGCAGGTGGGTTAGACGGTCAGATTGGTTCCATTGCCGCGCGGGGGAGGGACTGGCGACTGCATGGAAGAGCCGGTGCCCCCGCGGAGACCGGATGCGCTGCCGTTTTGTATGGTGGCGGACTGGGCAGGCCGCAGGTGAGAAGGCATGGGGCGAACAGTGTTTTGAGCATGCTGGGCCTGCTGCTGGTGCATGGTGACGATGATGACTTGTGCGGGCGCTGTGCCTTCGCAACGATAGGAGTGGGGGGTGCTGGCGTCGAAGTAAACGCCGTCGCCCGCGCCAACGACGTGAGTCTTATCGGCGTGACGGATTTCGAGCTCGCCCTCCAGGATGTACAGGAACTCGAAGCCGGGGTGGACGTGGGGCCGGACATCGGAAGCTTTGCGACCAGGCAGGAACTCTGCGAAATATGGATCGAGTTGCCGGTCGGGCACCATATAGCCCAGGCTCTCAAAGTAGTAGTTAGGGTCCTCGGTACCGCTCTGGGGCAGCCGGGTACGCTCGTTTTTGCGGTGGACGCGGAACATCGGCTGTGGCTCGGCCTCAAAGAAGTAGTTCAGGTCCTTGCCGAAAACGATGGCGACTCGCGCCAGGTTGCGCAGGGTGGGCACAACACGGCCCGTTTCAAGCTGCGACAGAAAGGAGGCAGACAGGCCGGTTTGCCGTCCCAGTTCGACCAGACCCATGGATTTTTTCAGACGCAGGCGTTTGATCCGCTCGCCGATGCGTTTTTCCGCGATAAAGGCTTCTGCACTGGCGCCGTCAATCGAACCGGAACCAGCGGTGGTGACAGCAGTCTTGTCGTCCATACCGGGGAGAGGCGCAAGCTCAGTGTCCGGCAACTCCGTCACAGCTTTCCTTTCAACCATCGTGAAGGTCCTCCTGGACCGTGTAACACGAATAACATGATTTCTTGCCATTGGATGCTGACCGCCGTAAGTTGATGATTTTTTTTGACCTCCAGGCTGTTTCGGGTGTTGAGGAGCCGGGCGCGGAAGGCGGTCGCACCGAAAAAAGCAGGCCGGGCGGCAGTTCCCGGCCGGCTGGAAGCATCTGAACCGTTCTGAACTACTTCCGCCGGCTTCGCCGGCTCCCTCCCCTCGTCTCCCCAACGGGACATCTGCTGCCCGATCCCAGGGCCCTGACTGATTGAAGCAAGGAGAAGAATCCAACGATGCCATTCAATGGAGAAAGTAAAGCAGGCAGTCTCGAAAAAGACAAACGTTTGTTCAGGGTTGTCGTAACCGGGGCGAACGGAATGATCGGCCACGCGCTGCTGGCGCATCTTCACGCGCGCGGGTGGGGAGGTGTTCCGGTGCAGCGACCGGTGCGCGAAGCGGCCAAGGTTCGTCAGCAGGCGCCGCCGGCCAGCCCGGATACCATCCTTTGGGAGCCGCGGGCGGCGCAGCCGTTTGCGGACCTGGAGCGCCTGGAAGGGTTCGACGCAGTGGTGCACCTGGCCGGGGCCAACATCTCGGCCCACCGCTGGAGTCCGGAGTACCGCAACACCATTGTGAACAGCCGGACGTTGCCGACCGGCGCGCTGGCGTTGGCGCTGGCCCGTTTGCGCCAGCCGCCAAAGGTGCTGCTGACGGCATCGGCGACCGGCTTCTACGGCGATCGCGGGGAGGAGATCCTGACAGAAGAGTCGCAGCGGGGCGGTGGTTTTCTGCCGGAGGTCTGCGAGGAGTGGGAAAACGCGGCCTCGCCTGCGGTGGCGGCCGGCATGCGTGTGGCGCACCTGCGTTTCGGCGTGGTGCTGACCCCGTATGGAGGGGCGTTGAAGCGGATGCTGCCGCTGTTTCGGGCGGGTCTGGGCGGCAAGCTGGGCAGCGGCGCGCAGTGGATGAGCTGGGTAGGCCTCCAAGACCTGCTCGACGCAGTGCTGCACACGATTGAGCACGACGAGCTGGTGGGGCCGATCAACGTGGTGAGCCCGCAGCCGGTGCGCAACACGGAGTTTACCCGCGCGCTGGGCGGGGTACTGAAGCGGCCGGCGATGCTGCCGGCACCGGCGTTTGCGCTGCGCCTGGCTTTTGGGCAGATGGCCGACGAGGCCCTGCTGGCGAGCTGCCGCGCGGTGCCGAGCCGCCTGGAAGGCAGCGGCTTTCACTTTGCGGAGCCGGAGATTGAGGGGGCACTGGGAAAGATGCTGGCGCCGCCGGGCCGCGCCTGAAGGGCCGGGACTGGGCTTGGGACCGGACAGGGAACGAGGCTTGGGACCAGCCCGCGTCCCGGCGTCGGCGATAAAAGGACGGGGAACAGCCCTGCGGCAAGCGCCTTGTGGCGAAAGGCAGCTCTGCTAGGCTGTTTCTGCCATGCACCGCCTCCTCTCCTTTCCTTTCCCCTTTTCCCTGCGAACCGCAGCAGCCAGCTCGGTCGCCGGATGGGGGATGCTGTGGGGCCTCGCCGGGTGCGGCAACCCCGGCTCGCCGCTGCCGCCGTCGCTGATGCTGCCGCAGCCGGTGGGAGATTTGCAGACCTCGCGCCTGGGCGACACCGTGTCGCTGCGGTGGACCATGCCGAGCCGGAGTACGGACCGGGTGCGTCTACGCGGCGATGTTGCGACGTCGGTCTGCCGGGCGGAGGGGGCCGGCGCTTGCGAAAGTGTGTCTGGCATGTTCATTGAAGCGGGGAAGCCGGCGGAGTTCGTCGATCGCCTGCCGCCGGAGCTGTGCGGGGGGCGGGCGAGACTGCTGCGGTATGAGGTGCGGCTGCGAAACCGCCGCGGCCTCGATGGGGGGCCATCGAATCCGGCGTGGGCCCTGGCGGGAGCCGCGCCGCCTGCCGTGACGAGTGCTTCGGCGGAGGCGACGGCCGGAGGCATCGCGCTGCGCTGGATGAGCGCGACCTTTGCCGGTGCTGGAGGGAGCGCAGCAGCAGGCGCGCCTCCAAGTGAGCCCCGAAGCGCGCCCCGAAGCACGCCTGGGGCCACGTTGCTGGTGCGACTGCAGCGCGACCAGGTGCCCGGAGCCGGTGAGGCTGGGCAGCAACCTGCGAAAGAGGATCAGGCGAAGGGGGTTCCGCAGCCCATGCAGCAGGTGCTGGAAGCCCGGGAAACCCGGGGCCCGGCGGGCTGGACTCCGGACAGGACCGTGGATGCCGGGGCTGTTTTGAACCGGAGCTACCGGTACACGGTGCAGTTGGTGGAGCGTGCGGTGCTGGACGGCCATGCCGTGGAAGCCGAAGGATTGCCGGCGCAGACGCCGGTGGTGGATGCCCGCGACCGGTTTGCCCCGGCAACCCCGGGAGACCTGGCGGCGGTGAGCAACGCCGAAGGGGGGACCATCGACCTGGCATGGAACGCGGGAACGGAAGGGGACCTGGCCGGGTACTTCGTGTACCGGCGCGTCGCTGGCAGCGTGCAGCCGCCGGCGCGGGTGAGCGGCGACCAGCCTGTTGCCAGCGCGAGCTGGACAGACCCGCACCCGGCAAAAGGGGCTCGGTACAGCTATTCGGTTTCGGCGGTGGATCGAAACGGGAACGAAAGTGCACGGTCCGGCGAGGTGGTTGAAGGGCTGCCGGAATGAGCGAGGCCGACAGCCGAGCTGCTGCGGCTGCGGTTGCGGCTGCGGCTGCGGCTGCGGCTGCGGCTGCGGCTGCGGAGGAGATGGAAATCGAGATTGTGCGGGACCCGGAGGCGTGGGCAGCGCTGGTGCCGGAGTGGCTGCAGCTGTGGGACGCCGACCCCGGGGCGCTGCCTTTTCAGCGGCCGGAGTGGCTGCTGCCTTGGTGGGAGCAGTTCGGGCAGCCGGGCGGCCTGCGAGTGGTCACGATTCGGGAAGCAGGTGGCGCGTTGCAGGCGATGCTTCCCTTTTATATCTATCCCGACCCAGCCACAGGCGAGCGCTTGTTGCTGATGGTGGGGGCGGGCACCTCAGACTACCTGGACGGGGTGTATGGGGCGGGCTGCGAGCCTGGGATGCTGCTGCGGGCGCTCGGCCGGTTGTGTGCCGACGAGCGCTGGGACGAGGCGCGGCTGTTTCAGCTGCCGGGGCCCTCGCGCCTCCGCGCGGCGGTGGAAGCCGTGGAGCTGAGAGAACCGGGAGCCGTGACTACTTCTGAAACGGAGCCCTGTTCGCGCCGCCCGGCGGTCCCCTTGCGCGAGCTGCCGGGTAAGGTGCGGGCCGATTTCCGGTTCCACAGCAACGCGGCGCGGGGGCTGGGGCCGCTGCGGCTGACGGTGGCGGATGAGAGCTCCGCGCTGACGTGCTTTGACGATCTGGTGCGGCTGCATACCGAGCGCTGGCAACGAGCGGGCGAGGCAGGGGTGCTGGCTGACCCGCTTGTACTGCGCTGGCACGGGAGCGCCCTGCCACAGCTGGCGCGCGCGGGGCTGCTGCGGCTCGTGTCGCTCCACGCGGGGCCGCACCTGCTGGGGGTGCTGTATGCGCTGGTGGACCCGCCGGGCCGGCGCGAGCGGACGCAGTACTTGTACCTGATCGGGCACTCGCCTGAGCACGGGAAGCTGCGGCCGGGGATGCTGCTGACAGGGCTTGCGACCGAGGGGGCGGCAAGCGAGGGAGTCCGGTGGATCGATATGCTACGCGGCGACGAAAGCTACAAACGGTTCTGGCACGTGGAACCTGTGCGGACCCACGGCGCCCGGTTTGCGCGGACTGTTTTGGCCGGGGTGCTTGAAAGGGGGAACGCATGAAAGAATGGAGCAACGGCGCGACGCATCCGAACCGGGTGCCGCATCCAAAACCAGGTGGGGCATGCAGTGAACTCAGTGCTCCCTCGCCCGACGTCGATACACATACCAGGAGAGAGAGCCATGGCCCAGACACTGCTTGAGCAGTTACGCACGATGACCACCGTGGTCGCCGACACCGGCGATATCCAGGCGATTGAAAAAGTCAAACCGCAGGATGCAACCACCAATCCTTCGCTGATTACGGCCGCGGCCGGCATGCCAGCTTACTCGCAGATTGTCGATGACGTGCTGCTGGAAGCGAAAAAAAAGCTGGGTGACGGCGCCGCCGACAAGGATGTCGCGACCGAGGCGTTCAAGCACCTGGCGGTCGCATTCGGCAAAAAGATCCTGGCGATCGTGCCGGGACGGGTTTCAACCGAGGTGGATGCACGGCTGAGCTTTGATACCGAGAAGACCCTGGAGCAGGCCCACCAGATCATCCAGATGTACGAGGATGACGGCATCAGCCGCGAGCGCATCCTGATCAAGATCGCGTCGACCTGGCCAGGGATCAAGGCGGCCGAAAAGCTGGAAAAGGAAGGCATTCACTGTAACCTGACCCTGTTGTTCGGGCTGCACCAGGCCATTGCCTGCGCCGAAGCCAAGGTCACGCTGGTTTCGCCGTTTGTGGGCCGCATCCTGGACTGGTACAAGAAGGACACCGGCAAGGACTACCAGGGCGCGGACGACCCCGGGGTGCAGTCCGTGACGACGATTTATCACTACTACAAAAAGTTCGGCTACAAGACGCAGATCATGGGCGCGAGCTTCCGCAACATCGGGGAGCTCACGGAGCTGGCCGGCTGCGACCTGCTGACGATTTCGCCCAAGCTGCTGGGCGAACTCGATGAAAAGCAGGGCGAGTTACCGCGCAAGCTGGACCCAAAGGATTCGGAGTCCATGGATATCCAGAAGATCTCGGTCGATGAGCAGAAGTTCGAGGAGATGCATGCCAAGGACCGCATGGCCCATGACAAGCTGAAGGAGGGCATCGAGGGCTTTTCAGAGGCGCTCGCCAACCTGGAGCAGTTGCTGGCCAAGCGCCTGCAGGAGATGGGCGCGGGCGAGGAGAAGGCGGTCGGCGCGCGGTAGGAGGTGGGTCGGCGGAAAAGGGGCAGCCCTCGAAGCTGCCCTTTTCTTTCGCCTTCACCTGCCTAAAACGGAGCGGGAGGAGTATCCGTGACGGGCAGGGACACCGAACCCTGATTCGCAAGCGCGACGGCCAGGGTCTGCCCCCCTCCGGTGCCCGTCGTCAGGAAAGGCGTGAGGGCGCCCACTGCCGACTTCGCGCCGTTGTACACCGAGCTCAAGCCATCCAGCTGTTCATAGGCCAGGTTGTTGGCCGGGTTGGTGTTGCTGATTACGCGCCCCAGCACCCGATGCTCGGACTCAATCCCCAGGATAGAAGCAGCGATCTTGGTGAAATACGTCAGCTCGGCCGAAGAATACTGCCGGCCGTCGGAGTCGGTGTAGGTGCCGCCTTGCGCCGCACCCAGTGCGGCCCGGGTGGAGAACTCCTGGATCGCATTGAGGTACGCGCCGATAAAGGCATTTTCCAGCGCGTCCAGCAGGCCGGTAAAGCCGGCGAGGGTATCGAAGCTGCCCGCCGGGAAGTAAAAGGTCTGGTAGGGGTCACCGGCGGCACCAGCACTGGACGGGTAGCCCAGCAGGGTACGCGCCAGGTCGGCGTGGCTGATCTCCTCAGACAGGGCAGCCCGGATGTAAGCCACGTTGCCTGCATTGCCCGCCGCCGTGACATTGGCCGCAGAGCCGCCGGGGCCGGCCAGGTTCGGATCCTGGATCACGGGGCCGACAAGCGCGTTGTAGTAAAAGGTCGTTGCCAGGTCTTCGGCAATCAGGATGGCCGTAACGATCTCGCGAATGGTGTCGTTGTCGGCGCCTTTCGGGGCAGCGTCTGCATAAGCCGGGGTCGCACTGCCGAGTGCGAACCCTGTAGCGGCGACTCCCAGCCCGAGCAGGCCGGCGGACCCGAGGAACTTGCGGCGGTCCAAACGCGCGGCAACAGCCTTGACTTCATCAATGTTGGGTGTAGGTTTGCTCATGGGAAATATCCTTGTCGTCGAAAGCGGGTTATGGAAGCAAGAAGGGGCCGCGCGGGGACGCAGAAGAACAGCTGCTAACGGTGCAACGCGGCAGGGAGCTGTTCGGATTGCGGATATGCGGCAATTCTCTGGATAGAATCTTGTGTCGGCGGGCTGAGTGGGGCAGGGTTGTCGGGGAAGGCGGACTGGCTTGTGCGGCGGAAGGGCTTCGGCTAAACTGATGGTTCGGCCCCAAGCTGCTGCCCTCTGTCCGTAAACGGGCGAAGCAGCCGTCGAAACAATCTTAAGAGTGAAAACTCTGTTGGAGCTCCACATGGCGCAGGTTTGTGCAATTTGTCAAAAAGGTCCGCGGTTCGGCAACAACATCTCGCATGCTCACAACGTGACGCGCCGGCGTTGGAATGTAAATCTGCGCCCCGTGAAGGCCAAGGTCGGCCCGTCCAGCGCGCGCAAGATGCGCGTTTGCACGTCCTGCATCAAGAGCGGCAAAGTTGTGAAAGCCTGAATTCGTCAGCAGCTCAAAAAAGCCCCGCAATCGCGGGGCTTTTCTACTTTCCTTCAAACTTGAGCGCGGCCGAGTTGATGCAGTAGCGGAGCCCGGTCGGTTTGGGCCCATCGGGAAAGACGTGGCCCAGGTGGGCATCGCAACGGGCGCACGTTACCTCCACCCGGCGCATGCCGTAGCTTGTGTCCTCGTGCGTGGCCACGGCATCGTCGGAGACGGGCAGAAAAAACGAGGGCCAGCCGCTGCCGGACTCGAACTTTTCTTCTGAGCGAAACAGTGGAGCCTCGCAGGCCACGCAGTGATAGAAGCCGTCGGCGTGGTTGCGGTACAGAGCGCCGCTGAAGGCAGGCTCCGTCCCTTTTTGCCGCGTGACATAGAACTGCTCCGGGCTAAGCAGCTCGCGCCACTCCTGTTCGGTGCGTTTGATCTTTTCGGAAGCCTGGGTACCGGTGGCTGGGGTCGTCATTTGTGTTCCTTTCCCTCCATTAGAGTGCGATTGCCAGTGAAAGACGCGCGCCGCGGGTCCCCTCGCGAGAGTCATACTTGGGCGATGGCTTCAATCTCCACGCGGGCGTCGCGTGGCAGGCGCGCCACCTCGACCGTGGAGCGTGCCGGCGGGACCACTTCCCCGGGCGCCAGAAAGCGCGCGTACACCTCGTTCATGGCCGCGAAGTCGTTCATGTCTTTGAGAAAAACCGTTGTTTTTACGACCTGCTCAAGCGAAGAACCGGCGGCCTGGAGCACGGCCGCGAGGTTTCGGAGAACCTGTTCCGTTTGCCCTGCGACCCCGCCCGGGACGAGCTGTCCGGTGGCCGGATCAAAGCCGACCTGACCTGAGGTATACACAAAGCCTGCAACAATGACGGCCTGGGAGTAGGGGCCGATGGCGGCCGGGGCGTTGGGAGTCGATACAGGCTGTTTGCCGGGGGTGCTCATGGCATTATTGTGCCCCAAAGAGCCTTGTTGGGTGAGGGATGAGGAACCCGCTCACCGCGTTGATCCGCCTCCCCTATCTGCTCCACCCTGGGCGCAAGGGGCCGGGGCCCGCGTTTGCCGCACAAAGGCAGGCTGGAGGCAGCATCCAAACTGAGCAGTTCTGGGTTGGCAGTTCTGAGTCGGCCGGAGGCGCTTATGTCCACCATGATGCTGTTGTTTTTTCTTTTCGGGCCCCCTTCGGGCTCTTCCCTGACCGGCCGGTGGGCGACGGCGGACCACTCGGTGGTAGAGGTGTACGCGTGCGGCGCGACGCAGCTGTGTGTGCGCGTGGTCGCGGTGGGGCCTGCGGGCAAGCCTGCGACGGACGAAAACAACCCCGACCCTTCACTGCGGGGCCGGGCGATCTGCGGGCTGACGATTGCATCGGGGTTTACCCCGAGCGGCGAGGCGGAAGCCAAGCAGGGCCGGATCTATGACCCGGAGTCGGGCAAGACGTACTCCGCGCAGATGACGGCCCAGGGCGACACGCTGAAATTGCGCGGCTTTATCGGCCTTTCGCTGCTGGGGCGCACCGAAACGTGGCATCGCGCGGCACCCGAGGTCGTTGCGAGCTGCCGCTGAGACGGCTCGGGCAGGCTGGTGCGATCGAGCGCGTTCCGGGCGGATCTGCGGATGCATGGAGGAGTGCGGCATGGCTGGCGGCGAATCCTTGCACGGGGCGCAAACGGCATTTCTGCTGTTGCTGCTGACCGTCACACTGTTTGCGGCGCTGGCTCGGCGCCTGGCGGTTCCCTACCCCATCCTGCTGGTGGTGGCCGGGCTTGCGATCGGGTTTGTGCCCCATGTTCCGCGTGTATCGCTCCACCCGGACCTGGTGTTCCTGGTGTTTCTGCCGCCCCTGCTTTATGCCTCGGCGTGGCAGATGAGCTGGCGCGTGTTTCAACACAACCTGCTGCCTATCACAATGCTGGCGCTGGGGCTGGTCGCCTTTACGGTGTGGGGCGTAGCCGAAATGGGCGATCACTGGATCACGGCACTCGACTGGAAGAGCGGCTTTATTCTGGGCGCTGTTGTGGCGACCACGGATGCGATCGCGGCAACCTCCATCGCGCGATCGCTGGGGCTGCCGCAGGGCATGGTCGATGTGCTGGAAGGGGAAAGCCTGGTGAACGATGCGACCGGTCTTTTGGCGCTGGAGCTGGGCCTGTCGATGCTGCAACGCGGGAGCGCGCCGGGCGCGGGTGCCGGACTGCTGCGGTTGTTGTGGCTGGCAGGCGGTGGGCTGGGCGTCGGGCTGCTGCTGGCCTCCCTTACGGCATGGGCCGAGCGGCTGGTCGACGACGGGCCGATCGAGATGGCGATCAGCCTGCTGGTGCCCTACGCTGCCTACGCGGCGGGCGAGCAAATCCACGCGTCGGGCGTGCTGGCGGTGGTGGCCTGCGGGCTTTCGCTGAGCCACAAGAGCGAGGAGCTGTTTTCGCCCGCGGCGCGGCTGCAGCTGGCAGGCGCCTGGGAGGCGCTCAATTTCATTCTGAACGGCCTTGTTTTCGTGCTGATCGGCCTGCAGCTACCTTACGTGCTGGCCGGCATACGGGCTTACAGCGGATGGACCCTGCTGGCCTATGGTGCGACGTTAAGCCTCCTGTTGATTGCCCTTCGGCTGCTGTGGATGTTTCCGAATGCATGGCTGGTGTACCTGATCCGGACTCGCCTGCTAAAACGGGCGGCCGCGAAACCGGACCCGCGGCAGATCTTCGTTGTGGGCTGGACCGGCATGCGCGGCGTGGTGGCGTTGGCCGCGGCGATCAGCCTGCCCGAGTCTCTGTCGACCGGGCAGCCGTTCGCGCAACGCAACCTCCTGATCTTTCTCACTTTTTCCGTGATCCTGGTCACACTGGTGCTGCAGGGCCTGACGCTGCCGGCGCTGATCCGGCTGCTGGGCCTGGCCGGCGATGGAGGGAGCGCGGCCGAAGCAGAAGCGGAAGCGCGGCGAATCGTGCTGGAAGAGGCCGTGTTGTTCCTGCGGGATGCCACCCGGGGAGAACCCGGGGAGCATGGAGAGGACCTGCTGCGGTTTTACCGGATGCGGCTGGCCAACTACAGCGGCGAAGACGGCGAGCGGTACCGAACCTGGCAGCGGCTGGCCCGGGAAACGCGGTTCGTGGAGCGGCGGGCGCTGACGCGTTTGCGCGATAAAGGGGAGATCAGCGACGGGCTGTTGCGGCGGCTGCAGCGCGAGTTGGATCTTACGGAAACGCGGCGGCAGGAGGAACGGTTGTGAGCTGCCGCTTGAGCCTGGCTTACAGCCCGCGTGGCCTACAGCTTGGACGAGCGCTGCACTTCGCGGACGCCCGGGATACGGCGCAGGCCACTCTGCAGACGCTCCAGGTGGCGCAGGTCCTGGGCGTCGAGCGTGAGCTCGATCAGCGCGACTTCGTCTGCGCCGGAGCGAGTGTCCATGGAACGGATGTTGGTGTTTTCCTCACTCGCGGTCGCGGTGATGTCCTTGAGCAGACCGGGCCGGTCGTCGCACACCACCGTGAGCTTGACGGGGTAGGTGGCACGTCGCGCAGCGTCATCCTCGCCCGCGCGCGCCCACTCGACGGCGATGCGGCGGTCGGATTCATACAGCAGATTTTGCACGTTGGGGCATTCGCGGCCATGCACCGCGACCCCCTTGCCGCGCGTGACATAGCCGACGATTCCCTCGCCGCGGATGGGATTACAGCAGCGCGCGCGATACACGAGCAGATCGTTCGAGCCCTCGACCTCGAGCGTGTCGGAGGCGGCGCTGGCGTGCAGTTGCAGGCGCTTGGCGTCGGCGGCCCCGGTCGGCAGAACCGGCTCGGCGGGCGTGGACTGCTGATGAAGAATGCCGGGGGCGAGCCGGTTGAGCACCTGCCGCGCCGAGTAC
>CAXTWU010000055.1:0-13424 GCA_964248025.1 uncultured Acidobacteriaceae bacterium | reverse complement strand
GGAGGGCGCCTGGGTTTGCAGCTCGAGCGTAGCCGTAAAGGTGCCGTTTGCGGCAAGGGTCTGCTGTGCCGGATTGAAAGCGCAGGTTGTGCTGGCAGGGAGGCCCGTGCAGGAAAACTGGATGGCACCGGAATAGCTGCCGAGCGACGACACGGTCAGGGCGGTGCTTGCATAGCCGCCGGCCGCGATGGTCACGCCCGTTGGGTTCCCCGTGATGGTGAAGTCCGGCAGCACGGTTTCGGCGTCAGGTGTTGGCAGCGCGGTGGCGACCGAAGCCGACGCAGCAAACTGGTCTGTTTGGGCTGTGTATGCGGCCGACACGACCGTCTCCTGCGGCACGCCGGCCAGCTTCAATGTCGCGAGGCCGTCAGCCCCTACAACGGCCGAGCCCAACGACTGGCCGCCCGGCAGCAGAAAGTCCACCGTGCCCTCACGGACCGGCTCGCCGGTTGCGCTTTTTACGGAGGCCGACAGGGTCGTACCCGCGCCGCTATGGGCCGGGGTGACGGTCAGAGTGGTCCGTGTCGGCATGGGAGGTGTGCCGGCGGCCAGCGCGACGGAGCCGGAAAGCAGAAAAAGCAGGGAAGCGGCGAGGCGGCATGCGAAACGCCGGGGCCGCGATGAAACCAACACTGGAACAAAAAGCCTGGGGTGGGTCTGCCGCATCATCAGGGGTAGGTGTCCTCTTCCTGGCCGGTATGGCTCAGGAGCTGTCGCAGCCTTGCGCGACCAATCGCTATTGTAGACGGGGCAGGGTGCCGGGGGCTCTCAAACGCATCATGCAAGCGGCGGCTGCCGCAATGGGGGCGGTGCTACACTGTGCCTTCATTTTAGAAAAGGTTCTGCCCTTGCCTGCCCAGCCCGGAAAGCCCGCAGCCACGTCACAAACCTATGCCGCGGCCGGGGTCGACATCGCCGCCGGCGACAGTGCCAAGGAGCGTATCAAAGCGCTGGCAAAGACGACGGCCACGCGCGGCGTGCTGGGCGGGGTCGGCGGGTTTGGTGGCCTGTTTCAGCTGGATCTCAAGCGCTTTCCCGACCCGGTTCTGGTTTCAAGCACCGACGGCGTGGGTACCAAGCTAAAGCTTGCTTTCCAGCTCGGGGTGCACAACACGGTCGGCGCGGACCTGGTGAACCATTGTGTCAACGATATCGCCGTGCAGGGCGCAACCCCCTTGTTTTTTCTCGACTACCTGGCTGCGGGACGGCTCGCTCCGGAGGTGATTGAGCAGGTTGTCTCCGGCATCGCCGGGGCCTGCAGCGCCAATGGCTGCGCGCTGATCGGCGGTGAAACCGCGCAAATGCCGGGCTTTTACGCCGATGGCGAGTACGACCTGGCCGGCACGATTGTAGGCGCGGTTTCGCGCGAAAAACTGATTACCGGTTCGGCGATCGAGCCCGGCGACCTGCTCCTGGGCCTCCCTTCAACCGGCCTGCACACCAACGGCTACTCGCTGGCCCGCAAGCTGTTTTTTGAGGTCGCGGGCTACCAGCCGCAGCAGCGAGTCCCGGCGCTCGAGGCACAGGCTGGCGCCGCGCTGATGGTGACCCACCGGTCGTATCTGCGGCCCTTGCAAGCGCTTGCCAAGGCCGGCGCGGTTGCCGGCATGGCCCATATCACCGGCGGCGGCATCACGGAAAACCTGCCGCGCATCCTGCCCCGGGGCGTCGCGGCGGAGATTGTTCGGGGCTCGTGGCCTCCTCAGCCGGTGTTTACCCACCTGCAACAGCTGGGTTCGGTGGCCGAGGACGAGATGTTCCGTACCTTCAACATGGGAATCGGGCTGATCTGCGTGGTCCCGAAGAAGAAAGCAAGGCGTGCCGAAGCCGTTCTCGTGAAACTGGGCGAACCTTTCTATCGCATCGGGCAGGTTATCGCCGGGCACGGGTCCGTCCATTACCTCCCGGCCGAACCTCCATCGTCGGGCAACCCGGCCCGGCGCCCGCGCCCATGAGCGAGCCTACCCTTCACCGGCTCGGAATCCTGCTTTCCGGGCGTGGTTCCAACTTCCTGGCGCTGGCCGAAGCGGTCGCCGACGGCCGCATTCCCCAGGCGGTGATCGCTGTTGTGCTTTCCAACCACGAGGACGCGCCGGGCCTTGTTCATGCCCGCGCCCGCGGCATCCCCGCCTTTGCCGTTCCGCCGGCAGGCCGGCGGCGCCTTGAAGCGGACCGGGAGATGCTGGAACAGCTTGAGGCGCACGGCGTCACCCTGGTCTGCCTGGCCGGCTACATGCGCCTGCTGTCGCCGGAGTTTATTGCACGCTACCCGGGAGCCATCCTCAACATCCACCCGTCGCTGCTGCCCGCTTTTCCGGGGCTTGACGCCCAGCAACAAGCCTTGACCCACGGGGTCGCCGTGTCAGGCTGCACCGTGCATTTTGTCGATGAACAACTGGACCACGGGGTGATCGTAGGGCAGCGGCCGGTTCCGGTCCTGCCGGGCGATGACGAGGCAACCCTGTCTGCCCGGATCCTGGCCGAAGAGCACCGGCTGTACCCGGAAGCAGTCAGGATCGTGCTTTCTGGACGATTTCGGGTCGATGGACGCCGCCTGATACCAATTTCCGAAAATCTTCCATAACCTCAAGGTAGAATCCGCACCCTTCGGGCATCTCAGCGCGTCTGAGCTAGAAAGACATTTTCATACGTACACACGCAAGGCCGGTTTTGCCCCGGGCTCGGTCGGAGCCAAAGAGGACTGATGTCGCATATGCCTACTACGCCCATGCTGGGAATACTGAACTCTCCGCGCGTTTCCGCGCCTACCCGCCGCGCCCTGGAGCAGCGGCTCATCGCGATTCCTGCGGACTACAAGCCGACCTGCATTACCCCTGAAGCCTTTGCCATCCTGGAGCGGGTCTTGAGCCGTCTTTTCCCTGACGACGAGCACGGCGCCCCCGGTGCCAACGAGTTGTCGCTGGCCGCGCGGCTGGAGCGGCAACGAGCCACGGGGCGGGGCAATGGATGGCGTTACGGCTCGCTGCCGCCCGATGCCCAGGCTCTGGCTGTTGGTCTCGAAAAGCTGGACTGGAGCGCCCAGCACCGGCACCGGCGGCACTTCGTTGCCCTGACCGAAGACCGCGCCGATGCCCTGCTGCACCGGATCCAGAACGGCGAAGAGCGCTGGGAGGGGCTGGATGCGAGCCGCTGGTTTGAAGAGATCCTGGCCGATGCGACTGAACTCTATGTCTCGCATCCGGACACTATGCAGGTGATGAGCTTTGACGGGTTCGCCGACAGCCCGAACGGCTGGCCCGCGCACCCCGGCTCCGGCGTTGGGCCGGAGCTTACCGTAGCTCTCGGCAAAGCGGAGCCGTGGGAGCCGAAGCGCAAGACCGCCCGGCGTTGAGCACACCTAGAACATTGCGAACCCGCCCAGTAGGCACAGAACTTGTGAGCTGGCCTGAAGGTTGGCCGGCGGGTACGTTTGCCGGCTCACTTGGCGGGCTGCCCATGCGGCGTCATGCCATGGATCAACCGGTCGATGCGGTTGTCATTGGCACGGGCGCGGGCGGAAGCCCCCTGCTGGCGCGGCTCGCCCGTGCCGGGCTCAGTGTGGTCGCCATGGAGGCCGGCGGCTTCGCGGACCCGGGCGAGTACGCCTCCGACGAGGTGGCCCAGAACTACCTGTACTGGTTGGATGAGCGCATCAGCGCGGGTGCCGACCCCGTCGCTTTCGGCAAAAACAATTCCGGCATCGGGGTGGGCGGCTCGACCCTGCACTGGGGTGCGTATGTGCCCCGGCCCAACCCGCGCGATTTCCGCATCCATACGGACTTCGGCGTGGGCACTGACTGGCCTCTGGAATACGCCGACCTCCTGCCCTACTTTGAAGAGGTAGAGCGCTTTCTGGGGGTATCCGGTCCGGCACAGTACCCTTGGGAGCCGAGCCGATCCTATGGCCTGCCGCCCTTGCCGCTGAACGCTCCGGCGTTGCTGATGCAGCGCGGCTGCGAAGCGCTCGGTATTCGCACCTCGCCCGCACCACTGGCAGCCGTCAGCCTGCCCTATAGCGGCCCGGACCTCGATTACCCGGAGCGCCAGGCCTGCGTGAACCGCGGTTTTTGCCACCAGGGCTGCACCAATGGCGCCAAGGCCTCAATGGACGTGACTTACCTGCCGGTGGCCCTGCGCGCCGGGGCTGAGATCCGTCCGGAAGCCTTTGTAGTCGACCTCGAACGCGACAGCACGGGCCGGCTGACGGGGGTGGTGTACGAGCAGAATGGCGAGCGATTCTGCCAGAAGACCAATGCCGTTTTTCTGTGCGCGGGCGCGGTTGAGTCCGCGCGGCTGCTGCTGCGCCTCGGCCTGGGTAACAGCAGCGGGCAGGTGGGCCGCAACTTCATGGCGCATCCATCGACCCAGATCTGGGGCACATTTGACCAGGACACACGCCCATACAAAGGCTTTCCGGCTTCACTGATCACCGAAGACCCGCTCCGCTGTCCAGGCGCCGACTTTGCCGGCGGCTACCTGATCCAGAGCTACGGCATCATGCCGGTGGCCTGGGGCGAGTCTGTGGCGCGCGGCCGCGGCCTGTGGGGACGCGAGCTTCAGCGGTATCTCCAGTGCTACCCTCACGTCGCAGGCATGGGCATCAGCGGCGACTGCCTCCCGCACGAGAGCAACTACCTGGAGCTTTCAGACGAGCTGGATACGCGCGGACTGCCGAAGCCGCGCATCCACTTCACCACTGGCGGCAACGAAACCCGGCTGATGCATCATGCGCGTCAGCAACTCCATACCATCTGGGACGCGGCCGGCGCGACCGACTGCTGGACCTTTGACCGCATGGCCCACCAGGTGGGCACCTGCCGCATGGGCGCTGACGCGAGCAGCTCGGTGGTCGATGCCGATGGACGCAGCCATGACATCGACAACCTGTACATCTGCGATAACTCGATCTTTCCCACGTCGCTGGCTGCCAATCCTGCCTTGACGATTATGGCGCTTAGCCTGCGTTGCGCGGACAGATTTCTAAGTCGCGGCCAGGTACAGCCTAAGTCAATTATTTCGGAGCTTGCCAGATAGAAGGCGATCCCCGTCATAAGTGGGCACCGGTTCATTCTGCGCTCTGAGCCGCATGCGCCGTCTATGCGCTGCAATCGATAGATTCTGCCTTAAACGGGCACTCCCAACATCACCCCTTCCAGGGCATCGCATGCCATGGTGAGCCCATCTTCCAGGCAAATCCGGGCGGCGATCTGCTTTCCGCGGTCAGCATAGCCTGAATCGCGCAGGATCGCGGAAAGTTCTTTGGCTGCCCGCACCGAGGTGTAGCGTTCGCGCGGCAGCACTCGCGCGACCCCGAGCCGCTGCACCCTGCAGGCATTGTCAGGCTGGTCATGGCTGTAGGGCATCACCAGCATGGGCCTGCCGGCCATCAGCGTCTGCGCCGTGGTGCCCACGCCGCCCTGGTGCACCACCGCAGCGGCGCGCGGAAGCAACAGTGAGTAGGGGGCGTACCTGGCATGGCAGATCTCCGGGGAGTCCGGTGGCAGGTCGCCGTGCGTGCCCGTCAGCAGGACCGCGCGATACCCAAGCAGGCGCGCAGCTTCGGCGCTTTCGCGCCAAAAGTCGCCGGGGTCGAGCACCGCAGCCGAGCCCAGGGTGAAGACCAGCGGCGGCGGCCCCTCGTTCAGAAACGCCGCAAGTCCCGGCGGCAGGGCGGCACGACCGGCATCGCGGTCATACAGGACGAAACCGCACTGGCGGGTGTTGGGCGGCCAGTCGGGCTCCGGCTCACCCAGCAGGGGCGAGAACAGCGCAAGCACCAGCGCCGGCGCGTGTTTTGCGTCGAACAAGGGGCTCCGGCCCGGTGGGAGGCCGAGTTCGCGGCGCAGCGCATACACGGGCCGGCACCAGCTGCGCGTAACAAGGCGTGCAAACCGCGGCAGCAGGTGCCCGGCCCCCGGAACCGCGGCCAACGCCCGCGACAGCCGTGGGTACGGCGGCAGGACCGGTGGATCGTAGCCCGAAAAGAATGAAAACGGCGCCAGCACGTAGGACGCCCACCGAACCCCCGTGATCTCGGCGACCAGAGGTGCGGCGTAAGCCAGCTCGCCCGACAGGAGCAGGTCTGTGCCGCCCTCCGCTTCCACGATCGCGCGCAGATCGTCAAAGCTATCGCGAAGAGCGGGAAAAAGAAACTCCCGCAAGCCGCGCTCGGTCCCGTGCTTCCGGTCGTAGATCATCGCGATCGCCGCCGCGTCCGCCGCGTCCTGCGCGGGGCGCACGGGCGAAAACGCAAGACCGGCGGCGCCGGCCTGGGCGCGAAACATCTCCGGCGCTGCCACAACCACCGCGTGCCCGCGCCGACGGAGCTCACGGCCGATACCGACCAGCGGGTTTACATCGCCAAAGGTCCCAAACGTCGCGAGCACGATCCGCATGCGCTAAAGGCTTTGCTCAAACACGTAAAAACGCCTTTCGAGCTCCCACTCCTGCGCTGCTTTTTCGCTTTCGTGCACCCGTGCGGCACACGCGCCCGCCGGCTGCTCCGCGCCCAGTTGCGCCCGGCAGCCGGCCACGGGGGTACGCAGGGTTTCCGGTGTGGTCGCGATCCACAGGCTCGCGCCGGGAAGAAAGCTGTGCTCGATCGAAGCCCGGGCCATCTGCTTCAACTGCGGGTAGTTAAGCGCGTAAGTTTCAGCGGCGCGCACGTACTCATGCGTCAGATCGATGCGCGAAACCCCTTCGTCATCGGTTGAAAGCGAGAGCGGCACCCCGGCGCGCAGGTAGTCGGGCAGGGGATGGTTGGGCCCGCTGATGCCAAGGATGACGTCATTGCTGGTCAGGTTGATCTCGACCAGAACATGCCTGTCGGCCAGCTCCTTCAGCAGTTGCGGGGCCCGGTCTTCGTACATGACGTCGACACCATGGCCGATGCGTTCAGCATGCGCTGTCTCCACCGCCGATCGAATGTGGAACCGGAGCCCCTCGGGCGGCACCAGTCCGGGTGCGAGTTCGCCTGCGTGGAGCGAGATGTGTGTGGATGCATACAAGGCGTGGAGCGCGTCGAGCATGCGCATGTGCAGGGCATAGTCGCGCATGGACAGGTAGCCGTCCTCAGGCTGCACCATATTGAGCCCGACGACGCGGACGTCGGCCTTGGCCAGCTCAAAGGCGAACACCATCTGTGCAAAGACATTGGCGGGCGGCTGCTCGCGCAGCACCTGGAACAGGAAGCGAATTTAGACCCCGCAGGCCGGGGTCGCGCCAGGTTCGCCGCAGTGCTCGCGCGTCCGGCGGCGAGTCTCGGCCTCGTTCAGTGCGACACGCGCTTCCGCTACGCTTGCGTCGATGCCGGCCCCGAGCAATGCATCGCGAGCCGCGCGAAAGTTCGGGTTGTAGCCCAGCTGATCGGCGAGTGTTTCGGCGGTCTTGAGGTCCGGCGTGTCCATCACTTCGAGGTACTGCTCGTTTTGCCGCGCGGCGCGGATGGCCACTTCGTCCAGCCAGTCGCCGGTATGCTCGCGGCCCAGGCCGCCGAAGCGGGCAAAGGTGGCAAAGAACTGGTCGTGACCGCTGACGCCGGGTGACGGCACAAAGCCGCGCATGGAAAAGCTGTCGATCAACGCGTCGCGCAGGTGGTTGTCGCGTTCCAGCGCTGCTGCGCCGCTGAGCTCGCCGGCCCTGCAGGCCCCGCGCGGCGCGGTGCGGTCCAGTGCAAGCGCCGCCGGGTCCACGCACATGCCGTCCTGGGCAGCCTCGTCCAGCAAGGTTTCCGCGTAGACGGCGCCTGACAGGTGCATGTGCAGATCGGCCCCCTTGGGCATCGCCTCCAGAAAAACATGGAGGGCCAGGGGGCCGTCTGCCCGCGCCTGCTCAAAGGCATGCGCGGCCCGTGCTTCAGCCGCCGTGCTTCCCGGCTGCCTGACTCCGTGCGACGGCCTTGATGTCCTTAGCGGGTCCGACCGGCTCGACTGGGGGGATGGAACCGTTTGCCCCTGTGCGATGGGGACAAACAGCCACCCACACATCCACAGCGCTCGCCAGCCCGGCCTGGCACAGAACCCCGAACGAAACGTGAAACAAAACATGGTTGCAGACAAGTGTATGGCATGTTTTTTGAGGTCTTTCTCCCCGCCGTGTTCAAGGCTCTGCGTCGCCACGCCTGCTTGCAGCGGACACTCGCATCGCCGTTTGCCCGTCTCCGTGGCTTTGCTATACTACGGAAGTTGTCCGCGCTTCCCCACAGCGCCTGCGGCAACCTCCGCCTGCGATCCTCCGCAGGCTTCTTGGGACTCCCAAGGCCAGATAGCTCAGTGGTAGAGCGCGGCCCTGAAAAGGCCGGCGTCGGCGGTTCAATCCCGTCTCTGGCCACCACCCTTGCCGTTCATCTCGAGTTCAAACTCCGGCCTCCTCGAGTGCAAGCATTGTCTTCCAGGCACCCGGCGTGGCTATCGCCAGCCCGAAAAAGATCGAGGCGATCGCGGCCAGCAGCAACGCTCCGGCATACAGGTGTCCCTCCTCGCATGCGGCTGAAACAGCCTGCGCAGATTGCTTCGATTGCAAGGGTTGTTTGCCTTCCCGGTAGCCCTGTTCGGGGCCATGCGGGCGCATCCTTTATGGGAGTGAGTGCGCCAAGTGTATCCACGGCGAAAGCGGGAAACGAACCGAAGGAGTGATGATGCCCCAACAAAGTTTGCGTGAAAACATTGCCGACCTGGAGAAGGCCGGCCTGGTCGTGCGGATCAAGGAAGAAAAGCGGGTGGATGAACTGCCCATGATCATGGAAAGTCACCCGGATACGGCCGTGCTGGTGGAAAAGGTCAAGGATTGCCCTTTTCCTTTTTATGCAAATGGGTACGGCGTACGGGCGCAGTATGCCCTGGCGCTTGACTGTGACCCGACAAAGGTGGGTCTTGAAATCTCCAAGCGTTTCGAGAAAAGTTACAAGCCCGTGATAGGCGACACCGCCCCTTGCCGGGACGTGATCCTGAAAGGCGATGACGTCGATCTCACCATCTTTCCGCTCTTTCAATACCACCCCAAAGACGGCAATGCGTACCTGAACGACACCAACGTGGTGAGCCGCAATCCGGAAACGGGCGACATCGACCAGGGCATTTACCGGTTCATGTACCGGTCAAAAAACGAGACCAACATCGACATGCGCAACGCGACGCATCGTGCGCGCATTGCGGCGGAAGACTACGCGGCCAAAGGCAAGGACATGCCGATTACCGTGCTGATCGGCGGCCCGACGTTAGACAAGATCGCCTCCATGATGAGCAACCCGAACAGCGATGATTGGGAGGTGCTGGGGGGCTACTACGGGGGCCCGGCAAAGCTCGTCAAGGGCGTGACCAACGACCTGCCGATCCCGGCGAACGCCGAAATCGTGCTTGAAGGGCGCATCATTACCTCCGAAGGCTGGGTGCATGACGAAGGCCCCTACGGCGAGTACACGGGCACCTACGGCGGCGGGCTGCCCCACAACAATCGCTTTGTTGTGGACTGCATCACCTACCGCAAGGATGCGATCTACCAGTACGCGACGATCGGGGGACTGCACCCGGGGCGCACGGATATGTTCGCGTTCATGCCTGCGATCGAGGGCGATCTTTATAACGCCCTTTACAAGGCAGGCATCCTGGTGCAGAACGTGTACCTGCCCGAGGGCGGCTGCTCCAATATCGGGTACTGTTGCATCAAGACGCGGTCGGGCGGCGACGCGAAACAAGCGCTGGCCATCATGCTGGCCGGCTCGCGGCAGTGGATGCCGAAGACGGCGTGGGTTTTTGACGCGGACATCGATATTTACAACGACGAGCGGGTGAAGTGGGCGCAGGCCTGGAGGTTTAACCCGCAAACCGGAATCGTGCTGATGCCGGGTCAAAACATGCTCCCGCTTGACCCAAGTCTGAACGCGGATCATCCGCCGAACGATGTCACCAAGGTGGGCTTTGACTGCACCATCCCGTTGGTCGGCAAGGTCGATCCGTTCTCCTATGCCGCGGCCGTGGTCGCGGAGCCGCTCAAGGTGGATGCAGGCGCGAAACAGCTGTCGGATGACGAGATTGCAAAGGAGATGGAGCAGATGATCCGGGAAAAGCCGCAAAGCTGGAACCAGATCCTCAGCCACTTTGCCAGCCAGAACTACCGCTCCCTCTATAGGGCTTTTGGCCAGCTGCGCCCCAAGCTGGGCCGCATGGCCGACCAGCGTCCCGACTACCCGTATACCTTTGCGGACACGAACTTTGTATACAGCCGCCAGGCGGAAGCTTCAGGAGATTGAAGATGAAGCTAGGTGCGTTTCTGATGCCATCGCACCCGCCGGAGCGCAGCATCGGCGAGGGACAGGCCCTGGACCTGGAAGAGTTGCAGCGTTTGGACTCTTTCGGCTTTGAGGAGGCCTGGATCGGCGAGCACTTTACCTCGGCGTGGGAGCCTTGTCCCGCGCCGGACCTCCTGATCGCGCAGGCGTTGCAGCGGACCAGGCGTATCCGCCTGGGGTCGCTTGGCCACCTGTTGCCCTATCACCACCCGGTGGAGCTGGCGCACCGGATCGCTTACCTCGACCACATGGCGCAGGGCCGCTACAACGTCGGGGTCGGCATCAGCGCGCTGCCGACGGACCACCAGTTGTTCGGGCTCGACACGGCTGGCGGGCGCAACCGGCGCATGACCTTTGAAGCGCTCAGGATCATGACGGACCTGTGGCGCAACGGAGCGCAGGAGTTTGCGGGGGAGTTCTGGAAGACGGGCGGGACGGAGTCGCCGCTTGCGGGCCTCGGCTATCACCTGAGGCCTTACCAGTACCCTCACCCGCCCATCGCGATTGCGGCACTGACGCCGGGTTCGGCCAACCACAAGCTGGCCGGTGCAGAAGGCTACCTGCCGGTCAGCCTCAGCATCAGCCCGGACCCTGCGGTGACGGCGAAGCACTGGTCGGCGGTCGAAGAAGGCGCAGCCGGCAGCGGGCGTGTGGCGGACCGGGGGGACTGGAGAATCATCCGCGACGTGTATGTCGCGCGCACCGACGCCGAAGCGCGATCGTGCGCGATCGGCGGCATGATGGGGCGCTGCTGGCAGGAGTTTCTGCTGCCGCTGTACCTGGGGCTGGGCCTGGGGCCGCTCTTCAAGGAACACCCGTCCATGCCGGACGAGGCCATCGATCTCGAGTACCTGTGCGACCGGCTCTGGTTTGTGGGTTCGCCCGCCACGGTAAGGCGGCGTATCCGCGACCTCAACGCAGCGGTCGGCGGCTTCGGACATCTTGTCACGGTGTGCTACGACGCCTGCGACGAGCGAAACGCCTGGGAAGAGCACCTCGCGCTGTTGACACAGGAGGTTTTCCCGCAGGGTAGATCGGAAGCCGGCCTGCAACTTGCCGGGGCCTTTGCATGAGTTACATCGCCTTTGCAACGGACGCCTTTGACACGGTTTCAGGCTTTTACGGCAGCGTGCTCGGATTTCCGGTCGTGGCCGAGTGGGACCGTGCCCGCGGCCGAGGGCGGCGCTTCGACCTCGGCGGCGGTTTGCGGCTTGAGATCCTGGACAACGCCCGTGAGCCGGATCCGGTTCCGCTGGATTCCTCTCTCCGGGTTCACGTGGTCGTCGAAGTGGACGACGTTGAACACACCTGGCGTCAGCTGGGATTGACGGCTCCGGCCCCGGTTCCAACATCGTGGGGCGCAAAGCTGTTTCAGATCAAGGATCCCGACGGGGTTCCGGTCACCTTTCTGCAATGGATCCACGGAACGGGTTAGTTTAAGGGTCCGAAGGATCAACGCAGCAGGCAACAGATGGAAGCATGAACCGCAACGACAAAAAGGGGAAAACAAGATGACCTATACCGCTCACAAGATCACCGTCCATGCGCCGCAACGGGATGTGTTTGAAGCCATCACCACAGCTGAAGGACTCAAGGGCTGGTATGCGAAAGACCTGAAGGGCGAGCCGGGCAACGGCGGCAAGTTCACTCTCTCCTTCGCGAAGCACGAAGGGCCATTCGAGTGGAAAGTTGCGGAGTTCAAGCCGAACTCGCTGGTGCGCTGGCAGTGCGAGTCGGGACCGGGGCAGTCCAAGGGAACGACGGCTACGTTTCGTCTCTCCTCAAAAGGCGCCGACAGCACGGTTGTTGAGCTGCAGCACGAGGGTTTCGAAGAAACGGATGAAAAGCTAAGCACCTGCAATACGCTTTGGGGCGATCTGCTATCGCACCTGAAAAAGTATGCTGAATCGGAACAACCGGAACCAACCTTCCAGTAGCGGTGCGGTCGCGCGTGCGATGGCGAGGAAAGCGGGACTCGTTCTTCCTTGCCGTCGCGCCGGTTTCTCACCCCGGCGCGAAATTGGTCTGAGAGACTCTCAGTTCGCGTGAGGGTTCGCGTAGTGGTAAAGTGCTGTTGCCCGGACTTTGTCCGGGTCGCACGGCTCGTTTGCATGGATAGACCGGTAACCCCAGAAAAAATACAGGTTCCCCGGCTGCATCTTGACCCGAGTCGCCTTGCCCGGCGAGCGTTGGACGAGGCGGCGCAGCCTGCGCTGGTTCAGAG
The DNA here is from genome assembly GCA_964248025.1 of uncultured Acidobacteriaceae bacterium. Classification (GTDB taxonomy): domain Bacteria; phylum Acidobacteriota; class Terriglobia; order Terriglobales; family Acidobacteriaceae; genus EB88. Next base: position 915 of record CAXTWU010000055.1, on the reverse strand, counting down.
GATTGTCGAGCAATACCTTATCCAATGCATTGAACAGGTAAGCCGGCCGGATGCCGCGTCGATTGGGAAACATCAGCAGGTCGCCTGCCTGGCCCTCGGACGGGATCACGATAGGGATCAGCGCCGTCACCACATATGAGTCGTAGTGGAAGATGAGTGAGTGCTTCTGCCCCGATTGCCCGGAAAGGCAGCGCAACACGTGGTACAGAGCCTGGTCGGGCGCTGGGCGACCCGTGCCTCGCTCGTAAAGCCGCCTCAGAAGGCTGCCGAACTCCGGGGAATGGTACAGCTCATCAAGTCCGGAGCCGGCGGTTTCCCTGGGTCCGCCAAAGCCGACATACTCATGGCCCGACCGCTCGATGGCCGCATGGACAAAGTGCTGCATGCGCGCCAGTTGCTCCGGGTCGATGTAGTTGGGAATGCAGCCGAAACCGCGGGAGTCGATCTCGGCGGAGAGCGAGTCGATCTCCCCATCGGTGACTTGCGGTACCTGAAAGGTTGAATGAACAGCCCGGTCAGTCATCACTTGCCTGCCTGGAAAAGACACTATGGCGCGAAAACCACTGCGCCGTACTATCGCAGAATCAGGTAAGAGTGACAAGGGAAATGTAAATACTACAAGGGAGTGGCGAAACAGCCCCGTGATGGCACGGCCGGGGAGGCACGGTTCGGCTCCCCGGCGACAGTCCTCAGCGAACCGCCAATTCCCGGCTTTTCAGCGCTTGCTGCAGGGCGGCAGCCTTGTCGGTCCGCTCCCAGCCGAAGTCGCCGTCGGTGCGGCCGAAATGGCCGTAGGCGGCGGTCTGGCGATAGATGGGCCGGCGCAGGTCAAGCGACTCCATGATGCCCTTGGGCGTCAACTCAAAATGCTCACGGACCAGTGCCTGCAGATCACTTGCCGCCAGTTTGCCGGTA